>JAISZB010000226.1 GCA_031269465.1 Clostridiales bacterium | reverse complement strand
TAATCTGCATTCTCCGCTTTATGGCCGGCATTAAGAAAGAATGCCAAATATTGGGACGTACAAAGCCATTCAACATTGTTTAAATATAAACTTAGACAGGCAAATAATGAAAAAAGAGCTGAATGCATTAAAAAAATCTTCTTTAGGATCTCTAAATCGAGAGCGTTCTGGCATCTGTAGAGCTTATGTTAAGGGCGTTAAACTGTCCTGGTATAAATAGGCTAATAAAGGAGAAAAACACATGAGACAGCGGGATTAATTGCTGAAATTTGTAAAAAGCAACATTAACATCTTGCCATATTCGAAATCCGCAGATGAGAATAAAGGAACCTAGAAAAAATTACTAGCTGAATACGATTGGAAATCTCAAAAAGCCACTATTATTCCAGCTCGGTTCTGTGATATAATAGTCTGCGTGGTTCCTGCTCCGGAATATCTGCAAGCGCTCACTTTGCTAAGTTAATGTGAAAAAGAGGGCCAGCTTCATGCCTAAAGAAATTGTATTTGCATGTCCCCATCGAGACTGCTCCCTGCGCCTTATGCTGATTTGAAGTCAAATACCTAAATTTGAGCTTGATTTCCATTGGCGCTCTGCATTGTTAAGTTCTTTAATAGGAGCTTTCATTTGCAAATTACTACAGCCTGCAAACTCGCTTTGACACATTAATTTATCAAAGTGCGTTGCATTTTCAAAGCTTTGCTTTGAATCGAGGAATAAGAGAGCATTTCTTTTTGGCTTTGCATATGAATCTGCCTTTTTGGAGCATTATGCTTCGTGAAAGCGAATAATCAAACTCCAAATTCGGTACATATGGCCGCGCATCGGCATATTAATTCTTAGCATGATATTCACCTGCGCAAAAACTCCGGCTGAAAATTTAATGCTCATTTACGCCATCTTCTGTGTAAAAATGAGTCTTTGTGTGGTATAATTGCATGTGCCCCCAGGAGCATCTCCTTAACAGCGCATGCGATCTTTCCCAAACCAAAGCGCAGCCAGCGGCATGCACGGCCTTATGCCGCCCATGCTGCAGCGTAAAGCGAGAACTCGCCTTACATAAAGACAACGTTCTTCTCGCCGGAGCAGGGACAGTCTGAAACGGATCAAGCGCGGCCCAAGCGGGTACAATCAATTCAAGGAGATGCTTCAAAATGGCTGATAGCACCTTGCAAGTTCAAGTCGTCACAATCATCGCCCTCATCCTTTTTTCTCTGGCTATGGTATACTTAGGAATCAGCGCTTCGAAGAAAACAAAGACCATGGACAGCTTCCTTCTCGGAAATCGAAACATCGGCGCATGGATGTCCGCATTCGCTTACGGAACTACATACTTTTCAGCCGTCATCTTCATCGGCTATGCGGGCAAGCAGGGCTGGGACATAGGTTTAGGAGGAATATGGATAGGAATCGGAAACGCCGTCCTGGGCTGCTTCCTGGCTTGGAAGGTTCTAGCGAGAAGAAGCCGCAGCATGACCCGAGCCATGAACACCAAGACAATGCCTGAGTTCTTTGAGGCCAGATACAATGACAAGCCAATGAAATTCTTCTCCGCTGTAGTGATATTCGTCTTCCTGGTTCCCTATTCGTCTGCAGTATATAAAGGCCTTGGCTCCTTGTTCAATACTATCTTTCCTAATGTCTCGGTAAATGTCTGCATGCTGATTGTAGCTTGCCTCACAGCGTTCTTCTTGGTTCTTGGAGGATACCTGGCAAGCGTCTACACCGATTTCGTCCAAGGCTTGATAATGATCTTCGGCGTAGTTTCAATGGTTTTAATAGTCGTCCTGCAGCCTCAGGTAGGGGGCCTCGGCGGCGCCATCAGCAAGCTGAGGGCGATTGATCCCAGCTTGATAAGCCCCTACGGCGGAAAATACTTGACTTTCCTGTGCACGAACATCCTTCTCACAAGCTTCGGAACATGGGGGCTCCCGCAAATGGTCAGCAAATTCTATGCTGTAAAGGATGAAGGCTCTATAAAAAGAGCGACTGTCATCTCCACTGTTTTCGCCGCTTTCATCGGTGTAGGCGCATATTTTGTAGGTTCTTTGAGCAGGCTTTATTTATCTGAGCTTCCCCAGGGAGGATATGACGCAGTCATACCTCAAGTCCTGCTTGCGGCTCTGGGAGACGCCAACCTTTTTTCCACCATAGTTCTGGCGTTAATCTTGATACTCCTTCTTTCCGCTTCCATGTCCACCCTTTCAGCCATCGTGCTGACATCTTCCTCCGCAATCTCCGTCGACCTTATGCCGCATATTGTAAAGAGCTGGCAAGGCAAGAAGCAGATGGCGGGGATGAGGATTCTGTGCCTGCTTTTCGTTGCCTTGTCGTTTGTCTTTGCTACTATGCAGATAGCGATAATCGTCTCAATTATGTCTTTTTCCTGGGGCATCGTCTCCGGCAGCTTCATAGGACCCTATCTCTGGGGGCTGTACTGGAAGAAAACAACGAAACTCGGCGCGCGGGCCGGAATGCTGGGAGGCTTTTTCACTGTCATAGTCTGCACAATAGTCGGAACCGCAACGTCAAGCTTCGCCGCGGCTAGCGCCAACGCTCCAATTTTCGGAGTTTCCGCCATGGCCGTCTCCCTTGTGATAGTGCCCATAGCAAGCTTAATTACGCCTAAGCTTCCAGAAAAAACAATAGCAGCCGCTTGGAAGGAATTGAACTGAAATGCTGATTTGGAACAAAGACATTGAATGCGCATCGCGCAAGGAGATCGCGGACATCCAGTGGCAGAGGCTGAAAAAAACCGTCTCCCATGTATACGAAAACGTCCCGTTCTATCGGAGCCGCCTGGACGCTGCGCAGCTTCAGCCAGAAGCCCTTAAAACCCTTGACGATTTCAGGCGCCTGCCGTTTACGACAAAATCGGATCTTAGGGACAATTATCCCTACAACTTCTTTGCCGTTCCTATGAAAAAAGTAGTGCGAATACACGCTTCTTCCGGAACTACAGGAAAGCCCACCCCTGTTGGGTATACCCGCGCGGATCTTGAAATGTGGAGCGAATGCATGGCCAGGCTGATAACCATGGCCGGGGGAACTTCAGACGACATCGCGCAGATATCCTTCGGATACGGCCTATTCACCGGAGCTTTGGGGCTTCACAACGGCCTTGAGAAGATCGGCGCCGCCGTCATCCCCATTTCCTCGGGAAATACCGAAAAACAGCTCCTCGTCATGAAGGATTTCGGCGCGACAATACTGGTGAGCACGCCTTCGTATGCGCTCTACATGGCGGACTCCGCCCGCCAGATGGGCATCGATATGAAAAATCTCAAGCTGCGTCTAGGCTTGTTCGGGGCGGAAGGCCACACCTCGCAAATGAATGCCGAGATCGAAAGCAGATGGGGCATACTGGCTACGGAAAACTACGGCTTGAGCGAAGTAGTAGGCCCAGGCGTTTCAGGAGAATGCTCATGTCAAACCGGGCTTCATATAAATGAAGACTGCTTTCTGCCTGAAATCATCGACCCAGATACAGGCCGGACGCTGCCTCTTGGAGAAGAGGGCGAGCTGGTTCTCACCACGCTTGACAAGGAGGCGTTCCCGCTCCTGCGCTACCGCACAAAGGACATTACAAGCCTGGTTGAAGGCCAATGCCCATGCGGCAGGACTTCTCTCAGAATGACCAAGGTCAAGGGCCGCAGCGATGACATGCTTATAATAAAAGGCGTAAATGTCTATCCGTCTCAAGTTGAGAGTGTTATACTTGGTATGGAGCACATAAGCCCGTACTACCAGCTGGTCGTCTCCAAGCAGGGATATGTGGATGTGATGGAGGTTCAAGTTGAAATCAACGACGACTCCCTCATGGAAAGATACAGCGAGCTTACGAAAGTCGAAGGCAGCGTAAGGGCAAAGCTCCATTCCGTCCTTGGCTTGGACTGCAAGGTTCGGCTCAGGGAGCCGGGTTCTATAGAAAGGACGGCAGGCAAAGCAAAGCGGGTAATAGACAACAGATAAACATATAAAGGACGGCGAAGATAAGCATATGCTTTAGCTCCCCTCCATCCAAGCTTTTCTTCGCCGTCCTGCGGGCGGCGGATTCCCGGCATGCCTGCAGGCTGTAAACTTTTAAGGCTGAGGGTTCCGCCGCTTCTGAGGAGGCGTTATTTTGGCATCACTCATGCTCGGAAACGAAGCTATAGCCCAAGGCGCCTTCGAGGCGGGGGTAATGGTGGCTTCAGCATACCCAGGCACGCCCAGCACGGAGATCACGGAGCATCTGGCTTTGCTTCCGGTGCCTCACGTAGAATGGGCCCCTAATGAAAAAGTAGCTTTGGAAGTCTGCATAGGCGCATCATTGGCCGGAACCCGATCCATTTGCTCAATGAAGCACGTAGGCCTCAATGTGGCGGCGGATCCGCTATTTACCGCCTCCTACACCGGAGTCGGCGGCGGCTTGGTCGTCTGCGTAGCCGATGATCAAGGAATGCATTCCTCGCAAAATGAACAGGACAGCAGGCATTACGCCGAAGCCTCGAAAACTCTCATGCTTGAGCCTTCGGACAGCGCCGAGTGCCGCATGTTCGCCATGAAGGCCTTCGAACTAAGCGAAGAATTCGATACTCCGGTTATAATACGCCTGTCTACAAGGATCTCCCATTCGAGGAGCCTAGTAGAGGCAGGGCGGCCCCTGCCCCCTCCGATAAGGGAGTTTCAGAGAAATCCGGGAAAATATGTAATGATGCCTGCAATGGCTAGGCGCAGGCATGAAATAGTAGAGGAACGCCTTAAAAAGATAAAGTCCTTTGCGGAGGAAGACTCAATTAACACAGTTGAAATGCATGCGGATGAAATCGGAGTAATTTCGAGCGGAATAAGCTATCAGTACGCCAAAGAAGCGTTGGGCGACAAGGCTTCATATCTTAAGCTCGGAATGGTCTATCCTCTCCCGGACAAACTGATGAAGGATTTCGCCGCCTCAGTCGGCAAGTGCTATGTTATAGAAGAACTTGATCCCTTCATCGAAACGCACTGCAGATCTTTGGGGCTTAATGTTTCAGGGAAGGAGCTATTCTCCCCTCTTGGCGAGTACACTTCTCTCCAAATACGGCAAGCTGTTCTTGGAGAGAAGGCTGAAGGGGCCGAATCATTTGAGGCGCTTCCAGGAAGGCCGCCCGTCATGTGCGCGGGGTGTCCCCACCGCGCCGTGTTTTACGCTTTAAAGCAAATCAAGGGTTTGACTGTCACAGGAGATATAGGCTGCTATACGCTTGCCGCTCTTGCCCCGCTTAGCATGCTGGACTCCTGCGTATGCATGGGCGCCTCAATAGGAATGGCGCACGGCATGGAGAAAGCCCTGGGCAGGAAGCAGGCTGAAAAGACGATTGCCGTGCTGGGGGATTCCACGTTCCTTCACAGCGGCATCACCGGACTGATTGACATAGTCTACAACAAGGGAACCTCAGCCATAATTATTCTGGACAACTCAATAACAGGAATGACGGGGCATCAAGAGAACCCATCCACTGGACTGACAATAAGAAATGAGCCGACCAAGCAGCTTGATTTAAAAAAGCTCTGTGAAGCTGTGGGAATCGAGCGCGTTGCAGTCGCCGATCCTTTCGACTACAAATCTTTTCTTGCGCTTGTTCGCCAGGAGCTTGCTGCAGGCGAGCCTTCCGTCATAATAGCCCAGCGGCCCTGCGCGCTTCTTAAAAAGGTCAAGTATAAAGAAAGGTTTGAAGTCTCACAAAGCTGCGTCAAATGCGGAATCTGCCTCAAGATTGGCTGTCCTGCCATATACAAGGCCCCGGACGGCAAATCCGGCATTGATGAGGCTCAGTGCGTCGGTTGCGGATACTGCGCCAACCTCTGCGCGCTAAAAGCCATAGCATCCAAATAGCGCTAAGATTCGCCCCGATTCCGATTGCAGGGCTAAGAGATTTTATTCATCCGGCTTCACGCGCTTCATGAAGCGCATAAAGCAAGAAAGGAGACGCTGCCAAACGCGTTCAAAGAATTTGAGCAAGCTGCAAAGCGCTGAATTGACAGCGCTTAAATTACAGCCTTTTTGACGCGTGATATGCCGATTTGCAGCCAATGCGCCTATTCTGGAACTGTTCACTTCGAAATGCCGATATCAATCGCACGCGCTGTGCATTCAATCCAAAATAGGAAATTTCATATGCAAATCAGTATAGACGGCAGCCCGAACTAAGAATGACAAGCATCTTAATTGTCGGCGTAGGCGGCCAGGGCACGCTTCTAGCCAGCCGCATCTTAGGAAGCGTCGCCATACGAGCTGGGTTTGACGTCAAAGTTTCTGAAGTCCACGGCATGTCCCAGCGCGGCGGAAGCGTTGAGACCTATGTCAGATTCTCCAAGGGCAAAGTGGACTCGCCCATAATCGATTATGGATGCGCTGACATAGTAATCGCCTTCGAGCTTCTCGAAGCCGCAAGAAGCGTCAGGTACTTGAAGAAAAGCGCCGCATTGATAGTAAACACGCAGCAGCTAAACCCAATGCCCGTCATAGCGGGCTTAGCCGCTTACCCCGAAGGCCTCCTTGAAGAGCTTCAAATGAAAGCCGCGAATATGACTGCGGTAAACGCCTTGGATCTAGCCATAGCCTCAGGAAGCGCCAAGACTGTAAACGTCGTTTTGATAGGAGTTCTGGCGGCTTCCATGGATATAGCAAAAAAAGATTGGCTTGATACAATCAGGGAGATTGCGCCGGAGAAAATGCTCACGGCAAACCTTAAAGCCTTCGAGGCAGGGTACTGCGCAGCTTCATGAACTTAGAAATGCTCGAGCTGCGCCAAGCCCTATCCGCAGGCAAATCCCTGCCGCTGCGCAGCCCCAACGCGAAAGGATGAGTCGATGGAAAGCTACTGGAACCCATACATTGAAACATTGAGCAGAGATGAACTGACGATTCTTCAAAACAAAAGGCTCCGCTCCACCTTGGACAAGGTTTACTCCAGAGTTCCCTTCTACAGGGGAAAAATGCAGGAAAAAGGGCTTCTTCCGGGAGACGTCAAGACAGTTGAAGATCTCAAGCTCCTCCCCTTCATCACCAAGCAAGACATGCGAGACACCTATCCATACGGGCTTCTGGCAGAGCCGCTTGAAACAATCTCCAGAATCCACGCGTCAAGCGGCACAACCGGCAAGCAGACTGTAGTCGGATACACCAAGCGCGATCTGGATCTGTGGAGCGAATGCATGGCCAGATGCCTGGTCATGGCCGGAGCCAGCAAAAACGACATAGTCCAGGTCTGCTATGGATACGGGCTATTTACCGGCGGCCTGGGCGCCCATGGAGGCGCTGAGCTTCTAGGAGCGGCAGTCATACCCGCCTCCACGGGAAATACCCGCAGGCAGATTACCATGATGAAGGACTTCGGAAGCACCGTGCTCTGCTGCACGCCCTCATACGCGCTGTATTTAGGCGACTCGCTCAAAGACTTCGGCTTGACCAAAGATGACATAACCCTCAAAATCGGCATCTTCGGAGCTGAGCCGTGGAGCCGGAATATGAGGAAGGAAATTGAAGAGCGCCTGGGCATTGAAGCCTTTGACATATACGGCTTAAGCGAAATAATGGGTCCCTCAGTCTCCCAGGACTGCAAATGCCATCAAGGGCTTCATGTGTGGGAAGACAGCTTCATACCGGAAATAGTGGATATGGAAACTCTAGAGCCTGTTCCGGACGGAGTCGCAGGAGAGCTTGTAATCACAACAATCGATAAGGAAGGCTTGCCGCTTATTCGCTTTAGAACCAGGGACATAGGATCAATCACGCATGAAAAGTGCGCATGCGGAAGAGTTCACGCGAGAATGAGCAAGCTCAGCGGCCGAAGCGATGACATGCTCATTATACGCGGCGTAAACGTTTTCCCGTCCCAGATCGAAAGCGTGCTTTTAGAGTCCGGCGAAACCTCCCCTCACTACCAGATAATAGTAGATCGCGTAAACAACTTGGATACGATGACAGTGGAGATAGAGGTTTCCGAGAGCTTGTTCTCCGACTTCGTCAAAGGGCTTGAAGATCTCGAGAGCCGCTTGCGCGCGCAGATCGAAAGCGTTCTGGGCATCTCCTGCAAAGTGAGGCTGGTTGAGCCAAAGAGCATAACCAGAAGCGAAGGCAAAGCCAAGAGGGTCATAGACAAGAGAATCATTTGATTTGAAGGAGGCTGTCAATCTTATGGTAATTACGCAGATATCGGCATTCATCGAGAACAAGCCAGGCAGGCTTGCCGAGGTAATAGGCTTCCTCGCCCAGGAGGATATCAACATCCATGCGCTTTCCATCGCGGACACCACGGATTTCGGCATTCTCAGGCTGATTGTGTCCAATCCCCAAAAAACGTGGGAGATTCTGAAGGAGCGGGGCTTAACTGTAAAGCTGACGGACGTGATCGCCGTAGCTTTGGAGCACAGGCCCGGCAGCCTCGCAAGAGTGCTGGGCGAACTCGAATCCAAAGACATCTCCATCGAATACATGTACGCTTTTACAAGCCGCTCCTCATCCCACGACGCAATGGTCATCTTCCGCCTCGACCGCCAGCAGGAGGCTCTGGAAAAGATCAAAGGCTGCAGCATAGAGCTGATAAGCTCCGAGATACTTAGCGAGCTGGGCTGAGGCGTTGAAAAAGCGGCGGAATCCATATGATTCCGCTGCTTTTATTTGCATTGACTTGAACTGCAGCGAATCCATCGAGGGATAACTGATACCAATATTAATGGGAAGCTTCGCCCCCGTAAAATATTTCATGGCTTTTTCACAGGGAGTAAATTACCATTATTTCAATGTTAAGCATCTTAAAAGCACTAAATGTGTGAATTGTAATCAATTGTAGTCTATGCTTATCTCTTCTTCAGTAATGCCAAAACGATTATACGTTACATAGTTTGTTCTGCATAAGAGCGAATAGTATGTTGCTTGGTTGTCTTTATCCGGCTCCCATAAAGTACTATTTCCACTATAGTTGGGTTCGCTGTAAAGAAAGCCGTCTTGCAAATATACATGCTTTAAATATGCGTTTCGCGGGCCTGGACTTGTTGTTGCTGGATTTGGGCAGTAAGAAACTCCAAGCAGAAACGTACAGCTGGTGCCTATGTTGGTGCCGACACCTGATACAATAGCAGATGCAACAAGCGAATGGCTGGGACCGCGGCGCACCTCGCCTTTTATGCTATCTCCGGAAACATAAATGCGGATATTAGTAAATACGCTGTTTTTGTAGGTATATATTCCGTTAGATGGAGTTGCGCTATCGGGTTCTATTACCTTTGCTTTTTTAGAAACATCCCCGCCCGACGCTCTGGTATATAAAAACCATGATCCCTTGTCTTCCCACCCAGATATAATGCCGAACTCGGGAGGTGTGCTGGCAGTGCCGATGCATGACATAAATATATATGCATTGTTCTTTTTGACGCTGTCTAATTTCATTTGAGCATCTTTTAGGAGTATTCCTGTAGAAGCAGATTTGATTGCCCATGAGAAGCTATATTTGTAATAATATGCTCCGGCGCCAGATTCGAGAGTTGGAGGATTTGGCGGTTGATAGCTTGATCTGAAATCTGGAATCGTTGTATAACTCATGTTTCCTGAAGTACCTGATGGCATAAAAACATCCCTTTTCTATTATTTTTGAACTTGTTTCCGTTTACAGTATATGATCTGACATTAATTTTTGTGACAGATTTTTTGGAACTGTTCCGACATGATTTTACAGCCAAAAGGGCAGAAAATCCTTAGGGCTAAGTTTGAAAAATAGTAGGTATAAATATTCGTATTATTGCAATCAAAATATTAACTTCTTAATCTCCACCAATACATGCAAACCTCTTTTTTGTTGGTGATAGTATAATCTGTAGTTTACTTAACAGGATGCGGTCGAGACCATATACGACATTTTGTGTCAGCGCTCCGATTCTTTTCGGAAAACAACCGGAGAACTCAAAACCGTTGGCATTCATGACTTAGGCCAATCAGTCAACTATTGATTATACTATCGCCTTTTTGTTTTAAACGTGACATCAACGCTGAATTGAAAGGCCTTTTTGACTCCAAGATATGCTTTGAATTCGACTGAATATTCCAAAATGCCTGTGACTTAGCAAGTCGTCAGAACAGCCCCGATTTTTTTGTTCTGAGAGTTGATCCGCCGCTCTGTAGCAGGCGCTGCGTTTCAAAACGCCCCGCCGAAATCTGGGCGGCTTCTTAAGCCGCCTGTCTCTGGCGACCTCGCCGGCAAGGCGGGGGCCCTGCTCGCGCCCCGCAGTGCCTTCCTCAAGGAAAATGCATGATCAGGGAGGGGTGGACCGCGTCGTAGCGCTCAAAGGCGGCGCGGGGCGCATTTTCGGCTATGCCGCGCCATATTCCAGGATGGCTGTCGGAATCGAGGACAGGACGGGACGCGTCCGGATATTGAAAGGCAGCATCCCGCCGATGCGATTTGCAACGGAAAGATGCGGATCCACCATTATATGGGACTATTATGCGGCAACCGACATTTCGCGCTCCTGCTACTCGGATAAATGGGCGGGGTTGAAATCCATCTGCATGGGACTCCAAACTACAGTCCTCAAAAGCGGCGAAACTGCATATTCAATCAGGCAATTTTCGTCTTCTTCAGACGACATGGAGGAAATCGCAAGGTCGATAAAGCTCCACTGGTGCGTTATCGTCTTAAGATGATAACGTACCTTATCGTCACCAGCAATTATCATCAAAAGAGCCATGGAAATCTCTAAGACGATGGATTTTAAAGAATTGAACAAATGATAAAATTTCTTTGGCAATAATTCCAAATGTGCATTTTCATAATTCTCATTCGTAATGACGAAATCTTTGGCTTTTCAATCGTCAATATGCTAAAATAGCTGCATGCTGGACAATATTGGCGCATACAGAAGAGGAGATGCAGGCGGAGGCAAGGCGGCTCTGCGGAATAAAGCGGCATGCTTCGCCGAATCAATCGGCTTCGCCATGTCGAATTCATTGTTGAAAAGCCTCGCAGCCATGCTTATTATCATAGTGGCGAGGGGATTCCGGGGTAAAATGGCCGGTATCGAATTTTATGGCTCCCGCCGCAGGACAGCCTATTCCAGAAACATGCATGGCTTCAGCAGGGATGGAACCTTTGCGGGCGCGCTCAAAAGCTTCTCGTTGAAAGCGATCCTGAAGAAGCGCGGGGAAGCCGGCGAGCCAACCTGCATAATAATAGACGATACGACGGGCGCACTGTCGAAGAGGCGCGCAAAAAGCGGAGCGTCCATTGAAGGCGCTGTTCGCATCCCGGCGGAGCGACGGTCTTCGGCCGTCAGATCTCAACGGTCTTGATCGGATGCGGAGATCTCCTTTCGGCATATGGTTTTTTAGTTGCGGCAATTCCGAAGGCTTGTCCGCTGGCGAGAAGGCGTGCATGGACGCCGCTTGGAAAGCCGATTCCGCATTTGCCGCGAGCCTGGATCTTGAAGTCGCGGCCATTCAGAAAAAAGCCGGAAAGACGCAAGGAGCCTTGCCGAAGATCAGATCGGCGCCTGAATCCGGCGAAGGCGATCACGGGGCGGCCTTGAAAAAGCGGTCGGCCGAAGATGAACTGCAAAATGCGAGGATCGAGCTGAAAGATGCCAAAGAGAGGCGCAAAAGGGGGAATGCGGCCGCGGCCGCATCCAAGCGGGCTTTAAGAGCCGCAAGAAAAAGCTTGGCCGCCTTGAGGCGCGAAGCAAACGAAGCTGAAGCCCCCTTCATCAAAGTGAAAGCCGCCGCAAAAGCCGACTTTATTGAATCTGTCGCCGAAAGCATGCCTAAAATGGATGAAGCTGCTTATGCCGCCACAGATTCGCGGCGCGCCTGCAAGAGGGCGGCAGAGGCGCTTTCCAAGATAAATTGCGTATATATGGAATATGAAAGCCGATCGCATGATCGAAAGCGGATCATCCGGCATGAAAGGCAAAAAGATCAAGGCCGGCACTGGGGAATTTTCAAAATCCATCAAGTTTGAAGGCGCTTCCTCCATTGCGGTTGACGGTCAAGCCTGCATAGCCTGTAGATATGAAGGCGGCCTGAACGGCATAAAAAATGCCGCCGCAACCGCAGCTTGGCCCGGCGCAGGCGCATCGATCGATTCAAAGAGAATTCTGGAGATATATAGATGGCGATGGCGGATTGAAGCTTTTTTTCAAAGCATGAAAGCGGTTGGATTCGATTCTTATCAAGAGGGGGACATGCAGGCAATTGCAAACTATTGGTGTTTATCCGGCATTTTTCATGCAGCATGCCGCATCGTGCTCGGCGCGCAGATGAATTTCAGCGAAGGATTCGAAATGATGCACACTCAAAGCTTAAGGGAATGCGCAGAAAACATAATCAGCGACATAAGAATAGGCAATATGGAAGATGAAGAGACTGTAAAGCTGTACGTAGCCGCAACGCGGCTGGGCGAAGCGCTCCGCGCGACTCGAAGGAGCTCCGCGATCCCATCGGGCGCGCGGGTTGCGCCGGGCGAAACGCGCGGCCGACTTGGAAGCCGAGCCGGAGAGCGAGCCGCAAGGCACCTATCAGCCTTTGCGGATGATACAGTAATATAGAACTGAACTAGACATTATTCAACACTACGTATTCCACTAAATAGACAAAAAATCAATTTTCGCATACATATATCCATCCTTTTGCCACGGCCGATTTCGCCCGAAGATGGATGGAAAATTCAATTGCCTCATGTCAATTTAATGATTTTTTTAGGTTCTTCAAAATTGCACATTTGGGACAATAATCAAGATTATGTAGAAAGCCGTCTTTTTGAAAATTAATGTAAAATACATTGGAACAGTTCCGATTTTTCTGCTTAAATAGGAGGATGCTTTTGATGTCGCCTGGTAAGTTCGAGATTCAAAAAAGAAACAAAGGCTTTTCCAAAATCCACTGGGAAATGCTTGGAGCAACAATGGTTCTCTTAGCAATCGGCTTTTTTTCCAGCCTGCTTTTCTTCGACTTTCAATACCCTAGCCTATATGCTGATCGTATTTTTTGCACAGCCTTGGGCGTTGCCGCTATGGCGCTAGCCTGTGTCTTCTCCTTTTCCATTATAAGCGAGAGTCCGAAATCAATATCTTCATGCATTGCAGCAATTTCGATTTCAGCCCTGCTTATTTCTCGTCCATCTTCAAATTTCCTCGTTTATCTCACACTGTTTTATCCTCTTTCATTAGCTGCGTTGGTATTCTCTGAAAAAGGGAATGGGAAAGCAGGCATACTCAAATGCTGCTTCGTTTTCGCGGCTATGGCCGCGCTGGCGGCTTCAGCCAAGGCATCAGCTTTCATCACCTTCGCCGTTGCGTCATCCGCCCTTTTTGGAATGTCGGCTTGGAAAGATTGGTTCAAAAAAGGTCGGCGTCACACCTTTTTTATGTTTTTAGCCGCAAGTTCATGCGCATCAATCGCTTATGCGATTTCTATCGGAAATCAGGCATGGGTGAAATTCAAAATTCTTCTGAATCCTTATATCGGCGTTAAGCGGGAGACGTCAGCCTTTTTGGCAAACGCAGGGATTTTCGGCAGAAGATTCCCGGATCACTGGAGTTTATACGCAATATCGAGCGCCGACCTTTCACTTGTATACCTCATCGCCTTTTTGGGATGGTCAGCTTTCGCCTGCATAGCGGTGGTCTTCATTTTTCTCTTGGCAAGGGGCCTTTTTTTGTCCTTGAAGCAAAAAAGCTGCCTGGAATTGTTCGTATCTTTTTCCATCCTAGCAACGCTGGCAGCTGAAGCCATTGGCTACACTCTATACAACTTCGGCTTTCAGCTTTGCACTCCGGTTGCGTTTCCTCTTATCTCAAGAAGTAAATCCGGTATTATAGCTAATTTGATTCTTATCGGAATAATGATGTCTTCATTATCAAGACCAGGCTACCCGAATGAACACAATTATGAACTCTAAATGAGCGATTGCCTATTTCAAATAATGGAATCTAGGATTTGAAGTTAATATTGTACAAAATGCAGCTGCAGGCAAGGGATGACATGTGAGTTTTGGAATTGGATATATTGCGCAAAATATTGATAGCAGACTTTCATAATTTAGCTATGCCTTGATTGAAAAATAGCGGCAGCCTGCGCAAAATGGCATATATTAAATCTTATCACAAAAATTAATATGCCAATAGAGCGGAGGCTGCACTATGAATCCCATTATAGTCGATATTTCTTGGATTGCCGAATGCCTGAAAGATTCAAAATCAGCAGCAAATCGAATCAGCGGGGCACCGCCTTTCAATATCCGGGCGCGCCCCGTCCTGGCCCCGATCCCAGCGGCCATGCCGGAATATGGCGCGGCGTCGCCGAAAATGCGCCCCGCGCGGCTCCGCCAGCATGGCCGATCAGCGCCGGAATCGCCGCAGCTTCATCGGCTTTCCCGTTGATCAGCCCCTGGCGGGAGCCGCACGCGCCCGATATTTTGGCTTTCGCCGCACCGCCCTTCCCTGATCCGGCATTTTCCTTTCCGCCGCGCGAAATGATTCGCCTTTCTTCGAGGACAGAGACAATTCGAAAAATATTTGAACATTATTTTTTAAAAAAGTGGCAATGAAAAGTACATTGGCTGGAGGTTGGAAATTAAATTAGGGTTTATTTGTTGTAATTTTAAGGAATTCTAAATCATTGCTTATTTGCTATTAAGCTTTATTGTTAATTTGAAATTGTCTCCCCATCTAATTTTAACCATTTTAATCTCAAGCAATATTCGACAATATTTCCGCTGGCATTCCGAACTTGCTAATTTGGCATGAAATTTTCAAGTGCGTAAAAGAAATTAGCGATGCGTGTCGCTGAATAGATTTTCATGATGCGAGATTGAAGGCCTTATCCTTTTCATACCCCGCTCTTTGGCGGGGATCTCTGCTTAAAAAATCATACTTAATATCGCTGTTTATTATGTATTGTATGTCTTCTGGTGTAAAACCCTTCGAAAGGCCGGCCAAAATCGACCGACGGATTTGACTGTGCGTAGCATTGCCTCTTCTGAACGCCTCCGCTCCCTTTTCAAGCAACTGGAATATTGAATGCGCTATTTGTATCAAAAAATAGTGTATTTTCTGGCAATCATAATCCTTCGAAAATTGGTGCGCCATGCAGAATCCTCCGTGTTTCTGCTCTCTGAAGCCGTTTTCCTCGATAAGCCATCTTCTCTTGCCGAGGCTGGCGATCGCAGGGGCGTTTTCATCCGCGATCTTCAGCTAAGTTATAAAAACATATGTATTGTCAATATTTGCGTCTTCGCAGAGCATATTGCAGCTTATCATGCTTAGTACATGGCCGCAGTAGATCAGATCATTGACATATGTATATACATATTCGACGTATTTCATCCCGCTTCTCTTAACTTTGACCTCAGGGCAATCCTGAAGATCATCCCATAAGCAACGCTCGTTTTCAATAAGCGCCTTTTTAAGATCAGGATCCATGCTTTCGTCCTGCAGCGCCTCTCTTAACTCTGCGCTGCAGGCTCTCTCGAGCTTCACTGTTATAGTTGATTTTCCGGGCTTTTTTGGCTTTTTGCCTGCAGACTCTTTGCTCTTCTTATTTTTCTTCGGGCTGCAGTCCTCTGCTTTGTCGTATTTAGACAAGTCCAGATCTTTTTTGCCCATTTTCACTATTTCATAAGCGGCCTCGACTACTCCGCGCGACTCGCCTGCTTCAACCATCCGCTCAAATTTTCTTCCAAGAGCCGGAATCCTCCCATTCTTGTGCCTTATTATGTACTCCCATCCGCATTCCTCGAAAATAGCCAGGACTTCTTTGCACTCGTACAAGCCGTCCATTGCAATGATCAGCGGCATGCCTCCCAGCAGATCCCTTATTTTCGGCGCTAAGCTGTAGAATGCCGTGAGTTCGCACTTTTGCTTGCTTTGCTCTTCATTGGTGCCTCCCGACTCAACACCACTTCTGTTTGGATCAACACCGCCGCTTTTTGGATCAACGCCTCCGTTTTCTGGATCAACGTTGCTATTGTTTGGATCAACATTTTCGATTTTCGGATCAACATTGCCGTTGTTTGGATTAACTCCCCCGATTTTTGGATCAACATCTCCAGTTTTCATATCAAAATTATCGCTGTCATGATCACTATCCCAGCCATTTTCTATGAATTCCGTTAAGAGGCTTGAAACTATTCCATCTCCCAAATGAACCTTCAACTCCAGCGCGCTATTGTAGAAATCGACGCTTGTCGCCTTCCCCTCGTCGTCTCTATGCGCTTTTGTGAGGCATTTGCTTGAATATTCGACTTTTGAAGACATTATCACAGTGGCGTCCAACATGCAGAAAACGTACTTTCCCATGAAAAGGCTCTTCCGATTTTCCTTGAATTTCACCGGCAAGCTCATGGACATGCCCGCTACGATCCGCTGGATGTCGCCATGATCCAGGCTTTTCAAAATCCTGTTTATCGTCGGGGCTCTCGGCAGCTCCGCTCTGCGGCTCCCCGGCTCCAAGGCGCCCCCTTCAAGCAGCTTGCCGATGTTTTCCTTGGAAATGCCGGATGATAAAACTTGCCAGCGCAACGGCGGCATCCATGCATTCCAGATTCGATTTCGCGTCGTTGAGGCTAGGCATCGCCAATATTCGACAAAATATCACCTACAAGACGACCTTCTTCTTTCCATAGGCATTATAGCGAAGGTTCCTCAGCTCTTCCAGCTCCTCAATCCTTTCAAATAATTCAGGAAAATATACGAGAATTATTCTGATAAGCTCTCTGCTGTTGTTTATTTCCTTGTCCCTCGCCAGATTTTTAGCCATGAATTCCCGCCTCAGCCCATCAAATGTAAATATTATACAATAAGCTGATTTTTATAATATCACATTATCTCAAATTATGGAAGTGGCAATAAAAAAAATCCAATTTTATCCTAAAATGATTTTAAACAAATGTTTATTATTTTTGTGAATTGTCTCTGCTTCGAGGAAGATGCCGCAGGCTGCGGGCGGGATCCCCGACTTGCCGGCGAAGAAGCCGCCCGGATGCCTGAGAATGCAGTTGGCATCGATTGCCGCCAATGCATTTTGAAACGCGGCGCCTGTCGCGGAGCGGCGGAGTCCGGCGGATTCAAGCCGGGCGGCGTTGGCGGCGGCAAAGCTCGCGAGTCCGCCCCGGGAGTTCGCGCCTCGCAGAAGGGCGACCGGCGGGCTCCTTGCAGGGGGAAATACAGCCCGCATTGAGCTTGAGCCTTATTTCAATCGCGCCTTGAAAGCGCTGAATTCATGCATTTAAGATTCAGAGCCAGCGTACAGCCAAGTTGCGATAAAATGCATTTGAATGAAAATCGGCATGCATATGCCTGTAAATCAATATAAGTAGAAAATCTCTGGCCTCAATGCGTGCGAGGCAGAGAAGGCGAGTTTCTCGGATCTGAAGTTGCAAACAGCCCATTCAATGGCTGTATGCGCTTCAATGAACATTTCGCAATCTGTTCCCTGACGCCTAATGCGGTCGACGACGCAAACGCGTTCAGATCTTCTTCGGACGGCTCAGTGATGAGCCTTCATGCATGCCTATCCCCAGCTGTCGCACTCTCGTACGAAGACAGCAGCGGATCTTAATTAGCTGAAACGAAGCCTTGAATTCGGAAAGTCTCAACGACTGCGTAAATCAATCTGCCGATCGGGCCATTGGCATTGTTGACAGAGAATAAAGATAATGCTATAATGTTCGTACTGTTATATAACAATTGTTACCTAACGATCGGCTTTGCATTCTGCAAGGAGTGTGGGCTTATGCCGCCAAAGGCAAATTTCAACAAGCGCTTAGTGATGGAGAGCGCATTGGAACTCGTGCGTGAAAAGGGGATGGAAGCTATCAGCGCGAGAGCGATTTCAACGAAGCTCGGCTGTTCCACAAGACCTTTATATAGTTTGTATGAAGATATGGAGAAACTCATTGAAGATTTGCTTCAATACGCAAACCAGTATTTCGGCAGGCACCTTGAAGACTTTTCAAAGAGAGAGAAGCTAGTCGAAAATGATTTTATGAAATTCGGGCTTGCCTATATCGATTTCGCCAAGACGGAGACGAATCTTTTCAAAATGCTTTTTCTTTCCAACAGCTTCAATGCCAGCGGATTTTCAGACCTCGTCAGCCCTGTCGACCACGCCTTTATTCTAGATTCAATTCCAGGCTCTTCTAGTGAAGCAAAAAATGAAAAGGAACTTCAGCGGCATTTTTTGGATGTATGGATATACACTCATGGCATGGCTGTGATGGCGGCATTTGGAGGGGTCGATTTTTCGCACGCAGAGGTAATTCAGATGCTGACGCACGCATCCAAGTCGCTTTCAGCAACATCGGAATAACACTGAATATTTTGGAGGCGACCGCTATGCAACCAAAAACCCATAAGCACCCAGTTATCTTGTCAATACTGTTGGCAATGATTCCAATTATCTGCATGACTGCGGCAGGAGCGGCTCTGGCTATCACTTCGGCAAGCGAAGAAAAGTCTCTGATTATTCAGGCTATTGCAGTTGCCATCTCGTCGATTGCCGGATTGTTTATAGTCAAAGCGCTGAACATCTCGTATAGAGATGTTGGGTTTTGCCCTTTAAAAAGTGGAAGCGTCCGCGACGCTCTTTTCTTAATCCCGATGGTCGCGGTCGAAGCGGCGCAGATAGCGCTCGGGCCAATCAGCGTCAAAGATGGCAGGCTCTTCTCAGTAGCAGTCATCTTTACGCTGCTTGTCGGCCTAAATGAAGAATTGTACTTTCGAGGGCTGATACTCCAGGCGCTTCGGCAAATCGGCACGGCAAAAGCCATTGTCATTTCTTCGGCCATTTTCGGCGTCGGCCATGCGGCGACAGCGCTCAGCGGGGCCTCGCCTCAATACGTCGCAGCGCAAATTATATTCGCTTTTTTATTTGGGTTTGCAGCGGCGGAGTTTAAAGTTATCACCGGAAGCATTCTTCCGCTGATTGCGTGGCATTTTATGCATGATTTATTCGGAGTAATTGACGGCGGCATCGGAGATGCCGTAGAAGGCACTGCAATCATTGTTCTCGTCGCTCAGATTGCCATTCTCATTGCGGCGGCAATTATATATTGGAAAAAAAGCGCTAGTCAAAAATAAAGCGAGGCCGCTTGACTGTAGGAGGATCTTTGGATTGGCGATGTCAAAGTTGCTAGAATCATGCCCTTTATTTACAGCTCCACAGGCACAGGAAGAGGCGCAACCGCAATGACCGTTTGGCAAGAGCGCAAGCGGCTTTTTGACGGAGAAATATTCTTTCACCCGGAAATTTACGTTTACTAATCCTTAAGATTTCACGTGCGCGTTCGGAAGAGAGGGCTTGCCATTCTTCGCCCCGCAAGCCCCTTTATTTGCCCTGCGCGTTTGCATGCGAGAAAAGCTGTCCCGCAATACTTCAGTTATAATCAGGCTTTCCGCGTATCCTTCATTTTAAAGCCCTCTATCGCAACGCAGCCGACGGCATTGGCTGCCCGTCTTGAGCGCTTATGCAAGAAGTCCTTGCTGATAGGCTATGAGTTCACAGCATGCGAGGCGCGCCGCAGCGATATTTATCGACGCGCCTGCGTCTCGGCCCGTACGCTCAGACGGCGGCATTTCTTGCGCGCGGCCGCAAGCGGAGCATCCCAAATCTCCTAAAAAAGGATACGCGATGTATAATGCGGAGCCTTATTTCTAGTCGAAGGAGAAGCCAGGGACAATTGTACTGATTGCATCTTTAAGCTTTTCAAACCGCAGCTGCAATTTTTCCCTTTCTTTCCTTTCCTGCTCCAACCTGGCTTCAGTTTCCTTCCTTTCCTGCTCCAACCTGGCTTTTGCTTCCTTCCTTTCCTGCTCCAACCTGGCTTCTGCTTCCTTCCTTTCCTGCTCCAGCTTGGCTCCTGCTTCTTTTATTTTCTGCTCCATCTTGGCTTCGGCTTCATTCCATTTTTTCTCTGCTGCTTCAATCCGCTCTTTAAGTACAGCTGTATCATTGGCCTTTATAAATTCAAGTATCGATTGTGGATATGAGTCATCCATGAGTACGCCCTCCTCTTCGCCCAACAGAATGTCGAGCTTGTAGACATCAATGTAATAGCCGAATAAATAGACAATCGCTCCATATATTCTATCATAATCAGCCCGGCTTATCAAACGGCCTTCATGTATAATCCCCAACTCCCTTTCCACTGGGGTGAGAGTTGTCAAAATCAGGTTTCGAATGTCTTCCCTCTTGGACTTTCCGTCCTTCCTCCTATAGATTGAGTCTATCTCGCCATGGATTTCCGCCAGCTTCAGCGGAATCAGCATATACAGCTCTTTTTCGCGAAGCTCCTCGGCTGTATGGCTCCAGATCTTGAAGACCGGATAAGAGTACAGGGAGCGGAAGCCGTCTTTAAATATGCTGAGTTCATAGCTGGAAGGGATTTTTGAGTGCTTTTCTATGTGTATCACAATGGTTCTGGGCATTATGAGCAGATGAGAGCCATCCTCCGCCCTTGAATTGCTGGCATTTCCCATTTCTAGGGCTTTCAAGGCTTCAGAGCCATGCCCCGCACCTGCATTCCCGCGCTCTATCGCCCTTGAAAAATCATACTGGAAAAGGCGCTCCGCCATCGGGCCGCAACCGATGTACTCAGTTTGAAACTCAAAATGATAATCCTCTGCGGAAGATTCTCCACGCCGCACTTCGCAAATCAAGTCGGCTTCGATCTTTACAAACCTCTCAAGCAGGGAATCCCTGTCTTCTACTATGAAATCAGCGTTCAGCTTGATGGCGGACGCTGAATCTGGAGGAATGCGCTCGCCGAACAAGGCGTTGATCGTGAAGATTTGAAGCCTGGGCGACGCGCTGAACAAATACCTCATGATTTCATCGAGCGAAATTGAATGCCTGCGCCCTCTGCCCGGAGCGCCGCCCTTATTCTCAGGAGCGCCTTTTTTCCCGCTCACAGCTTGGCCGGCTCTGAAGTCGTCCGTACATACTCTTGCCGGGCTGGCGCTAAAATGCCGCGATTCATATCCATCTCTCCCTTCTGGACTTCTACTGGGTTTATCAATGCTTGCAGTTAATGGAGTGCGGGAATCATTCCGTGCTGGCGTAGAAATAAACCATATTATAATATTTTATTACTTAGCTTTAATAAATTTATTATATCTCAAACGAACAAATTGTCAAGTATTTTATAGTAACAGTGTAAAATTAGCGGTTAATTTGTTGTTTTTAATAATTAGCGTTTAGCTAAACAGCGCCTCATTTATAATCAAGCTCCAAATTGCAATCGCTTCTGACGCCCATGGAAAAATGGCGAGGCCGCATGCCCTGTTTACGCTTCCAGTCAGTCTACAGCTTCCATCAGCATTTCCTCTGGATAGCCGCCGCGCGGCGCTCTCCGCTTTCCTGCTGTTCCCATTGAATCCGCACTCCTTCGCGGGTTTCAAGATTCATCTTGTTCTTTCACTATACTGCGAATCTCGCAGGCTTTCAGCCCTCAACCGTGCATTGCCTCATAGGCCGCCGCTTTAGATGCGACTCCCCCTGCGCGCCGCTCAGCCAGGCCTCCCCTGAGCGGCCTCTTTCCCCCACTACATCCGCCAGAGTCTGCTATATGCGCTTCTGGCGGTACGGTGGAACCGCGCAACCCGCCTTTGGACTTCACTTTGCTACGCAAGCTCGTCCGGCGCAAACCAGCCTCCAATCCGATTCGTACGCCTTAGACCGAGGGCTTGCCTCCGGCTTCCTAAAGATTCCGCCTTGCGGCGGACACCCTGCCATTGGCTAGCGGTTCCTACTGCCAAGCTCGAATCGGTCTTTCACCGCCTATTGCCTTCATGCATGCGCAACTGAATCGCAAAGTTTCAGCCCTGACATCCCCTGCGCGGAGGCCAAGCTCTGCTATGACCAGCAAAATGGCATAACATCGTTTGCCACAAGGATTTGAACGGCCAACCCCCAGCAATAAATGGTTGACCTCGCAGTTTGCAGAAGTTGAAGGAATTAATGCCTTCGGCTGAAGCGGCGCATCCTTTGGCAAACGTTGGCAAGCTCCTCCGACGACATCCTTTTTCGCAAGCAAAGCTCAGAAGCCTGCGAAGAAAGTACAGCTTCACTGTAATCTATACCGATTTTCATAGAAAATCAGCATTATATGTCGTAAACCGTTCACACCTCAAAATATGATTCTCAAGAACAATGTTTTTTAATTCGGCGCCAAATCCAGTTTTGCAACAGGAAATTTTCAAACATGCCTTGGCGTTGCCTGAATTTGAGTACAGTCGTTTCAGCATTTTCTGCTTTTATAGCGTCTGCGGGAAAGGCGCCCCAAGCCACGCATGATTTATCAAGCTGTCAAAAACATGGAGTTGCCTTTGATTTCAACCGCATGCGCAAGTACGAAACAAACCCTTATTTCAAGGACTTATTGGAACTGTTCCGACAACTCTATTTGCACTATTTACCAGCCAAAAGAGCATAAAATCCTTGCAGAAAAGTTCAAAAGTTGAAAAGAATATATATTTATATTTGCAAAAATTATCAAAGTCTATATATAATTATTACAGCTGATATTTGTTTGTATAAATTATATGGATAAACAAGACGGCATTAACGACAACAATATCCAAAATGACAGTCACTCTGCAAACCGTCGGAATAGCTACGACTTATTTGATGTACTCGTTGGCGATTGTTAAGCATATTATATCGACGCGGGCGTTATCCCGAAATTCGCCGCCTGTCAAAGTCAGGATGTCCCGTGCTTTACGAAGCGCGGCTTGTGGCAGGACGCGAACTATATCCCCGCGCCCGGAGATATAATATTTTACGATTGAAGCGGGTACGTCCGCACAATCAAGAGAAATACCAGAGATAGTTTGCGTCAGACAGACGTACCAGCTGTACAGCGTGAGCGTTATGGGCTGCGGAGTGCCGTTTTGCCTGTAAGCGCAAAGCAAAGGCGGCGGGAGAAGATTTGTTATTCTTCTCCCGCCGCCTTTGCCGCGAGCATACCACTTCGACGCAGCTTCAAGGACGATCAAGTCCTTCTCTGTCAGCGTTCCAGCATCCTGTCCGGCTGTCTGCGCCATGTTGTTTTTTCCACGGGCTTGGCCGGGGAAAAATGTTAGTCAGCCGATATATCAGACAGCGTAACCAGTTAGTAAAAGACCTGCTAGCTAACACTGGTGTCATTTAGGATAACTTTGTTCTATTGTGCTGAAGAAAAGAGATACCCTGCAATACCTACAAAATTGCAAATAAACTATAACGTGAGCGTATACGGCTTTCCGCTTTCGCTTAACCTGTTTAGGCTGTTCGTTTTTACCGCGCTTGCATAATCAGCCATAGCCTTCATAATCTGGCGGGAGGCGGCCGTGATGTCCGCCGGCAGGGCGTCAATAGGCCTTGGCCTGAACACGAATGCATATGCTGCGTCGTACGACCCGAATTTCCGCAGGAAAAAGCGTTCCCTGAACTCATACAGCCCGTTTGGATCATAAGGCTAAACGGAATGGATTTCCGCTTTGCATTGCAAATAGGCTCCATGCCGTCTGCGGCTTCCGCTTTACTGCCATGCGGCGCAAAGCTTTTATCAAAGCCGATTAAACCTGCGGCCGCAGGTTCTTATCTTGAAGGAGCATATCCAAGAGGCTATCCTGCCGATCCGATGATATTCCCTTGAGGGTTTGGATATAACGATATCATTAATGCAGAGCAGGGCGCTTGCATTGAACAGGCAGCTTTTTGCGCCGGGCAGCCGCCGCCCTCAGGCAAGGGCGCCTATTTCCGCGCCTTGCTTCATCCTGCTTGCGCAGATGAAAAACATCGTCATAGCAATAGGCGTCGGCTTCTGGCCGTAAGCAATGCACGCGAACAGCATCTCGCCGTGACGCTTCAACTATCCCCTGCCCCTGTTAGCGGCTTTATTTACCATTTCTGACATAAAGAGCATCACAACGCAATATGCAAGCAAAAAAACCGGGATGACGCCTATGGTTGTATTTGCCGCTATTATACCCGCCAGTGGCGGCACAAACGTGCTGCCCGTATACGCGCAGGCCATCTGCAAAGAAATGACTCGCTGGGAATTAGCGACGCCGAAGCGCTTCGGCGCCAGCTGCACCATGCAGGGATACACAGGCGAGCAGCCTAGCCCGATAACCAGGAGAGCCGCCATTGGCGCAATCCCAACAGGCGCGGCCAGTAGCAGGGCTCCAGCTGTTACTATGATAATGCCGCCGCGGATAAGGCGCTCCCCGGAAAACCGCGCTGTTAAAAACCCTGTTATAATCCTGCCCGCCGTTATTCCTATATAGTACAGTGAAACGGCAGTTGCCGCGCCAGCTTTTGAAAACCCCCGCAATTCCGTGAGGAAGCTGGCGCCCCATAACCCTACAGTATACTCTGTAGCGCAGTATACAAAAAAAGTGATGAGCGCGGGCTTTACTCCCGGTATTTTCAAAACGTTCACCTTATCGGAAGCTTCCGATGCTCCATCAGCATTTTCCTGCGCCACGTCAAATTTGCGCCAAAGCGGCGTGGCAAATAAGAGAAGCGCCCCGACAGCCAACTGTATGGAACCCAAGGTAAAATACGCGCTTCTCCATGCGCCGTTTTGCCGTAGAAACACCCCTATAATCAGCGGCCCCGTCAAGGCGCCTATTCCCCAGAAGGCGTGCAGCCAGCTCATATGCCTGGCCTTGTAATTTAAAGCCACGAAATTGTTCAGCGCTGAGTCTATGGCGCCGGCGCCTAGCCCCAGCGGAACAGCTAAAAGCGTTAAAGCCCATATGTTTTTCACAAACCCGGAGCAGATTATCGCCAGCGCGGTTATAAAGACGCTTGCTATGGTAACGCCGCGCATCTTGAAACGCTTGATTATAGCGGGGCAAAGAAGGCTGGATATAATGGTGCCGCCGCTTATGACGATGAACACAATTCCGGCAGCATCCAGCGGCGCGCCCAGTTCCACGCGCATTACCGGCCATACAGCGCCCAGCAGGGAGTCTGGCAGCCCCAGGCTTATAAACGTCAAATAGATCAGAAGTAAAAACAGTATTGCCATAAATCACCTCTCTTGCTCATTCTTATACCATTATAATGCAAAGAATCGCTTCAGAGCGCATCCCGGCGGCAATAAAGCGTACGGCCCCCATGCCGGCGGCTTTTTCTTTTTCCAGCGGCCCGCTTTTTGCCGACGAGGTGAAAGCGGGCATTTTACCTGCAGGCGATAATCACCCTTAGAATTCCGCCGTCGTCAAAGAGCAGGTTGAACCCGTGAATTCCGGAAACGCTGTAAGATGAATCGCCGCCGTCGGAGGAGTCCGCGGCCGCGGCCCAAAGCGAAAGCGGCATGCCGTAGTATTCTCCGAACTCTTCAGGCTCCCACAGCGGAAGATCATCACTCTGGCTCTGGGTGAAAACTGGGAATTGAAGGGCTTCGGCTTCAGAGAGGCTCATGCCGACGCGCAGGCCGTTGCTCAGCGAGAATTGATCCGAGGCAATCGCTGAGTATGAATAGTCGTTCGAGCTTTTAAAGTCCCCGCCGCCCTTCTCGGGATGGGACGACCCGTCAAACAGGACGAACAGGCAGCCCTCGTATTCCACCGCCAGGTAGCTGTCCACCGACTCGTGGTACCCTGTGACGATCAACCTCTCATCGTCAGGGGCTCCGAGCCATGCGGTTATGTCCCGGTACTGCATCAGGAAAATCGGCGCCGCGCATTCTCCGGCCCGGGCGCTTATCATTCTGGCGTTGTGGACCAGCTCGGGCGGAGCCTCCCAATCAGGATCCTTGGGCGATGGCGCAGGCTGCTCCGAATCGGGCCGGAACGGCGCCAAGGTCGGCGGCCGCCCTGAAGCCGGCCGGAGCGACGCTTGAGCCGACGGCCGCCCTGAAGCCGGCCGGAGCGACGCCTGAGCCGACGGCCGCCCTGAAGCTTCTTCAGGAAGGGCGGCCGTCGGCTCGGCCTCGCCCGAGCAGGCCTGCAAAGGCAGGCACGCCGCCAAAGCCGCAGCCGCGAAGATTCTCTGAATATTCATTCTCCCCATTCATCCCCATCTCCTTACTTCATCCTCTGCGCATTGTACTTTGCATATCTTCGCCCCGCAAGCCCGCTTCAAGCATGAAAGCCCGTTGACGCTGTCAAAGTACCCTGCGGCCGCCGCCTGAGTATAAGAGACGTCGTGCCATATCCGGCTTTTCAGCGACGCTCCCGCGCCTGCAACCTCTATATAGGCTGTGTGCGGGCCATGGCTCCCATTCGAATGCGCATAGTTGATCCTTGAGACAAGGGCGCTTGAATTATATTCGACGCTGCAACCTAACAACTATACTGACTTTATTATGAAAGCTCGCCTTTTGACGCTTGACTGTACAGCGAGTGAGATTGATATCGGCATTTCGCACATTGAAAGTGGATAATCCAGCTCCAAAATAGTTGCATTGACTGCAAATCATTATATATGCTTGCCTTTGTCCATGCAGAGTGCAGCGCCAGTCAATACATCCCGGGGCATAAAAAGTAGCGCCTCCGGCAAGCGTACAAGTGTTCTCCCTGTTGGAGGATGCCAGAGAGGATCCGGAGCTGGCTAGTGCTGTCGCTCTTAATTGAGCAATATGCTTTTAGCCTGTAAAATGCTTAATTATAGCCAAATAGGACTGTAGCGCCTTTAAGACTGTCTGCACTAGTGCGTGGCTGCGACCGCTTCCAAGGCGGCGCTGGCAAAAGCTCTTGCTTTAAGCATCACATTGGCATAGCTTCAGGCATTGCAAAGAAAGGCGCAGAGTTGAGGCTTATTGAAATAAACATTTCTGGAGCTTTCTTAAATCTGAGAGAGTTTCCGCAGACGCTTCCAAGACTTTCTTCAATTCTCGGGAGTTAGCTGCAGCCAGCTTCAATTTCAAACTCGAAAAATCCTCTTCTGAAAGCAATCCTTTCTGATAGACAACTTCCGCTTTAGAAGCCATCTGCTCCGAATTGGCTCTAGAGGAAATCTCAGCTTCGATGGCTTCAATCGACGCATTCACATCGCATATTGCAGATTGGATCGATTCGGCTTTAATGCCATTTTCCAAAACAACTCGGCAACTTTTTCCGAAAAATGAGATTGAGTAGCGTAGAACTTTGAATCCTTTATTTTCATACGCTTTTCCGTACGATTTTCTAAGTATTTGCCAGCAACCCTTGAGCGCATCTGACAACATGAAGATTTTTTCATAGGATTTCTTAACCTCAATCTCCGCAGCTCTTTTAAGATCGCTGTCTGCAATTTCCAGGTCGGGACGGCCTTCACCGCTCTCCCTATTTGAGACTGCACCGCTGGAAGCCAGCAGTCCCAGTAGAAGCATATGATAAGAGTTTTCAAGCTTATCAAAAAAACTCATTGATTGCATAAGAACTTTGTTTATCTCCTCTTGAAAACCGGCAACATCTTCAGACCATAAAGACGCAGCTATCGCCTCAGGCGCATCAACAGGCGTTTCTTCCCTTATCCATTCTAGAATCTTGCTGCTAAGAAGTTCCTGCACTTCCCTGTTCGGGGCTCTGAAATTGTTGGATCCGAAGCTAGACGGAGTCAGATATCCAGAGTGCGCCAAGACGCTCCACAACGAGTCAGCGCTGCTAAAATCATCATAAGTAATCTCGCTTCTAAATGCGAGCCTTACACTCTCGCCAGAAGCGAGCCTCTGCATGTTCAGCATGGCGTAGCGGCCTCCAGATGATTCGATGATGTCACGGAGTATATCATTTCCGCTAGTGTTCGACCAATACATCTTAGGTTCAGCGCCGGGAGACTTCAGAAGATCCCTGCAATAGCTCATGACATCCGAAGTATTGTAAATGCGCTGCTTTCCGAACAAGTACCCGTTATACCAGTCCCTGACAATATCCGTGGCGTCTTCTAGCTTCAAGTCAGAAAGAACCTTGGCCACCTCGCACTCTGTCAACCCGAAGCATGTCGAATAGTCGACATCTGATATTGTAGATACGACAAGATTGTTGGCGCCCGTAAAAATGCTTTCCTTTGCTATTCTCAAGCATCCTGCAGCCACAATGAATTCCACATCGGAGTTGTCTTTGAAGACAGCCCCGAAAAATCCGCTAAGAAATGATAGAAGCTCTTTTTGATAACCTTTTCCAGCGGCTTGATTTGCTATCGAATCATATTCGTCTATAAGAATGACAACCTCTTTTTCAAAATGGGAAAACATAGAATTCGCTATAATTTTTAAGGCATTTTTCAGTTCTGGCTCATTTGGATTAACATTTTCAGGCAGACGAGACAAGAAATATTCGATGCTTTCCTTTCGTCCGCTCGACACTTTATTTGATTCCAGAAGGTACCTATGGTTCTCGCAAAAATCCTGAAGCTTGATTTTTAGCTCTCTCAAGGCCATATCAAAGGTATTTGCCGCTATATCCTTAAAGCTTATGCGAATCACAGGATACCTGCCGAAATGAGCATTCCAAGCCTCCCTGTCTCCTTTGACAGCAAGGCCTTCAAACAGAGACGCATCAGCGCCTATCTCGAAGAAGGACTCAAGCATGCTTAAATTCAAAGTCTTGCCAAATCTTCTGGGCCTTGTGATAAGGTTCACATGCCCCATCGACCTGGCAAGCTCGCTTATGAATGACGTTTTATCAATGTAATATCCTCCTGATTTTATCATCTTCCTAAAATTGTCTTGACCTATATTAATGGCGATGGCACTGCTCATAAATGCGCCTCCTCAAGAAAAGTTTCTATTGCATGAAGTCAAGTTATTATACTGATTCACAATCATGTTCACCTGTTTTAGCGCTTGATTATCTATACTGATTCGCACTGAAAAGTTCAGTGCATTTGGCTGCGAAACAGCATGCCTTCCCGCCTTATTTTAAAGATAAGCTCTAATGAACATAAAATCATAATGGTCTGAAACTGCGGCGTTTCTTGAAATCACGAGCTCCAACCCTGACATAACTGCTTTGCCGCCTATATTATACCGCGATATTATAATAAGAGCAATGCAGAGCTTCCTCCGATCCTTGCATGCTTCTAGCGTAAGAAATATAATTTCGCCTATAATTCACCTATCCTTACGATTGGTCTTGCCTTGAACGCATGAAAAGCCTGCGGGAATTGATTCTCAGTGAATCATCTTTGCAAAGCGCCTCTGAGCTGGGAAGCATCTCCTGGGTGAGTCAGATGAGACTTGTCGATACGCAACTTGAAAGCCTGAATGGCATAGAGGAGGACATTCATTGGTCGTTAGCGCCAGCTAAGCAATCATTCCTCTCGTAAGGTTAATCGGGTCTTTCAACTTAACCGGGCAATTTCGAAAAAGGGCATAATATCCCCTTGGCATTGCCAAAATATTGCCTTTTGACAAAGTAGTTCCTTAAGCGCCACCAATCTTCCGCTTTCGGCTTGGAGCAGATGCTCTGAAATAACGGCGGACAGGGCGGGCCTTTTCTGCTACGGCGACGCGAAAACGGCGCAGCGCGCGCTGCTGCGATTAGTCGGCGGGTTCAAGAACATAGACGAGGTGGATATTGACGCTTACATTGAATCAAGCCGCAATTCCCGCAATGCGTACAAATTGGGAACATTCGCTGAATTCCTTCAAACGTATCCGCTAATCCCCAAACGCATACAGGCGCTCGACAAGTTCGCAAATTCCGAACCGTATGCTGATGCAACAGGACAAGCGTTAAAGGCCGGCATGCTGACAGATGAGCAGCTGCATCGCGTTGTCGCGCAGATTATGAAAATAGTTTAGGGGCGCGGACATGAAAACCTCTTATGAATCAATGCGGGAAGCCGCCGAATTGCTAAACGATGATACTCTTCGCGAAATGGCAAAACATCTTGACGGGCGTCGCAAGCCAAAGATAGCGTTGCTGTACGCTCATGCGAACGCCTTGCAAATAGCGCGCCTGCGCTTAACCCGCTTTTATACGATGCCGAAATTGTAGAGTTCGACGACGTTCTACAAGCGTTTGGCGCGGATGTGTTCTTCTTTTGGCTTAATGCCACATCGCTGCTGTCGCAAGCTGAAAAAAGGGTAGCTATTCCGACGGCTTGCAAAGCGACAGCTATTATGATTATTTTTGTCGATTAATCTGTTACATTTAACCATATAATGTTACGGCGATAATCGACATGAATGGAATTGATGAAATAGCTGGTGAAATTGGATTGCCAATGGATGATTTTTTTTCAGGCCATGCAGAAGAGGCAATAAATATGGCCGATGAATTGATACAAG
>JAISZB010000270.1 GCA_031269465.1 Clostridiales bacterium | reverse complement strand
TTCAGGCCGCCTTGGAAGCCGGCTTGGACGAAAAGGCGAAGAGCGGCATTTTCAAGCCGCTCAGGGCGATAGAGGCGTTTTTGGCTTTTTCGGGCGTCGCGCTTGGCTTGGTTCAAATGGCTTCCGCCGAATATTCATCAAATTGCAAAAATTATTTGCATAGGTATGCCGGGACGCCAAATATTAATGAATTTGCAACCGCAGAATCCTTAGTCTATTTTTTAAGTAAACATCCCAGCCTTTTTATTACGTTTTCCCAGTTTGCCTATATTCAAGATAATTTCCTCAAAAAAAGCGGGAGGCCGCCCGCCATTTCAGACGACGGCTTCCTGGTTTCGTAAAATCAGGCAAAATCAGGAATAATCTGGACTTTTGAATTGTTTTAAATCCATATGGAAATGTATCGGCAGCACCCCCCAAGGGAATAGTGCGCCCGTCAGCAAAATCCAGGAATATTAAGAAATATTCAGGTTCTCCCTAATATTTGACTTCTCTGTTGTAAAAATGTCCATTTATGTAATAAACTCACCACTGTCAAGTGATAAAAGCCTTCCACAAAAACCCGGCTGATTTGTGGTCGGGGATCAAAGCCCAGTCGGGCTGCTTGCGTGTACTCCATCTTGGCGACTCCTCTCGTTCATTGGTTCACAACGGATTTACTTCCTCGCGCTGATACGGCGAAACAATGAGGCTGACACTGCGAAAAATACGATTGTCATCGCGCAAAGAATAATAAGCGGCTGCATGTGAAGGCCCGCCTGGGAGAACATATGCATTCCCTGCGTGGCGGGAAGGATTTCACCAATCCATTGCATGGGCTTAGGCAACAGGTTTGCCGGAAACATAATGCCGGAAAACATAATAGTGGGTAAAAACAGGCATTGTGAAACCAGTGTCAGCGTGTTTTGTTTTTTAACAAAGCAGGAGAGCAATGCGCCCAAGGTCTCTGAACACAGCGCAATTAACAATACAGCAAGTAGATACAATCCAATATTTCCGGGCAATTCCGACGCAAACAGATACGGAGCGGAAAACAAAATAACAAGCGCAACAATCATGATGTGGAACGTGGAAATCACGATTGTGGCAAGGGGCATACTCCATGCCGGAATCCCCGCCGCCTTATATGCGTCCAATATGCCAGTTTCCCGTGCCTTTACCAATGCTTGCGGCATACCGAGAAACGCGGACATGGACAAGGCAAAGATGGTGATAGAGAAATTCAGCGGCGTACCGCTATCCATTTCAAGTGTTTTCATGATGCTTCCCATCACAGCGTAAAATACAAGCGGCACGAGATAGTACACCATAAGTATGCCTTTGTCGCGCAAATCGCTTTTGACTTGAATCCTTAACTGAACAAGAAATGCTTTCATTTTGCACCTCCCGCAACCGAAAGGAAAATATCCTCAATGCTTGCCCGCGCCACACGCAGGTCTGTTACCGTGTCCCCATGCTTTTGGATATGGGGCAGAAGCGTCAGCAGAAGCTCCGCCGCGTCCTTGCATTTGAACACCGAATATCCCTCCGGCGTTGTTTCCAGCTTTTCCAGTCCATGCGGCAGAATTTCCCGCAGGCTGTCGTTTCTTGTTTTTACCAGAACACGGCTTTGTATGTCTGAAGCCGCCGTCAGTTCCATTGGCGTACCCTCGCGGGCAATCACGCCGCCGCGCAAAATGGCGATATAGTCGCTCAAGGTTTCAGCTTCCGCCATGTCATGCGTCGCCATCAGAATAGTTACACCCTCATCACGAAGTCGCCGTATTTCTTGATGGAGCGTGTTTCGCCCTTCGACATCCAAGCCCGCCGTTGGCTCGTCAAGCACCAACAGGCGCGGTCTGTGGCAAAGAGCTAAGGCCAAATGGAGCCTGCGTTTTCGCCCGGTTGAAAGGGAGACATACGTTTTGTTCAGATACTCTCCGCCCATATCAAACCGTTCCAGCAAATCTCCGCGATAGGTTACGCTATGCCAAGCGCAGAAAAGCTGCATGGCTTCTTTTGCGGTCATATTATCAGCTAATGCCGTGCTTTGAAGCTGAATACCGAGGATTTTCCGAATTTTGTCGGGGCTTTTAGCGACAGATACGCCTTCTACCTCAATTTCACCTACGTTCCATTTTCTTAAACCTTCAAGGCATTCAATGGTTGTTGTTTTCCCCGCGCCGTTTGCGCCAAGCAATGCAAAAATCTCCCCCTGATTTACCGAAAACGACACACCTTTCAAGACTTGCTTACTCCCATAGGACCTTTGCAGATTGTTTACTTTAATCATCGCGTTTCCCCTCCCATCATGGCCGCAGGGACTTCTATGTTGTTTGCGGCGATATATGCGCCCAGCGCAATCTCAATAAACGGCTCCGCCTGTTCAAATAGCTTGCGGTCTGCCTCCGGCCAATTCGAGCGGTCATTATTGACGGTGAGTGCCGCTATCGCGCCCTCGTCATTTCCCGCCGTGACTTTCAGGATAATTTCCTCCCACCATCTCTTGCCGAGATTCTGCACCTCGGCATCGCTTGCTGCCGCGCCGCTTTGCTGCAAGGCGATGGCGTCGGCAAAAATCTTTCGCATGGTGTGGTAAAAATCCATTGCGCCTGTGAGCGTGTAAATCTCGCTGTTTTCAAGCGCGCCTTCGAGTGCGGGGTCAAATTTGAAATCCACCCAGTCGGCGAGACTGCCGCCCTCTAAAGCGCGTATCAGGACAGCAAGTGTTTCAAACTGCGGCTCTTTTCCCTTTTTTACCGTATCAAGAGCGGAAGTAAGCACCGTAACCGCGCCATGCAGCTCATCAATTTTGCGGAGCAGGACTTTCATTTGTTCTGTGAACACCGCTTCAGTCTCCACGAGGGAGGGTGCGTCTGAAAGTTTATAGCGAATATCGGATAGCTGTATTCCCACAGACTTGTAAAACACGATTTGTGAAAGAGTCAGCATATCGCGGTCGGTATAAAACCGTCTGCCACCCTCTGTACGTCCGCTTGGCGGCAGTAGCCCGACATTGTCATAGTGTTGGAGCGTCCGCACAGTCAAACCCGTCTGTTTTGCGACTTCTCCGACAGAATAACTTTTATTAATTGACATGGAATTACCTCCTGTTTTTTCTCATGACTCTAATATACTACATTACGTTACGTCATGAGCAAGAGGTTTTTGTAAATATTTTTTTGCTATTGACAGCACCATCCTTTTGTGTTATCATGAAAATAGTTAGTGTATTAACTCATTAACCAGTGAAGCAATGGAGGTGATGATAATCTTGAGCAGCGAAAAGCCTGTTTTCGTTCAAATCGTTGAAATGATAGAGGATGACATTCTCTCCGGCACCTATGCCGAGGATGACCTCATTATTTCAACACCTCAAATATCCAAGCTGCTGTCCGTCAACCCCACTACGGCTCAGAGGGCGATACAGGTGTTGACCGACCGTGGCGTTATTTATAAAAAGCGCGGCGTGGGCATGGCTGTAACCAAGGAGGCTCATGAGATGATTTTAGCTGAGCGGAAAAAGGCGTTTTATGAGCATGGTGTCCCGGATTTTATCAGCGGGGCAGAGAAAATCGGCATTCGAGGAGATGAATTATTGAAAATCGTAAAGGAGAATTTACATGATTGAATTACAGCACGTAACCAAAAGTTACGGGAAAACAGAGGCGTTGTTGGACTTTTCCTTCAGCGTTACGGAGCCGGGCATTTATTGTCTGTTGGGACGAAACGGCGCAGGCAAGACCACGCTCATGAAGCTGCTGGCAGGGCATATCCCCGCCACGGAGGCAACGGAGGGGTTGAACATCATCGGCGAAACGACGGCGGGCGGTTTCCTTTCGCGTTCCATTATGACAGGCGCACCTCCGGCAGCGACAAATATTCCATCGCACCGCTGAGTTTGCAGGATTTCTTTATAGGGCTTGTGGGCGATGAAAAGGAAGGCGTGTAATATGAACACCACAATGGGCATCGTAAAACTAAATTTAAAATACTCGAAAACACCCTACATCGTCATCGGAATACACCTGTTGGTATTTTTTGCGAACACGATAGTGATGCTTGCAATCTTTGGCAACACCGGGGAAATGGCGGTCGGGAATTATTTGTATCTGTTGCCTGTGCTAATGGCGATTTTTAGTCCAGCGCAGAATTTCAGTAAGATTTTGAATCTTGGCGGCAAGCGGGCGGATGTGTTCAAAGGAAATATCCTGACCTACACCATTATTTGCGCTGCCGTTTCGGCGCTTGTCATGTTGCTGACATACACCGTTGATACTGCAACGCGCGGAAACCCGGAATCGGTGCCAACTCTTGCAGACGTATTTGGATTCACTGCAAACGGCGGAGCAGTGGCGTTTGTGCAAACCTTCGCATTTTTGCTGCTCTTTTCCTGTGTTCTGCATACCCTAACCCTTGCCAATACCCGCTGGTATGGTTGGGTTGCGGATGTGCTGATTGTTGCCGTCATCAGCGTGTTCACGCCGATTGCACCGCTGCGAGCCGCGCTCGGTGGTTCTTTAACATGATTCTCTTTCATAATTCCGCGATTGTGCAAATCCTGTCATGTTTGGTTTTGGGCGCGGCGGTCTACGCACTCAGTCTGATACCGATAAAAAGCAAGCAGGCATAGTTGCCCATTTTTGAATGAGTACGGCTTGTGCAATGTATGGACGCAGAAATTCTCTGTGTCAATACATTTTTTTATTTTTCCTCTTGACAAACGCGCTACTATGTGCTATTATATAGCGGTAGTAAGTAATAATGATAACAAGTCATACGAAATAGTGCTTTGGAGGTGAACTGTTTGGACAGCTTAACGGAAATGCTCAAGGGCGTGCTGGAGGGCTGCGTTCTTGAAATTATCGGACGCGGTGAAACCTACGGTTATGAAATTACAAAGCGGCTAAACGCCCTCGGTTTCGCCGGCGTGGTGGAGGGGACTGTGTACACTATCCTCTTGCGGCTCGAAAAGAGCAAGCTCGTCGAGACCCAAAAAAAGCCGTCCGATATGGGCCCGCCGCGTAAATTCTTCACGCTCAATGACGCGGGGCGTGAGGAACTGAGGCGGTTTTGGGAGAAATGGGCGTTTGTGGCGTCAAAAATCAATCAATTAAAGGGGGACAATACCAATGTCTGATTTTTTCGACAAGTATTTCAACGTAAAGAAAATCGCGGAAAGCAAGCGCGAGTACAAGCGGCAAATGGCGAGGGTTGACGCGTTGCCGGAGGATTACCGGTTCGTATTCAAGGAAATTCAAAAGCATATGTGGATGTTCGCGGGTGGCGATGGTATGGGTATGCTTCAAATCCACTACGACCTGATTGACCTGTTCGAGGCGGGCGCGGCGGAGGGCAAACACGTTCTGGAAATCACCGGCGAAGACGTGGCGACTTTCTGTGACGAGCTTTTGAAAAATGCCGGAACCTATACCGAAGACTGGCGCGAAAAACTGAATAAAAGCGTTCAGAAAAAGCTGGGAGGGAAAAGTGATGAGTGATTTTGCTGTTCAGGTTAAAGGTCTGCGAAAGTCTTTCAAGACGACCGAAGTCCTAAAAGGCGTTGATTTAGAGGTTCGGCGCGGAGAGATTTTCGCTCTGCTCGGCTCAAACGGCGCGGGAAAAACCACGATTGTCAATATCCTATCAACGCTCCTAAAATCCGATGGCGGCGCGGCGAGCGTTTGCGGCCTTGATGTAAAAAACCAAGCGGATAAAGTCCGGCAAAGTATCAGCTTAACAGGGCAGTTTGCCGCTGTGGACGGTGTGCTGACCGGGCGGGAGAATCTCAGTTTAATAGCCGAGCTGCGTGATGTTCCGAATCCGGCGCATATTGCCGACAGTCTGCTCGAGCGTTTCTTCCTAACTGACGCGGCGAATAAACGGGCGGGCACTTATTCCGGCGGTATGAAGCGGCGGCTGGACATTGCCATGAGCCTTGTCGGAACGCCCTCCGTCATCTTCCTTGATGAACCGACGACGGGACTTGACCCGGAGGGGCGGCTTGAGGTTTGGAAAATGGTAAAGGAGCTTGCGGGAGGCGGCACGACAATTTTGCTGACTACGCAATATTTAGAGGAAGCGGAGCAGCTTGCCGACCGAATCGCAATCTTGCATGTCGGAAAAATCATCGTCAACGGAACGCTTGCCGAACTCAAAAAACTGTTTCCGCCCGCCAAAACCGAATACATCGAAAAACAGCCGACACTGGAGGAAATATTCCTCGCAATTATCGGGAAAGAGGGGGCGAATAAATGAAAAGCAAAACAATCGTACTGTTCGGGCGTTTGATGAAACACATCCTGCGCAGTCCCGACACCATCATAACGGTCGCGCTTATGCCAATCGCAATGATGCTGATGTTTGTGTATGTATTCGGCGGCGCGGTCAAAACGAGTTTGGGCGACGGCGTGAACTATGTGAACTATCAACTCCCGGGCATTCTGCTTATCGCCATTGCCAGCGGTATCTCATACACCGCCTTTCGACTGTTTGGGGATATGGAAAACGGATTTTTCGCGCGGCTTAACGCCATGCCTATCAAACGCTCGTCGGTGCTGTGGGCGCATGTGCTGACCTCTCTTGTGTCCAACATACTGACGCTTGTCGTTGTTTTTCTCGTGGCACTCTTGATGGGCTTTCGCAGCGGCGCGGGAGTTTTGAGCTGGCTTGCGGTGGCAGGGATACTTGTGCTGTTCACGCTGGCGCTGACATGGGTTGCGGTCATTCCGGGTCTTACGGCAAAATCCTTGGAGGGCGCGTCCGCGTTCTCATACCCGCTGATTTTCCTGCCTATGCTCAGTTCGGCATTTGTTCCGACTGAAACAATGCCCGCCGTCCTGCGCGTGTTTGCGGAGAATCAGCCTGTGACGTCTATCGTAAATACGCTTCGCGCGTTGCTGAACGCCGAGCCAGTCGGCAGTGAAATATGGGTCGCGCTCGCGTGGTGTGTGGGGATTGCGGCTGTGGCGTATTTGTTTGCGATGCGGGCGTATCGGCGGGTTGCGTAAAATCTACAGAAAAGGAGTAATTGGGAGGTACAATATGACAACTAACTGGAAACGCAACGCGGGATTCTTCATCGGCGGGCAGTTCGCGTCTATGTTCGGCTCTATGCTCGTGCAGTACGCCATAACATGGCACATCACCCTCGAAACGCAGTCGGGCGTATGGATGACGCTGTTCACCTGCGCGGGACTATTGCCGATGGTGATTATCTCGCCCTTCGCGGGCGTGTGGGCTGACAGGTACAACCGCAAATACCTCGTGAATATCGCGGATGCGGCTATCGCCGTGGCTACGCTCATTCTTGCGGTCTTGTTCTTTATGGGTTACGAAAACATGTGGCTGATGCTGATTGTCGTAGTCGTGCGGGGACTTGGGCAGGGCGTTCAATCGCCCGCCGTCAGTGCGCTCATACCGCAAATCGTGCCGCAGGAGCATTTGACGCGCTTCAACGGGATTCAATCATCGGTACAGTCGCTGACAATGTTTGCCACGCCTATGCTCGCGGGCGTTTTACTCACTTTTCTTCCGATTGAGTATATCTTTTTCATCGACGTAATCACAGCGGTTATCGGGATTTCCGTGGTATTCTTCTGCGTACATGTCCCACGTTTGGAACGCAAGCAAAATGGCACAGGCATTAAGGCATACTTTGACGAGTTAAAAGAGGGATTGCGTTACATCGGCGGTATCGGCTGGCTGAAAATTCTGCTGGCATACACAGCATTCTTCAGCATTTGCATGACGCCCGCCGCAATGCTCACGCCGCTCCAAACGGCACGGACGTTCGGTGACGATGTGTGGCGGCTGACCGCGATTGAGATTGGTTTTTCAATCGGAATGACGCTTGGCGGCGTGGCGGTTTCGGTTTGGGGCGGTTTCAAGAATAAGGTTCATACAATGATACTCGCTTGCTTCGCGTTCGGCGTAACGACGTTTTTGTTCGGCGTCGTGCCGAATTTCTGGGTTTATCTCGGGGTAATGCTCCTATGCGGAATGTCTGTGCCGCTTTTCAACACGCCGACGCAGACAATCATGCAGAGCAAAATCGACCCCTCCGTAATGGGGCGCGTGTTCAGCGTGGTAATGATGATAAACGGACTTGCGATGCCGCTGGGGATGCTTCTGTTCGGGCCTCTCGGCGACGCTGTGCGCATTGAGAGCTTGCTGATTGTTACGGGGGTATTGCTGTTCGCAAGCGGATTCGTTCTTGTTGCGTCCAAAACGCTGAAAGCGGCGGGTGAATGACATGGACTATATGAAAGCGACAAGTGAGATGAAGGTGCAAATCAGTCATGTGTTCGTTGACGGATTCTACCAATGGTTGCGCTATCTCTCAAAAGATAAGGAAAGGCTTTGCCGCGCTATGACCCACATGTTCAATGCGGACTGCTTTTTCGTCGCCATACAAAATGGCGAGGTTATCGGCATAACGGCTTGCGTTGCAAAAGGCGAGAAATGTGTCAGACTTAATAGGCGCGAGTTCGCGAAACATCTCGGTTTTGTGCGCGGGAGCATTGCTTACGCAATGCTCCACAAGGAATTTGAAGTGAAAACTTATCCGATTCCTATTGGTAAGGACGCGGGGGCTGTTGAGTTTGTCGCTGTGCTTTCGGTACATCGCGGCAAAGGCGTTGCCGCAGGGCTGATTCAGCATATATTTTCCGTCACGGATTTTCGGGAGTACATACTGGAAGTCGCCGACACCAATACTGAGGCAGTTCGACTTTATACACGGCTTGGATTTACGGAAATATTGCGTGTTCAGCAAAAGCACACCAAACAAAGCGGCATAAACGCTTTAGTCTATATGAAAAGGGAGAGCGCACAATGATTATTGCAGAAAATGTGAGCAAACGCTATGGCAAATTCCTTGCCAACGACAACATCTCGATGACTGTTAAGCCGGGCGAATTAACCGTCTTGCTCGGACCCAACGGAGCGGGTAAGTCCACGCTCATCAAGTCGATTTGCGGCTTGCTCCGCTATCAGGGCAGCATCACCGTGGGCGGGTTTGACAACCGAACCACAGGGGCAAAGCGGCTCTTGGGCTATGTGCCGGAAATGCCCGTGCTGTACCCGATGTTGACGGTCTACGAGCATTTGGAGTTTATCGCCAAAGCCTATCGCCTTGAGGACTGGAAGCCGCTCGCCGACGAACTATTAAAACGGTTCGAGCTTGACGACAAAACGCTGAAACTCGGCAAGGAACTATCAAAGGGTATGCAGCAAAAGGTAAGCGTGTGCTGCGCCTTGCTCCCCAAACCAAAAGCCGTCATACTTGACGAACCGCTTGTGGGGCTTGACCCGCACGGCATACGCGAAATTAAAGCGGTCATTGCTGATTTGAAACGTGACGGGTGCGCCCTGCTCATTTCCACGCATATGATTGAGAGCATGGAGGAAAACTGGGACACGACTTACATACTCAAGGACGGCAAAACCGCCGCAGTCACAAAGCGTGGAGAGCTTATGCGGTCGCTCGAAGATACTTACTTCGCAATCACAGAGGGAGGTATCGCCGAATGAAGCCGCATGCTCCTTTCCGTCAATATTGTTTTGCGCTTCTCTAAAGGCTTGAGTTTTTTGCGGCCGGTTCCCGCAGACAGCTTTGCTCCGTCCAACTTGCGGACGTCGAAGCTCCCGCTTGATCGCCTCCCGAAGATGAAGCCTTTGCGTCCGTCCGGCATTTGAACTCTGCCGAACAGTTGAAATCCAAATGCATACTTTGGCGATTGATTCAGCTTCCTCTTTCCGCCCTTGTTGATGGTAGCCTTATGGATCTGGCGATTGCGCTTTCTTACTGCTTTCTGCATATAGATTGCATCCAATGGAATGGATTTTGGATTCCCGCTGATGCATCTCGCGTCCACCGCATGATCTTTTTCCAATCCATTTCTGATTCTCGTGCTCTTTGTGATGTAGCCGTATGTCATACCCGCATCCGGATGCTTCTCTTTTAGCCTGTTATAGAAAGCCCACCTCATAATCCCCATGAATGCGGCGTCTCTGAAAGATTGCCCTCTCTTTAGGTTTAGCTTAAGCTTGCCAGCGTGGTAGTCGCTGTGACAATCTTCGCATAATGCGATTAGATTGTTCGGGGCGTCGCCGCCTACCTTGCGACTTTCTATGTGATGGACGTTCAGTATGGGATTCTTGCAACCTTTTCTGCCGTGGCATGCATGTCCATCGCGAAACAGGACATATTCCCTTGCATTCCAGAAGCCCATTTGGTCGCCTTGCCGGCAGTCCTTTCCTGATATACCGGGATTTTTGATTTTCTGTATGTCAAACGAGGCAACCTCTACAACTATCTTTGTGATCGGCAATATCTTATGTATATTTACCACTGTTTTAATATGCGTCTGGATCTTGTTCTCTATAGAAGGAGCAAGCCAGCCTTTATGCTTCGAGCGGACGCGATTATTGAAGCGAGGCTTCCTGTAGCGCGTTTTCCTATTGCGTCTTGCACTCCTGAAAGCTCTTCTCGTCGAGAGCAAATCTACTATATCAGTCCTCAGCTTCACTTCAGCGGCGTACAATTCTTCTTTCTCCGTAGTCGCGGAAATGCCTATCGTTTTGCTCCCAGCGTCTACTCCCAGACTTATCGGCCGGGTATACTCCGCGCTATCGTACAGCAGTTGGATTGTAAAAGGCTCAAGCCTTGCAACTTTAGCCATTCCATCCTTTAGCAAACGCCCTGCTTTCCCATGACGCTTTGTAGGCATCAGGGGTTTGCCATTCTTATTCAGAACATAAACCATATATCTTCCTCCGCGCTTTTAGCGCATATAAATCCCTATCTCTAGGGTTAGTTGCCCTTCGCCAATGCTGTTCCAAGGTTTTGTATGCCTGCAGCACTGTCCCTTCCCCTAGAGGACTGTTTAACCGCAGGCCGTAGTGTCCGGAGTTAGAGCGAACGCTCCGGAGTACCTATATATTCTTGGACAGCGTAGCTTCTCGATGGAAGCTTAGGCTAGTCAATCAGGGCTTATTGCTAAGCCCATAGCTTTAGCTATGGGGTGATTGACATGACATGCACAACCAAATGCGACGATTTTGGAGCTTGACTGTTGATTGTCCATTGGCGCTGATATTCTTATACCGATTTGCAGTTCCAATGCATATCAGCATAAAACGGAATATATTAAGAGCAGGTTGAATAGCGCCATGATTCTGCTCGAGAGCGCAATCGTCGCCTAAATCAAAAGCTTAGAGGCTTTTTTGAACCCGCGTTGCCGATGCGAGTGAACACGGCAAAAGAAAAAAACATTAACATGACATTTAATGCAGATATCGCAGTCCTCAATTTGTAAAGCCTCCCAGCCCAATAAAGAGAGCCTTCCATATTCATCAGCAAAGTTGTTATGCGGCGGATACCCCCGCCTTTAGGCATGGGGAGGAAGCCGCATGCTCCTTTCCGTCAATATTGTTTTGCGCTTCTCTACTTGACAGTGGTGAGTTTTATGTATTAAAATTACATAAATGGACTTTTTTTCCAACAGAGAAGTCAAATATTAGGGAGAACCTGGATTTTTCTTAATATTCCTGGATTTTGCTGACGGGCGCACTATTCCCTTGGGGGCGCTGCCGATACATTTCCATATGGA
>JAISZB010000290.1 GCA_031269465.1 Clostridiales bacterium | reverse complement strand
GTTAATACAACCACAAGACATTGCCGACACAATATTATTTCTTGCAAGCGAACGCGCAGCAATGATAACCGGACAGATTATCAAAGTAAGCGGCGGTCACGCATTATAATTATTTTTTATCTGAAGTCAGCGACAAATTCTAATTTATTAAGCTTATAATCCGAAGACTTATCGATTGCCTACATTGTTAACCATTTTTCAATCTGAAGTGTGATTAACTCCTCAACACCTTCTCCATCGCTTTGCCTTTCGCCAGTTCGTCTACCAGCTTATCCAACCAGCGGATTTTCTGCATCAACGGGTCTTCAATGTTCTCCACACGAACGCCACATACAACTCCCGTGATTTTATGAGCGTTGGGATTGAGTTGCGGAGCGTCGGCAAAAAATGTCTCAAAGTCAGTCTCTTTATCTATTTGCGCTTGTAAGCCGCGCTTGTCATAGCCTGTCAGCCAGCAAGTCACTGTATCGACTTCAGCTTTCGTGCGGCCTTTGCGTTCTACCTTTTGTATGTACATCGGGTAGACACTGGAAACCGTCATTTTGTAAATACGCTCGTTGCTCATGGCGTTCCCTCCTTCTTTGGCGCTTCTTCGGCGACTACGTTCCAGTTCACGCCAAATTTGTCCGTTACGGCGGCGTGAAACACGCTGTAGAATGTTTCGGTTGGCGGGAGCGTGATTTCGCCGCCGACGCTAAGCGCGTCAAAGACCACCACCGCTTCCTTGCTGTTCGGGACGGTTGCGGAGAGCTTGATACTACCGCCCTTGTCTACGGGAACGGCTTCATCAGCAAACCAGACGTTTGTGCCGCATATAACCATCTCAGCGTGCATCACCCAAGTTCGCAGAAGTTCCGGTGGCGTTTTTGAACCCTCCGGCATATAGTCTCCATACGGCAGGGCTTTCGGCTCGTCACATTTGAAAACCGAACGGTAAAACTCCAGAGCGTCGTTGCACTCGCCGTTAAACACAATATAAGGTGTAATCATTATCCTAAATCCTCCTATTCCACAAATTTCTCAGTAATCAATTCCTCCGCCAATAGGAACGCCGAAATCTGGCGCGCCGTCAACGTGCGTTGCGATGAGCCTTCCCGCAATTTTTCGGTTGCCTTTTCGCATTTCTTGCGGGTGGACTCGATGGAACGGAGGACTTCAGTCAACTCCATGTGATTATATTCGCTCATTTCTACCCCTTGCCCCATTGCTTGATTTTCTTCATCGCCCAGTCGTAGCGGCTCGGCGCGGCTGAAATGCAACAGCTGCCCACATTGGTCGTTCCCGTCCACGAGAAACGCTTCTTTTCAAAGAGCTCCTCATCGCTCAGGGATTCAAACAATGCCATGGCTTCGCTTTCTTCAAGAAGCTGATGTTGGCTTCGACGTTCCGTTTTGCGATGTCGATTTCTGTTGCTATTGCTTTTGCACTGATAGTCGGTGCTCCAAGCATTATTTTCATTATTTTCATTATTTTTCTTTGAGTTTCATTTATGCCGATGTTTTCTCCGATGTTGGCATCGGTGAAAAAAGTGACTTTTATTTCCGACGATGACGCTTCAAAGAAAGGTTCAGGTTTTCCCACTTCTTTGCAAGCGGTTGTTATCCGCTCAATTCCGCGTCCCCAAGTCTCAATCAGGCCGGAGAGAAAGATGGTATTAGCGATTTTCGAATTATAATCCGAAAGCTCAGCATTAGGCATCGTAAGACGCATCGTTTTCCGCAATCTATTTCAGGGATACTAACACCTGACTTTTCGGCGGCCCAACACCAAACTTTTTTCTTGACAAACACATACCCTCAGCGCCTGATAAAACAGCTATTGAGCGCCGATATTTCAGACGATAAACTTTTATATTCTTCTGATGCATTGGATGCTCAATTCGGCTGCTCTCATCCTTGGCGGTGAAGCGAAGCGTCAAAGGGGCATAAGTATTCGCAGTGTTTGATAAAGCCAGGCATTAAACGCAGATATCAGGAAATTCAGACGATAAACTTCTATAATCGGTCGGTATATTCTGCCGCTATACTGATTTTCATAGAAACCCCGATGAAGCTTCGCTTCACCACTAAGGATGAAAATATTAAGCCATTTGTGTATTTGAGGCATGGACAAATGTCCATAAAATGTATTTTCATAGAAAATTACCATTTATGACGCTTGATTATACAGCGAGTGCGAAATGCCGATATCGGCATTTCGCACCACTCAATGGATAATCAAGCGCCATAAAAGGAGCATTTGATGAAAATCGATATATTTTTGACTGCTTTCACTCGCGCAACGTCATGAGGCGGTGAAGCGCAACGTCACAGGGGTTCACTAACATGAAATCATTGTTGGAGCTTGATCATACAGTTTAACAATTCAAAAAGCAACCACAGAAAATTTTTTAAGTGTCATGGAACTCTCCTCATTAAAAGCGATGCGCACGGAGGATTTACATCTTAGACAGAGACTTTATAATAATACAATAACAACTCATATCTGAGACCCGCTTAAAAAATCCACTGCAGACAGGCCTTATTCAAACGGATTGTCAGAGCCTGCCGCTTGATTTTCTGCTCCATATCAGCGCCGAACCCCCCTGAATACCCTGCACTGATGCAAATAAGCAAGGCATTCAAATATTCCTGTTTTGAAAGATAATTTATCCACTTTCAAAGTGCGAAATGCCGATATCAATCGAACTCGCTGTAAAGTCAATCTAAAAAGAGCAGTTTCATATGCAAATCCGTGCATTTGACAGCGGCTCACGACCTTCCTGCGGGTGCTAAAGCGATCAAAGCCATTTCCGTTGTTTTACTTGCCGTCCTAAAGACGCTCATTCAGTTTCAGCTTGTCTGGCATTCCAGCAAAACCGCAGAGCAGGATTAAACCTCAGCTACGGCAACTTCAAGCCAAGCTTTCTCGTCTTCAGAAAGAACCGGACTGAGCTTCTCAAAAACCATCCTGTGGTATGAATTGAGCCACTGCCTTTCATCCTCTGTCAAAATCTCAAAATCAATTGCTGCAGAGTCTATAGGGCAAAGAGAAATAGTTCTGAACTTCAGGAATCTTCCAAATTCAGTCTCCACATGCTCTTCCACCACCAGCGTATTCTCGGTGCGTATGCCGTAGAGGCCTTCACGGTAAATTCCCGGCTCATTTGTAAGAATATGGCCCGGCTCCAAAAAGAATCGGTTAGGCTTCATGCTGATTCTGGCCGGCCCTTCATGGACGCATAGGCAAAATCCTATGCCATGCCCTGTTCCGCTCTTGTAGTCAATCCCGCGTTCCCACAAGGGGAGCCTTGCTGCAATATCCAGATTGCTTCCTGTCGCGCCATAAAGAAACACTGTCTTAGCCAAAGCTATATGGCCTTTTAAAACTAGAGTGAAGTCTCTCTTCATATCAGGGCTTAGCGTCCCAAGAGCGATTGTCCTGGTTATGTCTGTCGTTCCGTCCCAATAATGCCCTCCTGAGTCGACCAGCAAGAATCCTTCAGCAAGAATGGACGCTGCGGAACCTTTCTCAGCGCTGTAGTGCATCATGGCTGCGTTCGCCATATATCCAGCTATTGCAGTGAAGCTCGGGCAGATGTAATTTTCTCCCATCTCTCGGAATTCACGCAGCTTGGCATCTATATCATATTCTGTAATATGCTCCCTGCCCGCGTTTTCTTTGATCCATTTCAAGAAGCGAACCATAGCGGCGCCGTCTCGGACATTGATCCTCTCTAGGCACTCAAGCTCCGCTTTGTTTTTTACAGACTTGAGGATCTCGGTTTCATCAACGTCTATATCAATCTTGTCGCCTTTAATGGATTCAACTATTGACCAGCATGTTTTTGCAGGGGCGTACATGACGCTAAATCTGGAATCCAATGAGGAGACGCATTTCCAGAGTTCATCGTATGAAAAGACGCGCACGCCCGCGCGCTCCAGGATTTCCTTGACGCCTGCAATTTCATCCAAATCCGCAAACAGCGATGCCTTCTCTGATTCAAGGACAAGAAACGCCTTGAATAAGGTAGACCTCTGCAAGTCCCCTCCTCTGAGATTCAAAAGCCAGGCTATGTCATCAAGAGAAGAGATTACATATGCGTCAGCATCCATTTGAGCCATCTTCTGGTAAATTATTTTAAGCTTTTCTTCCCTTGGCATTCCTGAAAAGGCAACGGGATGATCTAAAATCGGGTATTTGGCATCCTCAGGCCTGTCCGCCCATATTTCTCCGACGAGATCGACATCCGATTTCAAAGTTATTTTCTTCCCTTTTGCCAGCCTTTGAAGCTTTGCGGCTTCTTCCGCTGAAACAGTCCTGCCGTCGAAACCGATGACCCCCCCTGGGGGCGCGCTGTCTTTGGCAAACTCCAAATAGCTCTTCTCTCCTGGTTCAGACGCCTTGTGAAGCTCCAGACCGCAGCCTGAAATCTCTCTCTGCGCCTGTATATAGTATCTGCCGTCAGTCCACAAACCCGCATGGCCTTTAGTAATCGCAACGGCTCCGCTGGAGCCAGTGAAGCCTGAAACGAATTGGACGGAGTTCCAATAATCCGCTGCATCCTCGCTTTGATGAGGATCGAATTTAGTTATTAGCAATGCGTCTATTTTTTCCCGTTCCATAAGCTTTCTCAGCTTTTCTACCGGATTCATAAAATTGCGTGCGCTCGCGAGCAAATCTTCGCCTGTCATTAATCATAAAGCATGCTGATTCGCATATGAAAACTCCAATCGGTACATTTGAATGCAAATGGCAGTGCATATAAATTCCTTGTTTTATGAATAATTCTCCGGCGCGTCGCGGCGCTCCTCCCTTCTGCCTGCAAGAAGGCAATATGAGTGATTATTCTCAAATATACCGCTTTGCACTGGATAGTTCCGATTTTGAGGCCTGATTATACGATTAGTGCGAAATGTGGATATAGTCATTTCGCACCCTTCAATGGACTCTCAGGCATCAAAATCGGTGCATTTTGCTGCAAAGCGGTATAGTTCTGACGTTTGACTCTTAATTGGCTGCTTTAAACTCGATTTTTTTGCGTAAAAGGGGACAATCACGCGAAATTACAGGTGCATTTGACTGCGATTATGCATAGTTTGTAAAAAGATGAACAGTCAAGCAGCTTTGCGCATAGGATAAGCTATAAAGATAAGTGCTTCGGATGTGCGCCTGCATATTAAGCACTCACCCTATTTTCATGGAGGAATGTTATGAAGAGAAAACTTTGGTCCTTTCCGCTGACTATTCCGATTTTCCTGCTGATTCCCGCAGTCATCGGAGCAAATATCATCGGCAAGTCGCTTGCGGAGCTGCTTAAGCTCCCGCTATGGCTGGATTCCATAGGCACCGTGCTTGCCGGGTTGATTGGCGGGCCTATCATAGGAGCCATTGCGGGACTTGCCGGCAACATCATCTACAGCTTCACCATATCTCCAACATCTTTATACTATAGTTTAACAAGCGTTGCCATAGGACTGTCCGCCGGGATCCTGTCACGGCTCGGATTCGCCAGAAACTGGCACAGCGTCGGAATCATCGCGATTACGATAATCATTGTTTCCTCAGTGTTTTCCACTCCGATAAACGTGATATTCTACGGCGGATTGACTGGAAACATATGGGGAGACGCCATCTATCAGCCATTAATTAACGCGAATATGAATCTGTGGCTGGCCTCGTTCGTAGTTGAGCTTCTAATAGAGCTTCCAGACAAGCTGTTCACAGTTATGGCAGCCTATCTTCTCTTGTTCTCTTTGCCAAAGAAGATTCTTGATTTATATGGGATCGTAGCTGAGGATAAATATTTATGATACTGCGACATGCGCATCGAATAGCTAGATTCGATGCGCATGAATGCTGTTAAGGCTCGCTGTACCGACGCGCATAGGAAAGCTGAGATTTTTAGGCTTGAGCGCGCAATGAGGAGGCGAATATGCCGATTTGCGCTCAGATGCACCTGCTTTGGAGCGCGCCCGTCCATAGAGAGGTGTGAAATGCCGATATCAATCGCACTATACCGATTTTCATCAAATGTTCCTTTTTTGTATAGCTGTGCAGTCAAGCTAAAATAGGAAAGTTCCTATGCAAATCAGTATAGTCAAGCTCAAAAAAGCGCATTTGACTGCGCATCGGTTTAGCGCCAATATTGCCTTTATTCAAGCCTGCTCTTTCGGATTATCCGCCTCTTCCACTTCGCCTTTGCAAAATGCGACAATGCCTTGTTCTGCAAACTCTTCCAGGAACGCCTTTCCCGCATCATTAAGCAAGAATACACCCTTGCCCAGATTTGAAAACCATCCGTAATAATCACTTTTCATTATCCTGTATGAATTTTTGTCGCACCCATACCTCTTTATAAGCGCAGGGGATGCCATCGGTCCGGATTTCTCCAAAGCGCAGGCGATCTTAATCGCTTTTTCCCTATATACGGTGTTAATCTTCACTCTGGAACTCCCGCCTTGATTGTAGTCGCCGCGGCGGCCGGCCGCTTCTTTTAGCACCTTCGCCCGCTTTTCCCCATTTCTTCTGGCAGAGTTCTTCTCATCGCCTCCTGGAGGCAAAACGACTTCTTCCACGCATTTCGCAGGGCTATCCAATCCTACGACAATCAAGCCTATCTTCATTCTTCTCGCGATTTCCACCTTCGATCTGAATTCAAGGCTGTTTGATCTCTTAGGCCTTGGTATCGCTACGTATACGGAATTTGTGAGCTTTTGCCTTTCCAAGGCTTGATAAAGAAGTTTTATGTTGAAGTCCAGCTTAAGCTCGACTATCACCAGCTCTTCTCCTTTAAAGGCCGCCAAGTCGCATCCCCTAACCTCGGAGCGCACAGTGAAGCCAAGCAGCTCGAAATGCTTCTTGACTGGGCCGTACAAGTCAGTTTCTTTCATCCTTTTCTCTCCACTTTGAATATATCTCGGCTATAAGGGCATTTGGCGCTTCAGCGCTTTTAATGAGCGTCACGCATGTCAAAGGCGAGCCTTTCATCTGGTAAAACTCCGCGATTACGCGATCCCCCGTCCTGCACTGCTTCTTGTAGTTGACATGAAGATCTTGAGTCCAGCATGACTGGTATATATCCTCAGGGATATCATCAAACGCCCACTCGATATATTTTACGTTGTTGACATGCGAATTGGCGTCTATATCCCTTCTATAAACCGTAAATTCCCTCTTCGAAGCCAAAGAGTAGATTCCCGGCAATTTTGAGATGAGAGTGAAAGAATTCGGCTTTTCCATAGGCTCCGGAAAAAGAGGCCCATATTCTTTAATCAGCTCCTCCGATGGCTTGATGAAACTCTGCTTTTCCAGATCCAAAAACACCCATGCGGAAAGCGCAGTAAGAATCGGAGCCCCTGAGGAATCAAACATCTCAAAGGCCCTGTCTCCGATAGCCCCTAAAAACCTGGTCGGATAGGTTTTAACTGTAATCATGTCCTTAAGCTTCGGGCGCTTGTGCACCTTGACGCTCCAGCTAGTGAGCACCCAGCCTTTTTTGTTGTCTGAATACCATTTCATCGTGTATTTGGTGCTGTCTGAATGCCTGATGGACGTCTCTTGCACATAGTACATGAGCCTGGGAAACCCAACCTTCAAATCTTTGCCGAGGCCTTGGTAGTCAATTTCATATCTTTGCGTGAACTTTTCCATTATATCCTTCCTCAAAGCCCCATGCCGGGGCTGTTTCTTTTTAGGCGCTTTCAAGCGCGCCTTGCTTGAGCCGCAAAGGAGAGGCAGTGCGGCTTGCACTGGCTTGCAGTCAAATGCGCCTATGCTAGCCAGATTATCAGGCTCCAGCATAAGAGCTTTCAAACGCAAATCAGCATGCCTGTTTCAGGGCGGCATCATCCGATTTCCCGAAGTTTAAGTCCAACCCCGAAATCGGAGCTTTACTATGCGCGTCAGTATAATTAGGATACCACATATTAATGGATGAAGGAAGAGAAAAAAGCCCGCCTCTTTAAAAGAGGAGGGCTTTCATGGAGAGTTTGCAGTTATTGGCCGGTTTCCGCGGAAATGTAGCTTTGATATTCATCTTCCAGCCCTTCCCAGTAGTAATATCCAATCTCGCCCTTGTGATCCTTCAGTCCATACCCTTCTATAAGGTTCTTTGCGAAAAAGTCTATGAATTTCACGCCTCCGGAAAAATTCAGATGGTCAGAGTCAATCATGTCCAGGTTGTAATCAAATCCCATCTCGCCTGCAAGCGCATTGGAATCAAAGTAGGCCACCCCAAGGTTTTCGAGAAATCTCCTAAGGTAATTCTCCTTGCCGTACCAATCCTGCGCCTCATCCTTGCGCGCCGCATATGGCAGCTGCACTGCAATTGCAGTGATATTCTCCTGATTGCAAAGCTGGATTACTCTGTGAAGGCTTGCCTCGGTTTTAGGACTCATGGGCGTTTCGCCCAAAACAAGCGCTGGGATTTCATTTTCAGCAGTTGTAAACTTCGGATAATCAAATCCGGCAAAGGGGTGCCCGTCCCTTTCTCCAGGAATGAAGAAACCCTTTCGCAGACTTGCCCAATCCGAGTGGTTTCTGTACACGGGGAGGTAAAATTCGCAAAACTCCCAAAACGGAAGGAGATCCCACATTACTTCAACTTGATCCATCGAAAACGGCACCTGCTCAAAGTTCTCATACAAAAGGCTTTTATCGCTCAGGAAACCGCAATAGCTTTCGCCATAAAGCGCAGAGTATGCGTCTATTACGATGACTTTGGGGCGCTGAGACTTCAGCGCCTCCAAAATGTTCAAATATGCGGCCGCATATGGCTGCGCCTCATTCGCCAGCACATAGGAGGATATTCCGTACTCCTGCCAAAGGCGCATGGTGTTGAATCCACTAAGCATATGATCCGTGCCGGTTACAAGAACATCCAGCTTGCCGTAGGACAATTTGCGGTACGAGAGAAAATGAGGCCTATTCTCGCAAAAAAAGCTGTTAAGTCCAAGCAGCATGCCCAGGAGAAGAATTAGGAACAGAAAAGTCTTAAGTACATTTTTCACTGCACAGCCTCCCCTAAGGACGCGTTCAAAATCAGTGCTGCTTTCGCAATATGCGGGCGGCGGCGCCATTTCGCTTTTGACGAGCTGAAAATATACCGATTTGCAGTCAAACGCACCTGTTTTTAAAGATTATCCGCTTTCAAGGCGCTAAGTGCCGATACCGCTCAACCAATTTCCAGCGCATTCTCTTTCGGCGAAACTTGGCCCGCAGGCTTTTTGCGGCGATGCCTATCGGCAATGCGCGGCATGCCGCGCCCGGCGGGATATCGTCAGAATTGAAGGTATATGAACGGGCTGGGGTTGCAACGAGGGCCATACACACCGAAAACAATGATGAAAAATATTCCGAACAAATATACGAGCCAACGGAACGCGGCGTTCTGTTCCTGAATCTTCTGCCTGATGTCATTTGAAATGCTGCAGATGTCAATCACTATAAGAAGCAGTATTCCCGTTATCATCAAAGAAAACTCGTTTCTGCCCAATCCCAGCTCTAAGAAGGATCCGTCAATGAAAACCCAAGGGTTGAATTCTGAAACCATTCTCTGCAAGATCTCATATCCAGAAAATATATCAGACGCCCTGAAAAATATCCAGGTGACGTCAACCAAAAGGAATGTGACGATGATCTTCGCCAGCCGATATGAAAACAGAGTCGTCCTAATTCTCAAAGAATGCGTCAGCGCCTCTTTGGATGTTTGGGAATTGCGAGCGCTTACTACGACAATCCCGTGCATCAATCCCCACAGCGCATACTTCAGGCTGATGCCATGCCATAGCCCGTAGGCTAAAAACATTGCAATCACATTTACGCTCTCAAAGAAGCCCGGCCTTGATCCTCCTCCAAGCGGCTCGTATACATGATCCACGAACCACCCGCTCAGGCTGGAATTCCATCTGCCCCAGAAATTTATCATAGATGTAGAGAACAGAGGCTGAATGAAATTTACGGGTGAATCGAATCCCAGAATCTCCCCGACGCCCCTCGCTATATCCAGGAGCCCCGACAAGTCGCTGTATATCTGAAACGCCAGAAGAATCGCAGCCACAACAATTATGAACCCGGCGTAGTCATTGTATCTTTCAAAAACCGTATTCACCACGACGGCAATCCTGTCGGCCACCACCATTTTCTTAAACAATCCCCAGCCAATGGCGAGCACGCCTTCCTGCAATCTTGAAAATCCAAATCTCTTTACCTTGGCAAGTTTCTCGAAGAAATCTCCAGGAGGCTCGATGGGCCCGGCGAAATAAGGAAAGAATGAAAGATATAGCGCCAGCTTGAATACATTCTTCTGCGCGGCGTCCTCGGTTTTGTACAGATCCAGCAGATATCCTATCGCCCTCAAGACATAAAACGACATTCCCAGAGGAAGAGCCAGAGAAAACTGCGGGCTTTGCATGCTGACGCCGACCATCTGCAGGAGGTTTGCGACTCCAAGCGTTATATAGGAGAAATACTTGAAGGAAAGAAGCGCGGACGCAGCCAATATTATCCCGAGCGCCGCCCAAGCCCTTTGCCGAGCTCTTCTCTTTTTCTTGCTTTTTATCTTCTTTGAGCTCTCAATCATCAAGCCGCTTATAAAAGTCGTGGCGGTGACTCCAGTCAAAACAAGCGCGGATATAGTGCTCCAGAGGGCGCAAAATCCGAAGCTTGCCAAAAATAGCCAGAAATATCGCGCCTTGTGAGGCAAAATGTAATATACAATCGCCACTGGGGGCAATAGAATAAGAAAATGGATTGTATTGAAAGGCACCCGCCCGCCCCCTTTCGATTTTCTTTTTATCTGCATATTTACTCATTATTAATCTTTATATGGCTTTGTATATTAGCAACCAGGAATAGATGACAATTTTCTCTATATTGTAGCATAATATAAATTTGATGTAAAGATATATATTGCTAAGCTAAATGGATAATGAAGACCTGCTTCCTAGCTCATGATTAATAAATAGAAGTCCAAAAAAAGAGATTCTTTGTAAATTCTTGGATAAATAATGTTGCAAAGAAATAGGAAGAGGGAGTATAATGTATGTGCTTTAGGCAATGCAAATGAACTCTGCAATTTGCGTCGCAGCAAGTAAAAAACCGGAAAGGAGAAAGCCGCTCTCGGCAGTCGCGCCTTATTTTACCCAGCCATCAATAATGAGCATATGCCGGGCGTCGATTACCCTGCCGGATAATCGACGGCATGGCGGGCATGCGTTCAAAAACGCCAAGCAAGCGGTTATTATGATTCGCATATGAAAGCTCCTGTTTTAAATCTTGGCTATAACGCTTTTCATCAAATGTTCCTTTATTTGTTGATTATCAATTGAATGGTGCGAAATGCCAAAATCGGCATTTTGCACTCGCTGTATAATCAAGCTCCAAATAAGGTAATTTTATTTGAAAAGCGGTATATGCGGCGAGCGCGATTGATATCGGCGTTTCGCGCCTTGAAATGCACGGCTGCGCTCCAAAACAGGCTCATTGACCTGCAAATCGATATTGCGGCGTCCGCGTGCAGAAACTCCAATTTATATTCTGGATGGTTCCAAGCGGTTATAGTGATTTGCATGTAAGAATCCTAAGTCGCACTGACTGCAAATCGGCATATAAAGCATTATGTAGCGCCCCGGCAAAGCGCGCTCCATAGGCTGCGGCGCGGGGCTGCCATTCAACCGCCTACCCGAGAACGGCGCAAGTGGCGAACATGGATAAAAGTTTTTTGGAATCCTTTACATCCGGCTTTTCGGAAGCTGTTCAAGCGCTTCCTCTGGCCGCAATGAACTCTATTTTGGTAAATCTCCTGCAAAGCTTGTTTTTGGTGCTTATCGGGCTGATTTTAAGCTTAGCGGCAAGGCGGATAGTAAGAAAGTTCTTCCTCATGCCAAAACATGATCAAGGCTCCAAGAGCCTAACTATCAGCCTGGTACTTCAAAATTTCATAAAGTACTCGATATGGATACTCATCGTATGCCAAGTCCTTATGGTCTTCGGCGTAAGCCAGAATACGATTCTGTCTTTGACCGGAATCGGAAGCGTAGCGATAGGCTTTGGCTCTCAGACCATAGTAAAGGATGTCATTACCGGACTCTTCATTCTTTTGGAGAATCAGTACAACATAGGGGACGTAGTGACCATAAACGGGCATTCAGGAGTCGTTGAGTCTTTGGGGATAAGAACCACAAAGATAAGAAGCGCGAACGGCGACGTCCATATCTTTCCAAACAGCTCCATAGGCGCAGTTACAAACATGAGCAAGGAATTCAAGCGCGCTACCATCAACCTTGAGTTCACAAGCGCTTGCGGGGTAGATCATGTCCTTGATGTTCTTACAGAGGAAATGGACAGCAGCAAAGGCCTCAAAGGCCTTATAACCCCTCCCGAGGTACTTGGGCTGATAGAGCTTAGCCCCTCGGCATTCAAGGTTCAAATACAAGCCCAGTGCGAATCCGTCGAATGCTGGCCTATTGAACGTGAGCTAAGGCTTAGGATCAAGCGCAGGTTTGAAAAGGAGGGCATAAAGTAGAAGCTTGATGCAATGCATGGATTCCCAAAAAAAAAGTTGAAAAAATTTTAAAAAACTATTGACAAAATCCTTCAAATGAAATACTATATTACATAGCTATTATATATGAAATAGGAGGATTCAAATGTCCAGCATAGCAGCAAGCATCACCGACCTCATCGGCAATACCCCCTTGCTCTCCCTTGAGCGCTACGGCAAGAAGAAAGGCGTTTCAGCCAAGATCATCGCAAAGCTTGAGTATTTCAACCCTCAGGGTTCCGTCAAAGATAGAATCGCTTATGCCATGATTAAAGACGCTGAAGACAAAGGCGCCATTTCTCCAGACAAAAGCGTGATCATCGAACCCACTAGCGGCAACACCGGCATAGGCCTGGCCTTTGTCGCAACGGCAAAAGGATATAGGATCATCCTTACGATGCCTGAGACTATGAGCCTTGAGCGCAGGAACCTTCTCAAAGCCCTAGGTGCCGAGCTGGTGCTGACTCCTGGAAGCGAAGGCATGAAGGGCGCAATCAAAAAGGCTGAAGAGCTGGCGGAAAGCACCCCGCACGCCTTCATTCCCCAGCAATTCAAGAACCCGGTCAATCCCGAAATCCACAAAAAAACTACCGCCGAAGAAATCTGGAAAGACACGGATAAAAATGTGGACATCTTCGTCTCAGCCATAGGCACCGGCGGCACTATTACCGGAGTCGGCGAATTCCTCAAGGAAAAGAATCCGGACGTGAAAATCATCGCGGTAGAGCCCTTCGATTCGCCGGTGCTGTCCGGAGGCAAGCCTGGCCCGCACAAGATCCAGGGCATCGGGCCTGGATTCGTTCCGGATGTTTTAAACACCGCCGTATATGATGAAATCATACAAGTAAAAGCAGATGAAGCGTTCCGCGCCTCTCGCGAGGTCGCTAAATCAGAAGGCCTTCTTGTAGGAATATCTTCTGGCGCCGCTCTTCACGCAGCGACAGTTCTCGCCCTTAAACCCGAAAATGAAGGCAAGAGCATTGTTGTCGTCCTCCCTGACGGCGGAGAGCGCTACCTGTCTACAGCCCTCTACGCAGAGGAGTAGTCGGTTTATGCCCATATGCAGTCAAATGCACCTATTTTGGAGCTTGACTGTCCATTTTGTGCGTAATGCCGATATCAATCGCACCAGCTGTATAATCAAGCTCCAGAATAGGAACTTTCAGTGCAAATCAGCATGCCTTTTTAAACAGGAAATTTCATGCTAAAATCAGACTAGAATATATACTGCTTTTCATATAAAACTGCCTTTTTTGGAGCTTGATTATACAGGGACATTTGATGAAAAGCGGTGTATTAAGGCGCGGAGAAAGCGCCGGATGCAAAGGGCCAATCCCTTTCATCCGGCGCTTTCTCCGCGCCCTCACTTCTTCAGAAGCTTCGCGGGGTTATATTTTTCGTACCATTTTTCGCTTTCAGCTCCCGCTGCCTTTTTCTTGCTCTTTGCCATCTCCCGAATCTCTTTTTTGGTCTTCATGCCTTTCATCTCGACAATGTAAATTCCAGCTATCTCCACTTTCACATTTTTCCTGACAGGCAGGGCGTCATAAACTTTAGGATCGCACATCAAAGTCATTACCTGATTGCCTATCTTAGCTTTTACCGTATTAGCCTTCATAATTCTATATATTTTAGGAACATTGGCTTTTACTTCTTTAGGGAGGTTGGAATCGGATATTTTTTCCTTTTTCTTTTCAATCACATAAATAAAGAAAGGCTTTTTAGTCTTTTGAATCATATTCTGACTTTCAACGTATTTCTGAGAATTTCTCCTGCTTAGAAAATACAAGCCAACTCCAATCAACGCGAGAACAACAAACACGATGATGATAACATCAGTGACTCCAATCAAAAAAATCCCTCCCTAGTATCTCTGCGCAATGCTGCGCTATTGAATGTCTTTATGATTATATCACCAAGCTCGCCAGAAATAAATAGGCCAGGATAAAAAACTCATCCGCCCAATGGCTTGAAGCTTGCATTAATAGGTATTATAATTAAAAAGATATGGATGAGAGCGAATGGCACAGCCCAAAGGGAGGATATTACATGAGGATCCTTGTCTGCATCAAACAGGTTCCTGGCACCGCGAAGGTGGACATAGACGAAAAGACCGGCGTTCTCAAGCGCAGCGGCGTCGATTCCAAAATGAACCCTTATGATCTATACGCGATTGAAACTGCCTTGAGGCTGAAAGAACTCACGGGCGCCTCCGTCTGCGCCTTATCCATGGGTCCAAGCCAGGCTGCGGACGTTTTGCGCGAAGCTCTGATGATGGGCGTGGACGAATGCGCGCTGCTTTCGGATCGCGCGTTTGCGGGGGCGGACGTGCTTGCCACCAGCAGAGCTCTTTCAGGGGCGGTTCAAGTTCTGGGCGGATTTGACCTCATAATTTGCGGCAAGCAGACAACCGACGGGGATACAGCTCAGGTCGGCCCGGAAATGGCAGAGCATCTTGGCATTTCTCACGCTTCAAACGTCTCAGAAATCATCTCTTGCTCCGAAAGCTCTTTGAGAGTGGACGTCAACATGGGAGAAAGCTCTGAAATCCAAGAAATTTCCATGCCTTGCCTCATAACTGCCGAAAAGGACATTTTCGTCCCGAGACTTCCTTCATACAAACGAAAGCTTAAGACTGCGGGAGCGGATATCAGGCTGATAAGCCTGAATGATCTTCCGGACTCAGATCCTAAAGGCTATGGCCTCTCTGGCTCCCCAACTCAGGTTGAGCGCATATTCCCCCCGGAATCAAACTCTGGGCAAGTGATGCTTCGCGGCGATCCCGAGGAGCTGGCCGAGCGCATATTCAATATACTAAATGTCAGCAAGTTCATATAGAGAGGGCGTGAATCATGGCCAGGCTTTCAGTAAACCTTGAAATCGCCAAAGGCATGGCTTATTCAGAGCTGACGCGAGTTGCCAAGCTATGTCCGTTTCAGGCGATTGAAATTTCAAACGGATCTTTGGAAGTGAACTCCGGTTGCAAAATGTGCAAAATTTGCTTAAAAAAAGGCCCTCCAGGACTGTTCGAAATCATTGAATCCGAGGCGGCTTCATTTGTCGACAAGGCCAGCTACAAGGGCGTCGCGGTCTACATTGATCACGCTGAAGGGGATGTTCACCCGGTAAGCTTGGAGCTTCTGGGAAAAGCCAGGGAGCTTGCGGACAAAATAGGCGATCCAGTTTACGCCCTTTTAATCGGGCGCAATCTAAGCGCTTGCGCTTTAGAGCTCCTGCATTATCAGGCGGATGAAGTTTTCATATATGACAGGAAAGAATTTGAAAATTTTATGGTAGAGCCGTACGCGGCGGCTCTGGCGGATTTCGTCCGAAAGATCAAGCCTTCTTCCATGCTAATCGGCGCAACCGTATCAGGCAGGAGCCTTGCGCCAAGGGCGGCCGCAAAGCTCAAGACCGGCTTGACTGCTGATTGCACGAAGCTTGACATCAAAGAGAATTCCGATCTCGTTCAAATACGCCCCGCCTTCGGGGGCAACATAATGGCTCAGATAGTGACCCCGCGCCATAGGCCTCAGATGGCTACCGTCCGCTATAAGATTTTCAGCGCTCCCGCAAGAAAAGACGACCCATCAGGCAAGGTGACCGAATGCTTCATTGACGACTCTCTGCTCTTTAGCGGGGTGAAAATAGAGCAGATTCGAAGGAAGGAGAGAAAGCCCTCCATCTCGGACGCCGAGGTTATTGTGGCGTGCGGTCGCGGCTTCAAGGCTCAAAAAGACCTCAAATTGGCATATCAGCTGGCTGATTTGCTGGGCGCTGAAATCGCGTGCACAAGGCCTTTAATTGAAGCCGGCTGGATCGACGCTTCGCGTCAGATAGGCCTTTCCGGACGAACCGTAAAGCCCAAGCTGATAATTTCCCTAGGCATCTCTGGATCGGTTCAATTCAAGGCAGGCATGGAAAACTCCGAAACAATAGTTTCAGTAAACTCCGATGAAAGCGCGCCCATATTCCAAGTTTCAAGATATGCCGCAGTCGGCGATCTCTATGAGATTCTGCCAAAGCTCATAAGACGCTTGAATGAGAATAAAAAACCGGGCTTTCAGCTTCAGCCCGCTTCATTTACCATATAATCCGCCTAGGAGGGGCCGTTATGTACAAGCAATTTGACTCGGCGGATCTTGCCGCGATAAAGTCATTAATCCCGTCCGAGCGCGTATACTCGGGAGATGAAATAAATAGCGACTACTCCCATGACGAGCTGGGCGGCGTTTCTCGTTTTCCGGATGTCCTTGTCGAGGTGATAAGCGCCCAAGAAACGTCTTGGATCATGAAATACGCCAATGAGCATTTGATCCCGGTGGTTGCGCGCGGCTCCGGAACCGGATTGGTAGGCGCTTCTGTGCCCTTGCATGGAGGAATCATGATAAGCTTCCAGAAGATGAACAGGATTCTCGAGCTGGATGCCGACAATCTGACCCTTTCAGTAGAACCGGGAGTCCTCCTCATGGAGATATCGGCCTTCGCGCAAGAAAATGACCTGTTCTATCCCCCGGATCCAGGAGAAAAGTCCGCGACAATCGGAGGCAACATCGCAACCAACGCCGGCGGAATGAGGGCGGTGAAATACGGGGTGACGCGAGACTTCGTGCGAGGCCTGGAAGTGGTTCTTCCCAGCGGTGAAATAGTCGAGCTTGGCGGAAAAGTAGTCAAAAACTCATCGGGATACAGCCTGAAGGATCTCCTTGTAGGCTCCGAAGGCACGCTCGGGATAATAACCAAAGCCATTTTGAAGCTTCTGCCTCTTCCCCAGAAGTCTATAAGCCTCCTCATACCCTTTGACAGCATGGAAAGCGCCATAGGCTGCGTACCCAGGATTATGAGATCAAAGACAATCCCGACAGCAGTTGAGTTCATGGAGAGAGATGTCATACTGGACGCCGAAAAGTATTTGGGCAAGCTCTTTCCCGATAAAAGCGCCGATGCCTATCTTCTCCTCACCTACGACGGCAGCGGAAGCCAAGAGATTGAAAAGTGCTTTCCAGCGGTGGCTGAAATCTGCTTCTCAAGCGGAGGGCGCGATCTTCTCATAGTAGACACCGAAGAGCGCATGGAAAGCGTATGGAGCGCCAGAAGCGCCTTCCTTGAAGCAATCAAGGGATCTACGACCGAAATGGATGAATGCGATGTCGTAGTCCCGAAAAGCCGCGTGGCTGATTTTCTGAACTACACTTTGGAGATGAAGATAAAGCACAGCATCCGCATTAAAAGTTTCGGGCATGCGGGAGACGGCAATCTCCATATATACATTCTCAAAGATTGCCTCGACGAGGACTCCTGGAAAAAAAAGCTTCAGGAGGTATTCGAGGATCTATACGCAAAGGCTTTCGAGTTGCAAGGCAAAGTATCGGGAGAGCACGGCATAGGCTTTGCGAAGCTACCTTACCTCAAGAAAGAGGAGGCGCCAGCCGTGTGGAATCTATTGAAGGCAATCAAGGCAAGCTTCGATCCAAACCTAATTCTGAACCCAGGCAAGGTCGTTTCAGGATTCTAAAGCATATGCCTTAGCGCATGACATGCAGATTTGCAAAATCATGTGGATTTGCAGTAAAACGCGACTATTTTGGAGCTTCAATCAGTATGCCTAAGGCCAATCGGAAGCATAGGCAAATATTTGCCAATCATGGAAAAGAAGCTGCCGAAGCGCGTAAAACCGCGTTGCGGCAGCTTCTTTCTATTCAGGGGCGCGAAGGGAAGAAAAAAGCGTCATATTGGATCTATAATGATTTGCATATGAAATGACCGAGGCGATACTCCAAATTTCATTCAATGTTCCTTTTATACCTTGATTATCCATTGAGCTGTGCGATTGATATCGGCATTTCGCACTTTCTGCATAATCTAGCTCTAAAAAAGTTAATTCTCATTGAAAATCATAAATAATGCTTATAGGGTCATTGGCGCCGCGTTTCCCCCATGCTTTAATTGAGCGGTTGAATTTAACGCAGCGCTATGCTTGCAATAATTATTAATGAAAGCATTCGAATTTCCATTCTCATGCAAGATGGCCAAAATGAGATAAAATGCGCCAGTCGAAATAAAGGAATTGCATGTTATAAGCTTTCTGATGTATAATCTTTATGATGGAATTATGATTGATTCTTATTGCAGCTAAAGGCGCGGGGGTAAAAATCCCATGTCATGGCCAAGCGCGTTGAAGGCTCCGCTCCGTAAAATTCCCTACCTTCCTATGCAGATATGCATTGGAAAGTTCCGATTTTGGAGCTTGATTATGCAGCGTCTCCGTGGATATTCAGACTGCAAAATCGGCGCCCATAGCTGCGCGTTGAACTTAATAAGTCCCGCAAGCAGAATTGGCGAATTTCAATATATTTGCTGCGGCTCGCGAGAATACCAGCCACCTCCGCAAGTTCCGGTTTTTTAGCGAGCATTAGGCTCGGTTGAAATATTGATTTTCGTACTAAATTGCCTTTTTGGGAGCTTGATTATACAGCGAGCGCAAAATGCCGATATCAATCGCACCACTCAATGGACAGTCAACAAAAAAAGGAACATTGATGAAAATCGGTATATGAACTGCATATAAAATCACCTGTTTTGAGGTCGATTATACATAGTCTAATTGAAAGTCATCCTCCAAAACAGCAACATTTGACTGCAAAACAATCCTCAATCAAATGCACTGATTTTCTTGCAGGGTTAACCGCCTTCAAGCTGCTAAATGCCGATGCCTGCGTTTCGCGCTAATTGTATAATCAAGCAAAAAACGGAGCTTTCGGGTGCAATTCAGCATGCAGCGCCGCAGGGGTGAAAATACTGGCAGCCTGCGGCTGATAAGCCCTGGCAAGCCCTGCGCCGCAGTTTGAACCATTGAATTGTACTGATTTGCATGTTTACATTTGACCCCAAATCGGTATAGTATGAATACTTATGCTACTGGAGGGAACTAATTGATAAATGACATAAAGATATTGCTTAGAGATATCATTCTGTGGCTGCCCTCTGCGGCAACTGTACTTAACATTTTTTTCGCGATTGTAGTCGTATTTTATGAAAGGCGAAATCCTGCCGTTACCTGGGCATGGCTGGTCATAATAACTCTTGTGCCTTACGTGGGGTTTATTTTCTACCTGCTGGTCGGTCTTGACAGCAGAAAGTACCGCGTTTTCGCCGCAAAGGCTTCAAAGGATGAAAAAATATACGACAGGCTGATAGAAATAAGCGGCAGCGATTTCCTTCAAGAGCAGTCCAGCTTCATAGGGCAGCGCAACATCCTTCAAGTAAAAGGCGCCGAGCACTTCAACGACATGATCTACCTGAACTTCTTCTCTGGAAACGGCGCTTTCTCAAACAACAACCACTTGACCCTCTTTTTCGAGGGGAAGTCCAAGTTCGATGAAATGCTTGCCGACATAAGGGCTGCCAAGCATTTCATCCATTTGCAGTATTATATAGTAAGAAATGACGAAACCGGATGCAGATTAATTGAAGCACTCGCGGAAAAAGCCGCTGAAGGCGTCGACGTGCGATTCCTGATAGACGGCATGGGCTGCATCTGGACCCCCAGGAGGGCGTTCATGCCGCTGACCGCTGCTGGCGGCCGCCTGGCGGAATTCCTGCCCCCGCACTTCATACGCATAAATTTCCGCAACCATCGGAAAATATGCGTGATAGACGGAGACATCGGCTACATCGGAGGGCTCAATGTAGGAAACGAGTATCTGGGAATGGTCAAGAGATTCGGGTACTGGCGGGACACGCACTTGAAAATAAAAGGCGACGCCGTAAGCCAGCTTGAGCTGCGGTTTCTCATGGACTGGAACTTCTGCTCTCCCGATGGCATAAAGCTCTCAGACGGATACTTCCCAAAGGTAATAAACTACACGAAGGGCGTCGCGATGCAAATCGTCTCCAGCGGTCCGGACACCGCTCAGCACAACATCCTCTACGCCTATGTCAAGATGATAAACGAGGCGGACAAATCCGTCTACATCCAAAGCCCTTACTTCGTACCCGATGACAGCATTTTTGAAGCGCTCAGGATAGCCGCGCTCTCCGGAATAGACGTGCGCATCATGATACCCGCGCATCCGGATCACCCTTTCGTTTACTGGGCCAGCCTGTCATATCTGGGAGAGCTTCTGGAGGTAGGCGTAAAGTGCTACAAGTATGAAAAAGGCTTTGTCCACAGCAAAGTAGTTATGATAGACTCGCTTGTCTCCTCCGTAGGCACCGCCAATATGGATGTAAGAAGCTTCAAGCTGAACTTTGAATGCAACGCCTTCATCTACGATCAGGAAGTTGCGGCTGCCCTTGAAGAGCAGTATCTCAGAGACATAGAAGACTGCACGCTCATAGACGGGGAAGAATATAAGAACAGAAGCCATTGGACGAAAATACGGGAGTCTGTATCAAGGCTGCTCTCGCCGCTTTTGTAAGCCGGCAAGCGGCTTGAGCATTTCAAATGCGCCATTGATCCTCATGCAGCATATCCAGAGGGAGAGACTAATGCCTAAAAAAGACAAATTTGAAATGGCCGCTGTAGTCGATATCGGCTCAAATGAGTTGCGCCTGAAAATTTCGCAGATTGTAAAGGGCAAGCTCAAATACCTGGAGAGCCTCACATATCCACTGAGCCTGGGCCGGGACACTTTCAACTCCGGCAAGATCAGCTTCGAGAGGGTCGACAAGGCATGCGAAATCATAAAGAACTTCCTTTCAATCATCCGCGAATACGGCGTCTCCGACATACGCGCCATAGCGACAACCGCAGTTCGAGAAGCCACGAATGTAGACTACTTCTTGGATCAGGTGAAGATAAAGACTGGCTTAAGCATAGCCGTCATGGACGATATGCAGGAAAAGCTCTACATCTACAAGCTGCTAACGCGCTTCCTGAAAGAAGACATCAAGTACTCGGCCATGATGGTCTTCATCGGCTCTGGGAACATAGGCGTCTCCATTCTTGAAGATGGCAGGATTCCTTACACTCAAAGCATCAAAGTCGGCTCTCTGAGGATAAGCGAGCTCTTTGACGACATTCAGGAATATTCAAGCGAGTTTTACGTGGTTCTCGAAGAATACCTGGTAAGCTTTACCGATATGCTGGAAAACAGCATACCCGAAAATATAAAGCACTTCATAGTCGCCGGAACCGAGATAGAGATGGTCGCCGATCTGACAAACGCCGAGAAGAAGGGCTTATTCTACACCATATCCAAGGAAAAGTTCCTCGCCTTCTACCGCGATGTTAAGATGAAGACTACGGATCAGGTAGCGAGCGAATACACCATACCTATAGACAAGGCGGAAGTTCTCCTGCCCGCCATGTGCATCTACGACAATCTGCTGCAGTTCACGAAAGCGGAGTCAATTACGGCCTCCCAGCTCATGCTCTCGGACGCCATCCTCTACGAGATGCTCTGCCCCGATGATTTCAACGATATTAACAAAGATTTCGCAAAGAATACGCTGCTCTGCGCGACAGCGCTGGCAAAGAAGAATGACGCAGTTGAAGGGCACTATCTGTGCGTAATGGGCTTTGCAGTGAAGATATTCGACAAGATGAAGAAAATTCATGGAATGGGCCAAAGAGAAAAGCTTCTTCTTCAGCTTGGCGCCATACTTCATGACATAGGAAAGTTCATAAATTTAAGCCGCCACCACAAGCATTCATATGAAATAATATCAGGATCCGAAATAGTCGGCTTGAATCAGCTGGAAGTCGAGATAGTTGCTAATCTTGCGCTTTACCACTCGGTTGACTTGCCGTCTCTTGCGGATGACAACTACAGAAAGCTTGATCTTTTCAATAGAGTCCTTGTTTCCAAGCTCGTTGCCATTCTTCGCCTTGCAGACTCGCTTGACAGAAGCCACAAGCAGAAATTCAAGGAGATCGACGTAAAAACTACAGACGGCGAACTGCTTATAACGATAACCACCGACAAGAACACTGATCTAGAGCAGTGGTCATTCAAAGAAAAGGGGCGTTTCTTTGAAGAGGTTTTCGGGATGAAAGCGGTTATACGGAAAAAGAAGGTTTTGTGATGGATTTATCAAACCCAAACTACTACTTCAATCGCGAGCTGAGCTGGCTTGAGTTCAATGAACGCGTCCTTGAGGAGGCTCAGGACAAAGGCAACCTCCTGATGGAAAGACTCAGATTCTTGGCGATAACCGCCTCAAATCTTGATGAATTCTTCATGGTGCGAGTCTCAAACCTCTGGAATTTAGATGCGGCTGAATCCCCAAAGGGCGAGCCTGCGGGTCTTACCCCCAAGCAGCAGCTCCACGCCATATCAATAAAAGCTCATGACATGGTTAACAGGCAGTACAGCTGCCTGAACCGATCGATACTTGCGGCTTTGGAAAAGGAAGGCATCTCCATCTTGGGCTTCGAAGACTTGAATGAGATGCAGAAAGAGGTCGTGAACCGGTACTTCAAAAGTACCGTGTATCCCATCCTCACGCCTATGGCGATAGACGGCAGCCGGCCTTTCCCGCTCCTTAACAACAAAACCTTAAATCTAATAATAGAGCTTATGAGTCCTGATAAAGAAGAGGACATTTTCGCGGTTCTCCAGATACCAACGGTAATATCGCGAATTTTGCCCCTTCCTTGCGACGACGACAAGCGCCAGTTCATCCTGCTGGAAGACATAGTCGCAGCCCATGTGGAAGACCTGTTTGAGGGCTATATCGTACTAAGCGCCTCCACTTTCCGCATGACCAGAAACTCCGACTTGTCAATTGACGAGGAGGAGGCTGAAGATCTCCTGAATGAAATGGAAAAATCCATCAAAAGACGCAAATGGGGCGATCCTGTCAGGCTTGAAGTCGAAAAATCCATCGGAAAGTCGTCAAGGAGATTTCTTGAATCTTCTCTTGATTTAACATCCGAGGACATCTACGAAACAAGCGGCCCTTTGGATCTGACGGTTTGGATGTCATTCTCAAACCTTCCTGGATTCGAAGCCTATCGCAACAAGCCGCTCTCGCCGCAGCCCTGCATAGATTTCCTGGATCGCGAAGACATCTTCCAAGTTATCCGCGAAAAAGACATCTTGGTGCATCACCCCTATGAATCCTTTGACTGCGTAGTGAACTACGTGAAAACCGCAGCCTCGGATCCACAGGTGCTTGCCATAAAGCAGACCCTTTACCGCGTTTCAGGGCATTCCCCCATAGTCAGCGCCTTGATGCAGGCTGCTGAAAACGGCAAGCAGGTGACTGTCCTTGTGGAGCTGAAAGCCCGCTTCGATGAGGAAAACAACATAAACTGGGCGAAAAAGCTTGAACAATCCGGATGCCACGTGGTATACGGCCTGGTAGGCCTGAAAATACACTGCAAGATATGCCTTGTAGTGCGCAGGGAAGATGACGGCATCCGCCGCTACATCCACTTGGGAACAGGCAACTACAACGACTCCACCGCAAAGATATATACTGACATAGGCTTTTTCACTTGCCGCGAGACATTCGGCCAGGACGTTTCCAAGCTTTTCAACGTCCTCACAGGCTACTCAGCCACATCCAGCTGGAACAAGCTGGCAGTAGCTCCTACCTCCCTGCGCGCCATGTTCCTCCACTATATCGCCGCAGAGGCTAAAAACGCCCGCGAGGGAAAAGACGCCTGCATTTTGGCGAAAATGAATTCGCTGGTTGATATAGGCATCATTCAAGCCCTGTACAAGGCTTCCATCGCCGGCGTAAAGATAAAGCTCATAGTGCGCGGCATATGCTGCCTTAAGAGCGGGCTTGAGGGCATAAGCGAAAACATTTCCGTCATGAGCATAGTAGACAGGTTTCTAGAGCACAGCAGAATCTACTACTTTGAAAACGGGGGAAATCCAAAGATTTTTCTCTCCAGCGCGGATCTCATGCCCAGAAACCTCGATCGGCGCGTAGAAGTCGCATTTCCCGTAGAAGACGCTTCCCTTAAGGAAAAGCTTATAGACATCCTTGAAACAACGTTGTCCGATACAGTGAAGCTTAGAGTGCAGCAACCCGACGGATCTTACGAGAAAGTCGACCGCAGGGGAAAAGAGCACATCCAGTCCCAGCTTCGCTTCTACGACCAAGCGGTAAAAAGCGTAGCGGATTACATTGAGCAATCAAACCGCGAAATCTTCAAACCCATACTTCACAGCCAAGAATAGAAGCGCTCTTCCTAATAGGCGGGATCTTCTCCCGCCAAATATACTGCTTTTCATATAAAACTGCCTTTTTTGGAGCTTGATTATACAGCGAGTGCAAAATAAAAGCAAGGCGAGCGCTTTTTACGGCCCGCCTTGCTTTTTATCCTTTTCTCAAATATCCTGCCAACTGCCCGTGGTTCTGTCATAATATACCATGCTTCCATCCATCTTCACCATATATCCTTCAAAGCAGATATATTCAGGCGTTATCTTGTCGAATCCCACCTGGCGCTGACTGGCCATGTCAGCTACATTTACGTTGATTCTTCCGAAATCAGCAATCATGCTGTCTGTCTCGCTGCCAAAGTCGAATTTATGCAAATGATAAACAGTCCTTTCGCCGTCGATAGCCGCAGCGAAGTAATAGAAGGCGTTGTTAGCGAACGCGTACGCAAATGGCTGAACTTCGCCCACAACCGGCGCTATCTCTCCATCCCGCCTCGCAACGAGCGTATAGTGCCCCCCCATATCTTGAAGCTCATAGAAAACCCCGTTTTCAGCTTGGACTGTATCTCTGGCTGTAACGCTCGAAGTCGCGCCGTCCTTGGACACGTAATAGTAAACCGCAAACCCGTTCTCCCTGGTTTTGACTACTACCCCGGCTGGCTTGGACTGGACTATCTCCTCTATGTTCATTCGCGCTATTTTCCAGTTGGCTTGAGCCTGAATGTCCGAGAAGTACAGATTTTTCGCAGGATACATCGGATCTTCAGGCTGCTCCGGATTGGCGAAGATGTCATTTTGAGCGGGCGTTCCTGACTCATCTCCGAAGGTGTAGACTCCGTTGGAGTCTACAAGGAAATCCGTGCTTACCCTTTCCATCAGTATCTTGTGCTCAGACAAATCTTCGCTTATCCTGCAGACATTGCATAGGCCTCCGTCGACCTGCCCGGGGTAATATAGATATCCGTCCAGCACAAAGAATGCCAGAGGCTCTGTATAATTCTCATAGACGACCTGCTCGGTCGTTGCTCCCGCATCGTCGTATCTCAGGCGGAATATTCCTTCGTAAGTTGAATAGTATATCCATGGATTTGCGTAGCATGCCTGAAGCACCTCAATGTCGGATATCTGCCTGACATCCAGGTAGTCATCCGTCATAATGTATATTCCGGGAACATCAGCCGTACTGTAAACGGATATGCCATCCGCGCTCATGGATCTGGCGCTTTCCCAAGCGGTCCGGTACTCGAGGCCGACATCCGGAACTGGCTCGTCAACTGGTTCAGGATCGGACGTCTGCTCTTGCGGAGCGTCCGTCACGACTGGAAGATCTTCCGCTGGAGGGGCGGTTCCGGCTATTTCTGGGGTTCCGCCGATAAGCCTCATCAAAGGCTCCCTCAATATCAGGATGATGGCAAGCGCCAGAGCGACGGCAAGTCCGACGACGACAATCGCAATGACTATCTTTTTCCTGACTCCGCCGCCATCTCCGCCGTCGTCATATCCATCATCGTCATCCTCGTCGACTTCGATGTCATCGGACTGCCAATCGCCATCATCTTCATCATCCGAATCGTCGTCTTCGTCGTCGTCATCCTCAACATCATCGTCATCCTCGTCTTCATCTTCATCGTCATACTCAGAAGAGCCTTTCTTTCCGCCTTTTGTAAAAACTGATTTCATCGATCCGAAGAACTTGCCGAAGAAAGACGGCTTGCTCTCATAATCGTCGTCTTCGTCCTCATCATCTTCGTCTCCATCATCTTCATCGTATTCGTTGTAGTCTTCATCGTCTTCGTCATAATCCGAATCCCTTTTGGCAGGATCGCGCTTCGGCTTCGCTCCGGGATTCGGCATGTACGCTATCTTCGGATCCTCAGCGGCAACCGCCGCGCCGCCCTGCTGAGATGTCCAGGCATACCCGAACCCATTGGGATCATTGAACCCCCACGGATCCGGGGCTGAATTTTCGTCCGATCCCCCAGGCGCAATCCTCTCCGGATTAGTTCTCTCTGGATGCGCATGCCTGGGCGTTCTCTCAGGATTGTTCGTCCTCTCTCTGATCACGGGGGGAGCCGTCTCGCCGGCTTTCCAGTAATCCGCCGCTTTCTGCAGAATGCTGGCCGATTCAGGATCTTGCGGGGTGTTTTTTACTATGGTTTCCCAAACTTCTTCGTTTGTCGCATTCGGGTTGTAGCTAGGCTGAGCGTTCCAAAGCGGAGCGTTCTGATTGTTCAGATTCCACGGATCATCGGATATAAGAGTGGCGGCTTCCTGCGATCTGGGGGGATCGCTGTCGATCTGGCGCGCGGCGTCCCGCAAGCTGTTTTGCGCGGCCTCAGAGTTTATCGGACGATATGCCAGCGGCTGCACCGAGACGTAATCGCCGCCCTGAGGAGGCCTTGCGCCATAATCCTGACCCGGAGAAACCTGATAGCTAGAGCCGGGAATAAAGCCCTGATTCTGCGAAGGCGGATTGTAGGCAGAAGCTTTTGAAGCCTGCTGTGCAGCGCCTGCGGCAGAAGAGTCTGCCGGGCGGTATCCTGAGGCTGGATCCGCCTGGCGGTAGTTCGGCGCCGCATCCGCCGGACGGTATCCCGAAGCTGGATCCGCCTGGCGATAGTTCGGCGCCGCGTCCGCCGGGCGGTATCCCGAGGCTGGATCCGCCTGGCGATAGTTCGGCGCCGCGTCCGCCGGGCGGTATCCCGAGGCTGGATCCGCCTGGCGGTAGTTCGGCGCCGCGTCTGGGCGGTATCCCGCAGCGGCGTCTGACGGGCGATAGTTCGGCGCCAGCTCAGAATTTCTAAGCGGTTCAGCCTGCCCCATGCGAGCGCCGCCCCTAGGATCGCCCGGTCTGTAATTTTCAGGCTGGCTTGACGCAAAACCCGCTTTTGGCGGCGCGCCGGGTGCCGCTTCCGGCTGCCTTTGCGGCTGATATAAACCAACTCCGGCCCTTCTTGAATCATCCTCTTCATTTGGCGGCCTGAAGGATGCAGGCGCAGACATCCTGCGGCCGTAATCTGTATCGTCGTCGAAGGATCTGTGTCTGTATTCCGGCAACGGCGGCTTGTTCGGCTCGTCGTCCAAATAATCCGATGCTTCCACCGGAGCTCTGGGATAGTCTTGAGCCACATCCGGCTTGCGAGCGTCTGGCACTCCCGGAGGCCTCGTTATGCGCGGAGGCGCTACAAAAGATTCGTTTCTTAGATTTGGGGGCGGCTCCCGCAGGCCGGTGATGGCATCCCTCCATGCGGCCAAAGCGTCTTGGGCGGCTTTCTGCTCCGCAAGCGCAGCAGCTGCCGCATCCTCTTTTTTGCGAAGCAATTCCTCCGCATCCATCAGAGCTTTTCTGAGTGCGGCCTCTTCGGCCGCGCGCGCTTTGGCAGCCGCCGCCTCTTCCGCTTCAATGGTCTCCTTGAGGGCTTTGGCGACATCCGCCGCTTCTCCCGCTTTGCGCATAGCAGCGGCGACAGCGGCCTCAGCGGCCTTTTTCAGCACAACCGCCTCTTCTGCAGCTTCCTCCGCAGCTTTGAGCGCCGCCGACTGCATCCGCTCCATTTCCTCCCTTGTAGGAAGCTTCGTGCCGCATGCGGCGCAAAAAACGCTGTCTCCTTCTTTCCCACAATTCGGACATATCATTATACTCACCTCAATCAAGTCAAATAAGGATTATCGAACCTTCGAGAGGCCGAAAGGCTTTCGAGGAAGCCCCTATGCGCTAGTTCCGGCCTTTTAAGTCTATTTAGGGGCTTTTTTCGCTAATCCTAAAGCGCGCCTTAAAACCCATCGGCAAAAATCCCTTCTCCTCATGAATTCTAAGGAACGCCCTCAAAAGGCGGCCGCAAAATCCAGGGCAGATTGTTCAACGCGATTTGCCATCCTCCTTCAGCATGAATATGAGGAAAGACATGCGGGATGCGCGCGGCTATACCGATTGCAGTCAATGCACCTATTTTGGAACCTGACTTCCACTTCCAAGGCGCGATATTCAGAAAAAGGCATTTCGCACTCCCTGCGCAGCCAAGCTATACCGCTTTTCATCAAATGATCCTTTTTTGGAGCTTGGTTATCCATTGAAAGGCGCGAAATGCATTTCGCACTCGCTGTATAATCAAGCTCCAAAAAAAGGCAGTTTTATATGAAAAGCAGTATAATAGGAGCTTTCATATTGAAAATGAAATCAGCATACTCGAAATTGAAACAGAATTGCAGGCCATGCCAAGTTTATGCCTGAAGGGGAGGTTCATGGACAGATCCAATGCTCTCCCTTTGAAGATTTGGAAACAGACGCGCCGAAAAAGATTTAATCCAGCATGGAGCATTAATTAGCATAAACGGGTTTATGCAAAATTATGTATTTCTATTGGAATTAATTGGTGCAGCCTATTTTTGCTCCTGCTCGCAGTAGACGCATCTATACACTTTTTGCTGCTTGTCGCTCAGCTTGAATACATGCGCTATCTCTTGCTCAATGGATGTTACGCATCTGGGGTTCTTGCACTTTATAACATTGACCAGCCTGTCGGGAAGCGTCAGCTTGAGCTTTGAAGTGATCATCCCGCCTTCAATGACATTGACTGTTATATTTGGATCCATGTAGCCCAGGATGTTCAGATCAACATCTATTCTATCTTCGATTTTAATTATGTCTTTCTTACCCAGTTTGGCGCTTTTTGCGTTCTTAATGACCGCGACGCTGCAGTCGAGCACGTCCAGGTTCAGGTAGGAGTATATCTGCATCGCCTTGCCCGCCTTTATGTGATCAATTACTACTCCCTTTTCAATGCTGTCAATGCTTAGCATCTTTCATTTCCTTTCTGGATTTAATGAGGGCGGCTGTCTCCCCATACCGCCTGCAACGTATGGAAGCATCCAGCTTAGATCCCGTCAGCCTGTTTTCGGTTCGCCTCATCCGCTTCTTAAGCAAACGCACCTATTATTGTTCCCAGTTCAAGCAATTTCCATTCTTTTCTGAATAAGGCTTAAAAAACCATCGAAAAACTCCTAAGTTGAAAAGTCAAATTTTATTTTTCCTGCAAGCCGCTCATGAGGCTGAGAAATAAAATTTGACTTTTCAGCTCCAATTTTAAAGGGGCTCAAAGGTCCAACAGCTTCTTAATCAGCGCCATCCTGACAAATTTCCCGCACATTGCCTGGTAAAAGTAAACGGCCCTTGGATCTTTGTCTACCTCCACAGATATTTCATTGACGCGAGGAAGCGGATGCAGTATCGCCAAATCGGGCTTTGCGCCTTCCAGCTTGGCCATATCCAAAATATAGCTGTCCTTGAGCCTAACATAGTCCTCTTCGTTGAAAAAGCGCTCTTTCTGCACCCGAGTCATATACAGGATGTCCATCTTTCCTATTGCGCCTTCCAGATCCCTGGTTTCCTCGAACTCACAGCCCCTATCTCTCAGAATCCACTTGATGTAGTCCGGAATCGCCAGCTCTTCCGGAGATGCCAGAAGAAACTTGTTTCCTGGATGCAGAGAAAGAGTCTTTATCAGTGAATGAACCGTACGTCCGAACTTCAAATCTCCGCAGAGCCCGACCGTCATATTCTCCAGCCGGCCCTTGACTGCATTTATAGTCAAGATGTCTGTATATGTCTGAGTAGGATGCTCATGGCCGCCATCCCCTGCGTTAATGACGGGTATGGTGGAAAACTGCGAAGCAACCAGAGCCGAGCCTTCCTTTGGATGCCTAATAGCGCAGATGTCCGCATAGCATCCCGCAACCCTTATGGTATCGGCTATGCTCTCGCCTTTAGCCGCAGAAGAGACATCTCCGCTGGCAAATCCAATTACGCTGCCGCCAAGTGAGATCATCGCGGACTCGAAGCTCAACCTCGTCCGAGTGCTGGGCTCGTAAAACAGAGAAGCCAGAATCTTTCCCCTGCAAACCTCCGCGTAGCGTGAAGGATTTCGCATTATCAGAGACGCTTCAGCTATAAGCTCGCTTTGTTCTTCCAACGTCAGATCAGTAGGTTCAATGACATGCCTCATAACTTCCTCCTTTTGTATAATCTCCGCCAGCCTTTCTTAATCAGCCTGCGCTTATGTTCAGGTTTTTTCGCGCAAGCCGCATCAGCCATACTTAATAATACATTATAAAAGCTCTCCTGAAAAGAGATTTCATCACAGTGGCGCGAATTTTATCTTTTGATCGTCATTATCCGCCTTATTTAATTATTTTCCAAGAAAATGCGCCCGCCAAGTTCAATCCTGAGGGAAGATTTCCAGAAGAGCTTGAAAACTGGCGTAAATCGCACAATCAGTCAATACGCTTTATTATACTATATAAATTTCATTTTTTCCATTCGAAATGCAATTAAATTTAATTCGCCAACCTCGTCGAAAATTGACAGTCAATGCAGAATATGCTACAATGGTTGAATAATTGGGTATTTGCAATATTCTGCCGGCATATGCCAAGCAATTTGTTGAAAGAAGCGTTACTTTGCTGCAAGCTCATTCTATTCAGCATTAGCGCGATCCCTCGCTGTTAGAGTACTAATCGCTTTTAGGCTTGAGGTTTTTAGCCATCTATACTGCTTTTCATATAAAACTGCCTTTTTTGGAGCTTGATTATACAGCGAGTGCGAAGCGCCGATATCAGTCGCACCACTCAATGGATAATCAACAAAAAAAGGAACATTTGATGAAAAGCGGTATATCAGAGCCGTTTAAGTTTCATTCAGGCTTTTCAGTCGCGCTTTGAAGCAGCTGGCTTTGCAGGCGCAGCCTGCAAAAAAGGCGTGATTGGCATGGGTTTGAAGAAGATTCATCATCATTGTCATAAGCGCAGCGGCAATCATTCTGCTGGCCGCAACGGCTCTCCAGGAGGGCGTATACGGCAAATGGCGACGGCTCCGCCCTGCTTTTGCCTAGGGCCGGCGAACTTTTTCAGATTGCGGCGCAGTCGCTTATCCGGGCGGCTTCGCCGACGAGAGCAACAATATAATTCCCGGCGCTAAGTCGTATATATACTGCTTTTCATATAAAACTGCCTTTTTTTGTTGATTATCCATTGAGTGGCGCGAAATGCAGATACCGGCATTTTGCGCCACTCAATGGATAATCAACAAAAAAGGTACATTTGATGAAAAGCGGCATAGAATACGAAGTCGAGAATCTATCCGACATGGAGAGTGAACCAAAAGGGCCTGGCATATGAAGAACAAAGCGCGCCGGACAAAAACGGCGTGATATCCGCCGAATTCATCGTGCATCTTCTGCGCTGACAATTCATATGCTCAGACTCCACGCCGCTTGGAAACGGGTCGCTAGCCGACGGCAAAACATATTTCATAAACTAAGCTCAAAGACAGCCTTTTTTTCGGCGATACCGGGCATTCTTCCCAGGTTTGGAACATCGAGAACGCCTCTTTCTATCATCCAGTCGAGCTTGCAATCCCCAACAGGGGACTCCGCGTCAGGCCTGCGCATGTCTGCAGGCGTTTCTCTGGAAGGCGGCGCCAGAATAGCTTCAGACGGCACGGCCGATTGGGTAACCTATACATGCCGGGCAGATCAAAGGCTGTCTTTTCGTACAAGTTCACCCTATCCGATCCGGATGCGAACATGGATTTCCTAAACAACTTCCAGTACTCAGTCATAACTTTAAGCGCAAACGATACCGGCGCAGGCCCTTTCACCCTTGAAGCGTACGCCATACAGGCAATCAAGGAGGCTTTCGATTTCTATTCCGAAAAGGGATCTGAAGAGATCGGAAGACAGCTGGAGTTGAACTGGTAAAAAAGCTGAAAATGCATATGGCAGTAAAAAGCGCTTGACGAACTTTCAAAAATGTGCTATATATACTGCTTGAGAGATTTAGCGACGCTCAAGTTTAATCTTCACTGCTGACGCACGTACGCTCGCTTAGTTATACTGATTCGCATATGAAAGCTAATTTGGATCTTGGCTGCGCGGCGAGTGCGATTGATATCGGCATTTAGCCCCTTGAAAGTGGACGCTCTAAATAGGCGTATTTGACTGCGAATCGAATTAATTCATTGCGTGAGCGCATTCAGGGGCGCGAAAACGAATGTTGCGACGCACCCTAATAATCCATGCCTTAAGTGGTAAGCAGCGTCGTTTTAGGCATGCTGATTCGCATATGAAATCCTAGCATGCTTCCAAAATAGGCGCATATGACTGCAAATCAGCATATATGGGCAAACCTCCATTCAACCAAACGCTCATAAAGAGAGTCGGAACCAAGGCTGAAAGTTCCGTTGAGCCAGGATTTAAAGCGCTCGGGCAAAGCTTAAGCTCTTTCCTAATCCTAATTGAATTGGAGCAACGTTGCCCTTAAGGACGAATTAAAAATAATAAGGCTTGTTGCGCCGTTTATTCAATATTGCCTGCTCATTTATTTTTGAACCGGTCCTGACAAATGAATATGAAAGTAAAAGCGGGCGCTCCAGCGCCAATGTGGGTGGCACCGCGGGTTTTCCCGTCCCTCAAATTCATTTGAGGGGCTTTTTTGCGTTTTTGCATGCCAATGCGTTAAACGACGCATAAAGAGGAGAGTGCGAATAATGAGTTATGGCAATGACATAAAGAAACTCGCTGAGCTGTCCAAAATCCATTTTACGCTGGAAGAACTCAAGGAGATGGAAAAGGACATGGCGTCTATAATGACGCTCATGGACTCTATAAAGACCGCAGACATTCCCCAGCTTCAGGAAATTCCCCTGCCTGATGGAATGAAAAATCTGCGAGAAGACGCCGCTGAGGTGAAAAGCAGTCCCAAAGCTTCCGATTCGCAGGAAGAGGACTCACCCCCGCAGACTTTCACCATTCCCAGAATAGTAGAATGAAGATCTGCAAAAATCCCGCAGATTGCGCGGGATTCTAGTCCGGAGGAGATTTTGTGAGTATTATCGAACAACGCCAGCTGCTGGATCGCCGTGAAATATCCGCCATAGAGTTAACCCGCTCTTATCTTGAAAGAATCGAAGAGCATTCAGGCCTGGAAGCCTTCCTGCACGTAAACAATGCTTGCGAGGCTGCGGCAGCCAAAGCGCAAGCGCGGATAGACAGCGGTGAATCCCTTGCCTTTACCGGCATACCTGTAGGACTCAAGGATAACTTGTGCACCTTCGATATGCCAACTACATGCGCATCAAAAATGCTTAAAGGCTACATTCCACCATATGACGCCACTGTAGTAGCCAAGCTCCGCTCACAAGACGCCGTTTTCCTCGGAAAGCTCAACATGGATGAATTTGCCATGGGCGCAACCACAACGACCTCTTATTACAAGAAGACCCGCAACCCGTTCGATCCAAATCGGGTTCCCGGCGGCTCCTCCGGCGGCAGCGCCGCTGCGGTCTCTGCCGGGCTTTGCTCCGCAGCCCTCGGTTCCGATACTGGAGGATCCATAAGGCAGCCTGCTTCTTTCTGCGGAATTACCGGCATGCGCCCAACCTATGGAATGGTATCGCGCTATGGCTGCGTAGCATTCGCTTCCTCGCTTGATCAGGTAGGCCCTCTGGGTCTATCCGCCAAAGACTGCGCGCAGCTGCTCGCGGCAGTCGCAGGCGCCGATGGGCATGATCAGACATCCCAGCATTCAACCGGACTCTTCGCAGAGCGCTCAAGCGCAGGCATGGCTGACGATTTCATGAATTCCCGCTATGAACAATTTCCAGAGAAAGCCCCTGAAATCCATCTGGGAGTTGTCAAGGAGCTTTTAGGTGAGAGCGTCGAGCCGGAAACCAGGCAAGCCGTTTTAAATGCAGCCGAATGGTACCGGAACGCAGGCTGCCAAGTAAGCGAAATATCCATCCCAATCCTGGAGCACGCCGTCCCCGCGTACTACCTCATATCATCCGCTGAAGCGTCAGCCAACTTGTCGCGCTTTGACGGAGTGCGCTACGGCCATAGGATCAATAAGCCCTCAAGCTATGAAGACCTGGTCGAAAAGAGCAGGGCCGAGGGCTTCGGATGGGAAGTCAAGCGCAGGATACTTCTCGGAAGCTACGCCCTGTGCAGCGGCTACTATGATGATTACTACATCAAAGCCACCCGTCTGGCAAACGCTCTTAGAAGCGAGTATTCTCGCCTTTTCGAAACCTATGACGCCATACTTTCTCCGGCGAGCCCGATGGCGGCCTTCGCTTTCGACGCCGTGCCGGAAGATCCAGCCCAGCTTTACCTCGCCGACATCTGCACTGTAGGCGCGGCGCTGGCTGGGCTTCCTTCCCTCTCCACGCCTTGCGGCTTGACTTCAGACGGGCTCCCCATAGGCCTTATGATGACGGGATCGCGCTGGAGCGACTCCAAAATTCTCTGCCTGGCGGACGCCTTTGAAAGAAGCTTCAAGCGCCCCGCCCCGAAAATCAACGCTTCTTAAGGAGGTGCAGCTATGAAGTATGAAGCCGTTATAGGCCTGGAGATACACGCGGAGCTTGAAACCGCCACAAAGGCGTTCTGCTCTTGCCTAAACGCTTTCGGTGACGAGAGGAACACCAACGTATGCCCTGTATGCCTAGGCCTCCCGGGAGCCTTGCCGGTTCTCAACCGCAAGGCGGTTGAGCTTGCGATTTCAGCCGGCATGATGCTGGGCTGCAGCATCTCCCGCAGCACCCGCTGGGACAGGAAGAACTATTTTTATCCGGATCTCACAAAGGCCTATCAGATATCCCAGCTATACGCTCCACTATGCCTGGGCGGCGGCCTGGAGATAAACAGCCGCTTCATCAGGCTCAACCGCATACATTTGGAAGAGGATGCTGGAAAGCTCATTCATGAAAAAGGCGTAACCATTATGGACTACAACCGCGCCGGAGTCCCTCTGATAGAAATAGTGACAGAACCCGATCTCAGATCTCCAGATGATGCAGTAGAATTTGTCGAAAAGGTGCGCCAGACTCTAGTTTACGGCGGGATATGCGATGGAAAGATGGAGCAGGGAAGCCTGAGAGTTGACGCCAATATCTCAGTAATGCCAGAAGGATCCAAAATATATGGAACCAGAAGCGAAATAAAAAACATAAACAGCTTTCGGTTCATTAAAAAGGCCTTGGCGCATGAGATAGAGCGGCAGATGGATCTAGTTTCCGAAGGAGGGAGGGTAGTCCAGGAAACCAGGCGCTACGATGAGAATTCAGGAGAAACATTCTCCATGCGCACTAAGGAGGACGCCCACGACTATAGATACTTCCCGGATCCCGACATACCTTCCCTCCTAATACTCGAAGAGGAGATTGGGCGGATAAGGGCGGGTCTGACTGAGGCGCCGGCGAGCAGATTTTCAAGATACACCTCGGCTCTGGGCCTCAGCCCCAGGGATGCGTCCGCTATTTTGAGCCGGCGCAGGACAGCCGACTTCTTTGACGCAGCCGTTTCCGCCGGTGCCAACCCCAAGAACGCCGCGAACTCAATAAAGGGAGAGATACAGCGCCTCTTGAATGAATCCGGCGACGAAACGCAGCCGATTTCCATGCCCATTCAGGATTTTGTAAAAGCCCTTGCGCTCGCGCAAGAAAACAAGATAACCCAGGAAGGCCTTAAGATCGCCCTTTCAGCCATGTATTCGGAAAAAATAGGAATAGGCGAGGTTGCAAAGAAATACAGCCTATATGTTTCTGAAGACAACGCAGCGATAAAAGAAGCGGTTGAAAGCGTGATTGCGTCGGATCCCGCCTCTGTCGCCAAATACAAAAATGGAAATGAAAAGGTTCTATCGTTTCTATTAGGGCAGTGCATGAAAAAGCTGCGCGGCAAGGCGTTGCCTCAGACCATTGGAGAAGAGCTGAAAAAAGCGCTTGAACGATGAAGGGAATTTTAGAATGAACCCATACAGAACGCACAACTGCGGTGAACTCCGCAAGGAGCATGTAAATAAAGCTGTTCGCATAGCAGGCTGGATTGACACCATCCGCGATCACGGAGGAGTCATTTTCATAGACCTGAGAGATCACTACGGCATAACTCAAATAGTGCTCAGCGAAAATGCCAGGGCGGCCGCCGCAAAGCTCAGCCGCGAAAGCGTAATATCCGCCGAAGGCATTTTGCGGGAGCGTGATCCTGATACTGTAAACTCAAAGATTGATACCGGGTTTGTCGAAGTCAGGGCGGACAAGATAGAGCTGCTGGGCCGGGCGTACTATCCCGCCCCATTTGAGATTTGCGACTCCTCAAACACAAGGGAGGAGGTGCGGCTTCGGTACAGATACCTTGATCTAAGAAATCCCGCGCTTCATTCAATCATAGTGCTTCGTTCGCAAGTAATAAGCTTTCTCAGGCGCAAGATGGAGGAGCTCGGATTCGTCGAGATACAAACGCCTATACTGACATCATCTTCTCCCGAAGGCGCCAGGGACTATCTTGTGCCAAGCAGGAAATTCCGCGGCAAGTTTTACGCTCTTCCTCAAGCTCCTCAGCAATTCAAGCAGCTTCTTATGACTGCGGGCTTTGACAGGTACTTTCAGATAGCTCCCTGCTTCAGGGATGAAGATGCCAGAAGCGATCGCTCTCCCGGCGAATTTTACCAGCTTGATTTTGAAATGGCTTTCGCAACTCAGGAAGACGTATTTGAAGTGGCGGAAATAGCGCTTAGCGAAGTCTTTAGAAAATTCGCTCTCTCACCCATTCCAGGATGCCAGCACAGAGCAAGCGATGTGAAAACGCCTGAAAAAGCGGAGCCTGTCATAACTCCGCTCCCATTCCCGAGAATTACTTACTCTGAAAGCATGATGAAGTATGGAACCGACAAGCCTGATTTAAGAAACCCCCTGATAATCAAGGATTTGTCCGATTTCTTCCAAAACGTCGATTTCGCCCCTTTTCGGGCAAAACCAGTGCGAGGCATAGTTGCAGGCGCCTGCGCATCTAAGTCGAAGGCTTTTTTCGAAAAGATGCTTTCATTCGCCACGGAGATAGGCATGAAGGGATTAGGATACATCTCGGTTTTTAATGGCATGGAGCTTAAAGGGCCTATAGTGAAGTTCCTGTCCGCGCAAAAGCGGAGCGAGCTCATTGAAACGCTAGATTTAAAAGCAGACGACACCCTATTCTTCATCTCTGACCAAAGGGACAAAGTTGACAGGCTTGCGGGACAGATAAGATCCGAATTAGGATTGAGGCTTGGCATCATTGATGAGTCGAGGTTCGAATTCGCGTTTATAACTGATTTTCCAATGTACGAGCTGAGCGAAGACACAGGACGCATACAGTTCACCCACAATCCGTTCTCAATGCCCAAAGGCGAGATGGAGGCCTTGGAAACCATGGATCCTCTGGATGTCAACGCATACCAGTACGATATAGTCCTAAACGGCGTGGAGCTATCTTCTGGGGCTGTACGGAATCATCGGCCCGACATAATGATAAAGGCGTTTGAAATAGCAGGCTACGAGAAAAAGGATATAGAAGAGAAGTTTTCAGCGCTTTTTGAAGCCTTTCATTACGGCGCCCCGCCGCATGCAGGCATGGCTCCCGGAATTGATCGCATGCTGATGCTAATGACCGGTTCTGAGAATATAAGGGAAGTTATAGCGTTTCCCATGAACAGCAACGGGCAGGATCTGCTTATAAACGCACCTGCGGCAGTGAGCGAGCACCAGCTAAGGGAAGTGCATGTCAAGCTCAGGTGAATGCGCGGCCTGGCGCCACAGCCTTTAAAGCCGCTTTGAGGCAATTCCTTGTTCCGCCTTCATTATGCTCAGAGGAAACTCTGATTATGGAGATTGATGTTAATTTCAAATGAATATCAGTATAGCAAATCGGCATGCATTCGGCCTCAATCGGCACATCCAGATTTCAACTGTAAATTATGCGGATATTAGCATATACAGCTTTTCATCAAATGTTCCTTTTTTTTGTTGATTATCCATTGAGTAGTTCGATTGATATCGGCATTTTGCACTCGCTGTATAATCAAGCTCCAAAAAAGGCAATTTTATATGAAAAGCAGTATATCTGAAATCCTCGTTCAACGCATTCCCCCTACTTCGGCTTCAGCCCAGAGGCAAAAACATGAAGAAAGTGCAGAAAATGAAGCCAATACACCATAATGTTGAATTAAGCCAGTAAAATTTTCAATTTATGCTTGACAAAATAACCAACAGATTATATTATATAATAAGAAACATCATATCAGCGCCAAAGCTTTTATACACGTTTAATCAAGATGGCCAGCATTCACTTGTTAAGTGATTGGCTCCATCCAGGATGCGCCGCTTCCGGCGCGCTAGCGATGAATGCCTTTACAGGCATTCATCGTTGCATACCCTCTTCACTTTCACCCCAGTTCTTTTTTGCTCGAGCCTCTGTTCTTCCGAATCATAATAAAGAGCGGAGTTTAACGACAATTGGATCATTTTACGAGTTTTTGAGCTTATTAGCGGCGCAATGATGCACTCTGCCTATGGCAGGAGTGCATTGTTTTTTATACTGATGCGAAATGGCGCGTTCCAGTTTTAAGCTCGAATCATTGAGCTAGGTGCATTTGACTGCAAAGCAGTATATCTTCTTTCCTTCAAAGGCAATCGGCTCTGCGCCAGCAACCTGAGGTTGCGCGCCTATTTTAGCCCGTCTCTCATCCATCCCGTGCCTGCCTTGACTTGCAGGCATAATCCCAGAGAAAGGAGCAGCCGCTTGCGTGTTTTAAAATGCCGCGGCAGTGGCAGCGTCCATCCCGCTTGGCTATTTTTGGCGGCTTTGCGGCAAGTGCAACGGATGATAGCAATGAAAAGCATCAACAAGCATTTCGGCAGCCTGCATGTCCTGAAAGACATCAGCTTATCCGTCCAAGAAGGCGAGAAGCTGGTTATAATCGGGCCTTCCGGCTCCGGAAAAAGCACGCTTATTCGCTGCATAAACGCTCTGGAGGAGCCTGACAGCGGAGAAGTACTCTTAAACCAAGAAGCCCTTACCCACAAGAACCGCACCGCACTGGTCCGCATCAACTGCGCTATGGTTTTTCAGCAGTTCAACCTCTATCCTCACATGACGGTGCTCAAGAACATAACCCTGGCTCCGATCAAGCTGCAAAAAAAGACGCTTGCCGAAGCTGAAGAGCTGGCTTTCAAATACCTGGACATGGTAGGCCTCAGGGACAAAGCCCACGCCTACCCTTCCAACCTCTCAGGAGGCCAGCAGCAACGCATTGCTATTGCCAGGGCTCTGGCGACCCAACAAAAGATACTTCTTTTCGATGAGCCTACATCCGCGCTGGATCCTGAGATGGTTCAAGAAGTCCTCGATGTAATGATCCGTCTTTCCAAGGAAAACGTCACAATGGTTGTCGTCACCCACGAAATGGGTTTCGCAAGGCAAGTCGCCGACAGAGTCATCTTCATGGATGACGGAGCATTCATTGAAGAAGGCCGGCCCGAAGAAATCTTTGACAATCCTCAAAATGATCGCACCAAGCTGTTTTTGAGCAAGATTCTACGGTAGAGAGCGTCTTTATGCGTCAATGGCAACGCTTTTTCCGTCTCCGCCCTCACGCCCTGATTTTCATTCGACTCAAGCGGGAAAGACTCCGTACGGAGGCGATGGCGTTTGCCCAAAACGCTTTATCGGAGTGAATCATACGGGCGCCCTGCCGATTATTTAAAGCCCAATGCGCCTGTTTTGGAGCTTGATTATCCATAGAGCGGCGCGAAAGCGGATGGCGCAGCCCCAAAATCGCTGCATTTGGCTGCAAGTCAGCATAGCGGTAAAATGCATCAGCAGCGCAATGTGAAATGGCTCTTTGAACGCATCCTTGGGATCCCATTCCATTTTCTCATGTATAGCGCTGATGCTTAAGGCAAAATTACATTATTCAAGGAGGTTATGGCATGAAAAAAGCTTTGCTTTTCGTTTTGGCTGCGCTCATGGCTCTGTCTGCAGGAGGCTGCGCAAGCGCTGCCAGCGGCACTGCGGCAATTGAAAAAGCTAAAATCTTGAAAGTGGGCGTTAAAGAAGATGTTCCCGGATTTGGACTTCTAAACAGCTCGACAGGAGCTTATGAAGGCTTGGAAATCGATCTTGCGAGACTCGTCGCCAAAGAAATTCTGGGCGATGAAAACGCCGTCAGCTTTCAGCCGGTCACCGCCAAAACAAGGGGCCCCCTTCTTGATAACGGCGATATAGACATGGTTATAGCAACATTTACTATCACGGAGGAGCGCAAGCTGACATACAACTTCTCAACCCCATACTACACCGACTCTGTCGGCTTGCTTGTGAAAAAAGACTCCGGAATCGCAAGTCTCGCCGATCTCAGCGGAAAGACCATCGGCGTAGCCCAATCCGCTACTTCCAAGGACGCCATACAGCAGGCTGCTGATGAGGCGGGAATTGGGATACAGTTCTCTGAATTCGCTTCTTATCCTGAAATCAAGGCGGCGCTGGATTCTGGGCGCGTTGACGTCTTTTCAGTCGATGGAGCCATTTTAAACGGCTATGTGGATGAAACAAGCGTAATTCTTCCTGACAGATTCTCCCCTCAGGAATACGGCATTGCGACCAAGCTTCAGAATACCGAGCTGGCGGCCAAAGTTGACGAAATGATTCAAAAATGGCTGGCTGACGGAACTATCGCAGCGCTTTCCGAAAAGCACATCAAGCTCTAAGGAGGTGCAGCTGTGGGAAGCGGCCCTTTCGCTCTCTGGCGCTGGGAGCGTCTATTCAGCGATTACAGAGTGTTTGCCGAAGGCTTGCTGGTTACGCTTTCGGTGGCGGTTCTGGCGCTGCTTCTCGCGCTTGCCCTTGGAGTTGTCTTGGGCATATTTTCGACCAGCGGCGTCAAGCCGCTTAAGGCGATAGCGCGCGTTTACGTAGAGTTCTTCCAGAATACGCCTCTTGTAGTTCAGATTTTCTTTGTTTTCAACGCCCTGCCAAAGATTGGAATTATGTTGGATGTATTCTCAATCGGTTTTCTGGTCATAGGAATGTACCATGGCGCTTACGTGGCTGAGGTGGTTCGCTCGGGCATTCAGTCCATACCCAAGGGCCAGACTGAGGCATCCCGGTCTCAAGGCTTCACTTACATACAGACAATGCGTTATGTGATACTGCCCCAAACAATTCAAATAATCCTGCCGCCGCTTACGAACCAGGCTGTAAACCTTATAAAGAACACTTCGACCCTTGCGGTTATAGCGGGAGGGGATCTCATGTATCGCTCCGATTCATGGGCATCGAACGGCACCTTAAGCTACGGCCCCGCATACGTTGTTACAGGCATTTTGTATTTCATCCTCTGCTTCCCGCTCGCCACGTTCGCAAGGCGCTATGAGGAGAAGCTGAAGAGCCGCGACATCACGACTTCCAAGGAAATTGCCGTCATGGAAGAGGTGATTGAATGCTGATCCAAGTTCTCCGAGACATATTTACGCCTGCGAACTCCGTCTACATGCTCTTGGGCATACTGACCACCTTGGAGATTTCAATTGCCGTCGTATTGATAAGCGTTATTTTAGGCAGCTTTCTTGCAATTTGCAGAAACTATGAAAAAAAAGCGCTTGGCAGGCTGGCAGGCGCTTATATAGAAATTTTCAGAAACACGCCTCTTCTCCTGTGGATTCTAGTATGCGTATTTACAATGCGCGGAGGAACCCCTCTTATCAGAGGCTCTTTGGCTCTCGTGCTCTACACCTCCTCGGTCATAGCGGAAATCGTCAGGGGAGGCTTGAACGCGATACCCAAAGGACAGTTCGAAGCGGCAGGCTCGCAAGGCTTCAGCTTCATTCAAACGCTCAGGTACATTGTGCTTCCCCAATGCTTTCAGAAGATTGTGCCGTCCCTCATGAGCCAGATAGTGACCACTATCAAGGATACATCCTTTCTGGCTCAGGTTGCCATAACGGAATTCTTCTACAGATCGAAGATAGTCCTGAACAGCCTCTCCCAAGAGGTATCAGTGACAAGCAACCACGTCTTCGCCATCTTTTTATTCGTCGCAATCATATACTTCTCAATCAACTTCACTCTATCCTGTTTAGTGAGGTATATGCAGAGAAACATCGCAGCGTGAAAGCGGAAAAACATTTATGGCGGTATGCCGATTTGCAGTCAATGAGCCTATTATACTGGTTTGCATATGAAAGTTCCGATTTAGCCAGCTTATACGGCGAGTGCGAAATGCCGACATCGATCGCGCCTTGATAGTGCGTAATCAAAACCAACATTGGTGCATCTGAGCGCAATCAGTATAAAATAAATCATCTTGGCTTACTTGACAGTCATGAGTTTATTTACAATTAATGGTATATTACATCTAATTTAGTCAATGCCATAAAACTATTGAATTTCTGTCTATTTTCCTTTATAATATTCCCGATATGCATAAT
>JAISZB010000285.1 GCA_031269465.1 Clostridiales bacterium | reverse complement strand
GCGGGAATCAGCTGTAAGAAGCTCAAGCCTCTGGAGAAGCGAAAAGCAACGCTGACAGAAAGAAGCATGCGGCTTCCTCCTCATGCCTAAAGGCAGGGGTATCCGCCGCATAACAACTGCGATGAATTATTCAGACTTATTCTTGAACTGATGGATTATGAAAAACATCCTATTGTGAGCTAGAATACATGGCGAGTGCGATATGCTGATATCGGCATTTCGCACCTTGAAAGTTGACAGTCAAACTCCAAAATCGCAACTTACAAATGCAAATCAGTATAAATCCCATTCCCACGAATATTCCCTTTTAACTTAACTGAATATGAGGTGCTCCTTCGACATGAAATGGCGTTCAAGCATCGGCAATACGCACGCCGGCCTCAAAATCATGCCTGCCCTTGCGCAGCAGTCTCCATGCGGGTAAGTTGGGCTGAATATGGCGGGATAAGATTTTTGGCAACTTTAGATTGACTGGTATTGCTCGATTTTCATAAATTGCTAGAATAAACAATAACTACACTGATTTTTATCGAAAGTTTCGGCAATAGTCTAGACGCAGCTGACGCTGAAATCTGAGCTTGAGCCTGTGATATCAAAAGAGAGCTGGACTAATTCATCGAGCCGAAAGACAGCTATGACGAATAGCGGAAATTCCCGATAAAGCTTATCTTGGAGTGAGGGACGCAATGGATAAAATAACTGAAATAATTCTGCGGAAACGCATGCATGGGCTGTATTTGTCGCGGCAGTGCGATGATCTTGTGCAGCTATCCCGCGAACTTCTCGGATTGCATTGCTGGTTTCACCGCAACGTAGCCTTTTCCGCCCTTATTCGCGGCGCAGGCCTTATGGGTTGGAAAACCGCGCTCACCAAGACGTGGCTCTATCGCGGCACTTTGCACGGCGCTGACTTTGAAGATTTGCCTCTGTTGCTCGCCATGCATTCCGAAGACTCGTACTTGGCGCGCTGCCTCGGAGAAGAACAGATGAAACAGATTGCCGGAGAGGTTATTAGTCTCATGGAGGACGGTGTGTATTCCCGTAAGGAAATGCGGCGCATATTCGCTCCCTACTATGACGCTGAGACGATACAGACGGCGTTGTCGCCATGGGGCGGCATTTTTGTCTATTTGGCCCGGCAGGGCAGGGTTGCGTTCCGCGATATGACTAGCCGGGATTTTGATTTAATAAGCGCAGAACCTACTCTAACGCCCGATGAGGTTTTGCCGGAGATGCTCCGCAGATTTTTCGCAGCCTACGGCCCTGCGACGCTCGCTGACGCCGCTTGGTTTTTGGGCTTGTGGAAAGACGGCAAAAAAAAGCTGTCCTCACTGGATTTAGACGAGTTTACGCGTCTTGAATGCGGCGGGAACACATATTACTTTGTTGATGATAACGCTGATATGGGTGACATTCCCGAATTGACGCTGTTATCGGGGTTCGACCCGCTTATCGTGTCCTACGCGGAGAGGAGCGCGGTTCTGGCACCCGAATTCAAAAATGCGGTCATACTGAAATCAGGCATCTGCCTCCCAACAATCGCCGTAAACGGACAAGTGGCGGGGCTTTGGAACATCAAAAAAAACGAGCCTGCTGTGACTTTTTTCGCTGAGCAGCCTAAACGGATTCAAAGCGCCGCGTTTGCTCTTGTGGACGATATCCGGCGTCAAACGTCTGGGATAGTATAAGAGGCGCTATTGCAAGCACGCCGCTTTAGCCTGCTCACGGCGGCGTCCTCAATCTATGCTCAGAATTTAGCTCGGCTGTCCAGTCAAGCTCCAAATTATACCGCCTTTCATCATATGTTCTTTTTTGAAGCTTGATTATCCATTTGAAGCCTGTATAATCAAGTAGCTCTGAATAAATGACTTGGATTGCTAATTTATTTTTATATCTTGAACAGATTAAATAAAAGCTTTTCAAAATAAATAAAATGGCTAATATACAACTTCTTTTGGCGATCCAAATTAGTTCAAACGAAACGGAAAGGCTCGGAGAAGAAACTTGGTATCGCAAAATAAAAAAGAACATCAGCTTCGCAATGAGAGACTTTAAGGCATGTATATAGTATTTATAATTATTCTTTGTTGAGATTGCCCCTGATTTTTATGTCGGCGGGCTTTTCTCCGGCCAAGCGCGCCTAGGCGGCTTTTCTCGGCTTTTCAACCCCTGGATCCAAGCCGGGATTCATTTTAGTTGGAATTTGCGAATGCGACAGTTTTAGAATTTGAATATATGCGCTTGATTCGCCTTTTAGACAAGCAGCCCCCAGAATTTCGTCCAAAAGGCTTTGAAACAGCTCTTTTTGCGACAATTCAAGCTCTTCCGGCATATTGCAGGCGTTCAGGAGCAGCTGGCAAATGGCGCGCCCGATTTGGACGGGAAGATACGCGCGCAGTTCTAAGCGCCTAAACAAGACAAATGCCGAATTCCATCAATTATACCTATTTATAGCATTTACTTATTAGTTATGGATGCATTGCTGGGATAATTGAGTCCCCATTATTTATACTGATTTTCATTTAAAATTGCCTTTTTTTGAGCTTGATTATACAGTGCTCCAATCATACTGCTTTTAACCAAGCTCCAAAAAAGGAACATTTGATGAAAATCGGTATAACCGCATTCTCCCATGCAGCCGCCTAACAGATTTACTATAAGGCAACAAAAATCCGTAAAGTCAATCATCCTTCTGCAATTCAACTTCAATTTGCATAAAACCTTCATCCTGTGAGTCATATGCTGCTCGTCAACTCGTCATAACCCCGGTGCTTCCGAATCTTCCACACACTCATAAGACAATTGCTTCTATACAGATTTTAATTCAATGCTCTTTTTTGGGAGCTTGATTAACCACTGAGTGATGCTATATGCCGATATCAATCGCACTCGCTTTATAATCTAGCTCCAAAAAAGCAGTTTAGTACGAAAATCAGTATATCTAAATCAGCTGAGGCATTTTCAGCGGATGAATTCTCCATCTATTGAAAATAATAAAGACGCAGATGATGACGCTCTCTGCTGCCGTGAAAGATGTTCTGTCGATTGCTATGAGTCATACCTTCAATATTTTTATCGAAGCGCGCCCTCCTCAGGCTTAATTGCCGCGCAGAACATCTTTATAAAGGCGCAGGCCATATGCTTGTCCTTTCAGCATACAGCGACAGGAGAGGCCTTGTGTGGAAGCAGGGCTTCGTTTAAACGGATATTAAGAGCTCATATCCATAATAGACTTTTTTCAGTTCCTTCTGAATACCGTCTGACTTTCTGAAAGACTGGGAAATCATAGATGGAAATCAATGCAACTTTTAGTTGAATGTATCAGGCTCCTAGTCCTTTTGAACGCTTTGTTAAACCGATTTGCAGTCAACTGTACCGATTTTAATCGGAATGTTCATATTCAAATCAGTATGCCTTTAGCTTGATGATCCGACTTCAAGGTGCTAAATGACGGTATCGGCATTTCGCACTCGCTGTATAATCAAGCGCCCAGACAGGCAGTTCATATGCAGATCAGCATATCATTATAAATAGATCGACAGAGCGTCGTTAATCCGTCCGGCGCAGATCTCCTCAATCATAGACGCGCGACTTGCGTCTCTTCCTCAAACAATTCGCATTTCCGGGTTATCCGCCGATTCGCAACGGAGATTAAAGGTTGAATAGCAACTTCGGCCGCTCATTTTCTTTGAATTTGTCCGAGTCCGCCTGCTGCCGGAATTGGACAAATTCAAAGGATGCGAGAGATATGCTGATTTATATACTGATTTGCATGGAAAGCTCCGAATTTGATGACGGATTATGCATTGCTTTAATGGATAATCCGTCATCAAATTCGGTACATTTAACTGCAAATCAGTATAACTGCTTAGCTTCATATGCAAATCAGTGTATCAGCAGATGACTGGAACAACTTGAAGCTTTTAGCGAGGAGATGCTCTGCCATCAATATCAACTTAAAGTCTGGTCTTGAACTTTGTTTTTATCTTCTGTATAATTGTATCGTAGTATTTCACGTTTCTTTCTGGGAGGCTTCCCGCACTACTAAGCCTAATGAAGCTTCAGGATTTTAAGTTGAAAATGGCTGGTAATCACTTGAAAACCGACGCCAACTCTACATCATTGACAATCATGGCTGGAATGGATTCAATAGTTTGCCAGGTCTGCTTCAAAAGCCTTATGAACGTAGAATATGACGCGCTTTATTTATATTTCTCCAATGAGGATAAGACGTTTTCTGTGCAAGCAGAGAGAGGAAAATGCAAATGAAAGTAACCGTAATCGGATGCACTCACGCAGGAACAGCCGCAATAGCCAATCTGGCAAAGCATCATCCAAAAGCTGAACTCACCGTCTACGAGAGAAACGACAACATATCATTCCTGTCATGCGGAATCGCATTGTATCTGGAAGGCGTTGTGAAAGACCCCTCAGGCTTGTTTTACAGCTCTCCGGAGGATCTTGCCTCTCTTGGCGTGAATGTCAAAATGAGGCATAATGTCACTGGAATTGATTTCGAAGGAAAAAAAGTGAAAGCAAAAAACATTGCCACAGGAGAGGAAGTTTTTGGAAGCTGGGATAAACTCATTATCACCACAGGATCTTGGCCGATTCTCCCTCGCTTTTCAGGAGCAGATTTGGGAAATGTGCTGCTCTGCAAAAATTATGACCACGCTAAATCCATCATTGCGAAAGCTGAGAACTCCAGCAACGTCGCCATCATAGGTGCCGGCTACATCGGCGTGGAGCTGGCGGAGGCCTTCAGCGCCAATGGCAAGAATACAACCCTGATTGACATGTCGCCCCGCATCATGAGCAAGTACATGGATGCCGAGTTTACAGCTCCCGCGGAAGATGCCTTGGCTTCTCATGGAGTCAAGCTTGCGCTGGGCGAGTCGGTTGTGGAGATCAAAGGCCAAGGCGGAAGCGCATCTTCCGTTGTCACGAACAATGGCGAATACCCCGCTGAGTTGGTGATTGTGTGCATAGGCTTCAAGCCGACGTCCGATCTTTTCAGGGGCAAGATCAACACTTTGCCAAACGGCGCGATCATAGTGGACGAATACATGCGCTCAAGCCTCCCTGATGTATTTGCAGCCGGAGACTGCGCATCTATATTCTATAATCCTACAGGAGAGAACGACTACATTCCTCTTGCGACAAATGCAATAAGAATGGGCGCGCTTGCAGCGATAAATCTTTTGGAGCCTAAGATTAAATATCTTGGCACCCAAGCGACATCAGGCATTAAAATATACGATTTGAACTTGGCGGCTACAGGATTGACTGAAGAGGCGGCAAAGCAGCTTGGAATGCCGGTTAACTCCGTAACTGTAAAGGACAGTTATGTTCCTGAATTCATGCCTGAATTCACAGAGGCTACACTCAAGCTCGTCTACAACTCCAGGAACAGGGTTCTTCTGGGAGCCCAGCTGCTATCAAGGGCTGACTATACGCAGACTATAAACACACTCGCGGTGTGCCTGCAGAACAAGATGACAATAGAGCAAATCGCTTTTGTAGATCAGTTCTTCCAGCCTAATTTCAATAAGCCATGGAACCTGATGAATACTGCTGCGCTGGCGGCTTTGTAGGGATTATGCCGATGCGCATCATGCTGCAATGCATTTTTGACTGTGTGTTGGCGGCATAAACGCCCGAAATCCCGACCATTGCGCAACAGCTTCATCAACCGGAAAACGCTTGCCTGCGAACGGCTTGCCGTTCGCTAAATAGAGGGAAGTTCTGCCGGCTTGGATAATTCAAGGCCTTCCAAGTCGGCTTCTTCTCGCAAGGAATTATCTCAGTGGAGGAAAACCATGAAAAAAGCTTTGATTGTGCAAGGCGGATGGGATGGGCACGAACCCAAGCTGACATCCAAGCGATTCGCTGAAATGCTTCTGGATGAGGGCTACGAGATCCAGATAAGCGATTCTCTCGACTGCTTCTCGGATTTGGAGCCTCTTATGAGCTTGGATCTTATTGTTGCATGCTGGACAATGGGAACCATCAATAATGTCTATGCGGATAACATCTCCAAAGCTGTAGGCGCGGGCGTGGGAATTGCCGGATGCCATGGCGGCATGTGCGATTCATTCAGGGAGAACACCCAGTGGCAGTTTATAACGGGAGGCCAGTGGGTCAGCCATCCAGGCGGAGACGGCATCGAATACGAGGTGAACATCTCTCACGGATCAAGCCCGATCACTGAAGGAATAAGCGATTTCAAAGTCAAGAGCGAACACTACTACCTGCACATAGATCCAGCCGTTGAAATCCTGGCGACAACCATGTTTCCGCTTGTGCCTTACTACCATATATCCAACAAACCCGTCGCAATGCCTGTAGCCTGGACTAAGTTCTGGGGAAACGGCCGGGTTTTCTATACTTCCCTCGGCCATCATGATGATGTCTTCAACATTCCGGAAGCTGCCAAACTGATGAAAAACGGCATGGTGTGGGCCGGCGCAGGCAAAGCCTATGCTCTGGCAAACGGCTTGACGACGGAAAGATTTGAAAACCAAGCCAAAATGTATTAGGGCAAGCTTCGTCAGAGCGTAAAAATGAGTGTATTTTGGCACCATGAGGAGAAGACTTGTATGAAAAGGATAGGTTTTGTTGGCGTAGGCGCCATTAGCGGAATATACTTGGAAAACATAGCGAATGTATTCAAAGAGATAGAAATTGCAGGCGTATGCGATCTCATTGCTGAAAGAGCTGAGAAAGCCAGAGAGAAATTCGGAGTCCACGTATACAAGGACATGCATGAAATGCTTAAAGATCCCACAGTGGACATCATCCTCAATATAACAAGGCCATATGAGCACTTCGATGTGACCATGGCAGCCCTGGAGGCAGGAAAGCATGTCTATTCCGAAAAGCCGTTGGGCGCCACGCTCGAAGAAGGCGTCAAACTGGTTGATCGCGCCAGGCAGCTTGAGCTTAAAATAGGAGGCGCGCCTGATACGTTCATGGGCGCAGGCATCCAAACATGCAGGAAAATCATAGATTCGGGGCTAATTGGAACTGTCGTTGGAGCATCCGCATTCATGGTTTGCAGAGGTCATGAGTCGTGGCACCCGGATCCAGAGTTCTATTACAAATTTGGAGGCGGGCCGATGCTTGACATGGGTCCGTATTACCTTAGCGCGCTGGTAAACCTCTTGGGTCCGGTAAAGACAGTCGCGGGAATGGCCAAGGCTTCCTTTGAAAAACGACTCATAACCAGCCAGCCAAAGTCTGGGACGGTAATTGATGTGGACGTGCCAACCTACATCACCGGCATGATGCGGTTTCATAGCGGAGCGCAAGGCACCATCTTCACTACCTTCGACGCTTATGCCGCTGAAGTTCCTAGAATTGAGATTTATGGATCCGAAGGAACCCTCTCGGTGCCGGATCCGAACACCTTCGGCGGGCCGGTCAGACTTTTCAGGCCGGAAAAAGGGGAATTCCTCGAATTTCCGCTGACCTTCGGATACTCTGAAAACAGCAGAGGCCTGGGACTGGCCGACATGGCGAAATCCCTTGAATCCGGGGGAAGTTTCAGAGCGTCAAGCGAGATCACATTCCATGTTCTCGAAATTATGGAGAGCTTCCATAAAAGTAGCTCTAACAATGCTTTTGTAGACTTGAAATCAGCGCCAAGCAAGCCTGAACCCATGAAAAAGCCTGAAATCCATGGAATTCTATAGAAATAAAGCAAGAGTATTTCTTAACGCTCATACTTCCAGTTAACCATTAGGCTCCATAGTCACTCCAAGTCATAATCAAAGAACATTTTGAATTTTTTCGAATATAAGTGAATTCTTTTTCACAGTTGCAAAATCTCTCAATCAGTTTTAAGTTAGTAGAGATGTATCAAGACAATGAAGATTGGCATGCGGATGAAGGGCGATTTATTTGAATCGCCCTTCATTTTTGATATTCTGAGTAATTTGGGCAATATTTACGGATCTTACTGGATTTTCAAAATTTATCGAATAGAGATTTAATTCTCGGCTTCTCAAATCGTATGTATGAAGTATATAATGTTTAAAATATGAAATGTGACATACTCCAGCCGCCTAAAGAGACGGGGGCTTCTCGCGCCATGCGCCTGTCGGCGCAGGCATTCCACGAGCCAGCCCCGTCCGTCCCGCGGCTGTTCATTTTTATTTTTAGGCTGCCTGCAGCATGCGCAAAGCTTCGTTCTTGACGGCTGCGGCCGCGGCTGCGCCTCCATCCAAGGCATTGCCGCAGCCGCAGGCATGCGTCCGCTCCGGCAAAGGCGAACCGTCCTTTTCCGCGCCGCAGGCGGAGCGCGCTCTGCTGGATGGGGGCCATCCGCCGGCCTGCCGGAATTCAAAGCCCGCCGCGCCGCTTTCATGCCGGGGCTTTAGATTGCCGCGCAATCATAGGCGCTGGCTGTCCACCCAGCCTGTTTATGCAGGAGCTCCCTTCGCTGATTGGCTGTACGGGCGTGGCGCCTTGCGGTTTTATATTTTTGCTTGAGGCAGCTTCCGCCGCGTTTTTTCATTTTCGGCGGCGCTCTTTGCATTCTCGCGAGTTTCCCCCGCGCCCGGCGGCAATGCCTGGGATGCCCGCCATGCCGCCCCTCGCTGGATATGCAGGGCCCTTTCATGGAAAAGTCCAGGCCGACGGCGCCATGCGTTTCTACAGGCTCAAACAGCCCCGCCATATTCATAAGGAGCGGAAGCGAAATGCTTTCCGGAAGGTTCCCGGCTTGCTGCGCATGATTTTAATTTATAATAATCCGGCTCGCCCCCATGCTTCTTGATTCGGACGCGCCCCGCTTCAGGAAGGGCTGCATATTGGCCGGCCAGGCGAATATTATCATCCGCGCAATTTGCAGCGCATGAACCCCGGCCGCGGCGCATGCGCTTGAAATTAGGAAATCCAGCGTCCGGCCCCTGAAAAAAGCTTTTGCGCGCGGCGTCGAGGTTCAACTGCGCGTTGGCGGGCGCAAGGCTGCCTGCTTCCCGCAGGCATTGACATCGCGCCTCAGGCATTGCAGGCGCGGCGCGCAGCGTCTCTTTGGCCCGCCCATAGCGCTTGGTTCCGCCTTCAAGCATAAGATTATAAATCTTGCGGGCGCACATCAAGCTTGCGCGCACGCTCAACTATTTGCAGGAGCATGGCGTGGATGATTATTCCGTGCTGGCTGAAAAAGCGGCGGCTTCGGCAAAGTTTAACGGCCTCCCGGACAAGTTGAATGACCTTGCAACACGGCTCGACGCCAACGCCGCGCTGTAAAGGCAGATTGCCGACTACTCAAAAACGCGCGCCGTCCACATCGAGTATTGCAAGACAGGTACTAGAAAAAATTCTGATAGCTTCACGAAGCTGACATCCTTTTACATCAGGCGGCCAAGAAAGCCTTTGACGAACTCGGCTTGAAAAAGCTGCACGCACGGTCTTCCGGGTAGTCCGAATCGTCGAGCCGGCTGAACGCTTCCGCATCGTCGACGATGAAATTAATTAAAAGATTGCCGTACTGTTCGTCGCTAAAAACGGACAGAAGGTCATAACTGTTCAGGTTTTCCGTGATGTTGAAAATTTCCGGGACACTGCCGTAGTGACGCCCCGCCGTCACAGACGCCCCTGATATTTCGCGCCCGTACGTACCCGTCCATATCGATGATTTTTGACGCTAAATAATTCAGTTCGGACAGCACGTCGCCCGCGCTGTCAGTCGAAACGAAGTCAAACATCGCGTCCGCAAGACCGGGTATGGGCGAGGTGATGTTCTTAATGGCGATATCCTGTCCAAACACGGTCATCTTTGTCAATCATGTCGTCCGCACTTGGCGCACAGGCAGAGCCGCTTCTCCGTTTTGCCGGATTGCGGAAAGTACCGTTTCCGCGTCAACTGGAAAAATATGCAGATGCAGCCTAAACGGAACATCCTCATACTCCGCAAAAATATCCTCGCTGAAAACTTATTCCAATGCCCCGGCCAGAAACATTCGGTATATTTTCGCGAGGTTCCCTAACGGCGAGAGGAAGGCCGAAACAAGGATGTTATACCGTTTTTCATCAAATGTTCTTTTTTGGGAGCTTGATTATCCATTAAGTGGTGCGAAATGCAGATTTCGGCATTTCGCATTCGCTGTATAATCAAGCTCCAAAAAAGGTGACTTTATATGAAAAGCAATATAGTGTCCAGCACGACGCGGGATATGTTCATATACCGGCCCTGCACGGTTTCCGTTCCACCCGCGCCGCCGCAATTTCCCTGTCAATTTCTTCCAGGGTCATTTTGTCTATGCCTTTATGCGCAGAGTTTTACCATATCCTCTCGGAGGCGGCCATAGCGTCCCCCATGGTAACTGAGCGGCTTTCGCCGTTGTTGGCAAGGGCAATTTCAAACGGAATTTTTTTCTGTCCCAACGCAGTGACCCGATACGATTTCAAAGCCGCCGACCTCGCATGGCCGGACAATCGCGGGCTGGGTTGCGCCCTTGTCCTTGACGCTTTCCGCCATCGCCCGCATTTCCTCGTCATCCCGGACGCCGAACGGAAGGTTTTTGAAAACGTGAAGTTCTGACAGATTCATAAATATAATCTTCTCCGTTTCCCCGTAGCGCTGGGCCTCCCTCGGCGGTTCGGGCGGGGCGGGCTGTTCAACTGGAGGGGTTTCCGCCGCCAGTTTTTCTTCAAACAATCCGTCTATGACCTTTGAGGGAACGACGACCTAGTTAAAGGAACGGTTTTGCTTGCGTCCGGCGTGGGTATATGCTGTTCCGCTTCACCCGTCGCGGTTGTGATATTGGTTTCGTCCATGCACTTTTTTACCTCCTGTTTCTCTGATTTTTTCCAATAAAAAAAGGCCCTGCTTCACGCAAGGCCCGTGACAAGAAAAAATTCCTCCTTTCCGTCCGCTATCAATGCAGCAAGGCAATATCGGATATTATGAGGCCTCCGCGCAAACCCAACGAAGTGGGTTGCGAGGGGAGAGGAGCCGCAAATTTCGCTATGCTGATTCGGGCCAACATGGCCCGAATCAATAGCGAAGTTTGCGGCGACGAGGACCGATGTCCCGGTCAAAGAGAAACGCCGCCCGGCTTTTCCCGTGCCCGGCGGCAACTGTCCTAATTCCACCTAAACATGTGAGCTGCAAATAAATTGAGTTGCGGCTCAGTGGATGATTCTTGATCCATTCACTCCTTTGCGCTTAATCTTACAAAAAAATTACGATATGTACAGTTATAGGAAAGGCATTCTTAGGAAAGAGGATAAGCACATTCTTCTAGTTCATTCTCAACTATTAGCAAAAACGAGCTTGAACTTGATTATATTCCGAAAAGTGATTATTATAATATAATATACTTAATAAGTATCAAAGCAACAATTTGGGTATGCTGATGCGCATTGGAAATTTATGATTTTCTGGCGAAAATTCAACTGTAAGTCCAGACCTAATATCGATGCGCTTGACTGCGCGGCAGTATGCAAACGGCAAATTGGAATAAATGCTGGATGTCTTGAATGCAGGTTGTCTTGGAGGAGTGGCATGGAGTCCATGTATAGAGATTCATACAGGAGATTCAAAGAATTATTCGATGAATACAAGAGGTTTAAATGGGATTTCATTGGTTTGGACAAATGCGGCAGATATATGAACGCAATTGAAGACATGTTCATAATTTTGAGAAGGCCCGGTGTTGCAGAAGCTATTGAAAAGCAGATAATATATGATTCTTGGTTCACATTTGACGGCAAGGCCGCCTTGCAGCACAAGTTGTTCGGGACTTTCAGAAACGAAAACGTCGTGGAGTCTCTGCACGCTAATCTTTACAGAGACTATTTAAGCTTGAAATACAGGAAGCGCAAATGCCTGGAGTTTAAGCAATGTCTGAGCCAAATACCAAAGGCTCCGATATCCCTCACAAAAAAAGTCTATGGCAGGAAAACTAAGAGGAATGTCTCAATAAACGCTCCGAAATTCGATTTGAATAATATATACAAGCTCCGAAAGTTTGTCGTTATAGATACTGAAGCTACAGATTTAGGGAAAATCGTTGAATTGGCAGCGATCAGGTTTGTAGATTGGAAGCCAGTTGAATATTTCAGCACATTAATAAACCCAAAGGTGTTTATCGGGCATCACTCCATTCGAATACACAACATATCGAATGAAATGGTTTCTAGATCCCCTGAATTCTCAGAAGTAATGGAATCATTCCGCTCGTTCATGTCAAAAAGCTCCATCTACGGGCATATTGTCGTCGTAGGGCACGGGGTTGAAGGAGACTTGAGCATCCTCGCGAAAAACGGCTGCCGCCTTCATGATGTAGAAAGCATAGATACATATTCACTCAGCTTGGAACTCTTCAAAGGTTCCCACAAGCTGACTTGCCTGTGCGAAGAAAACGGCATTTTCAGCGACAATCCTCACAGAGCTTTGTCAGATTGCCTGGCTACGGGGCTTTTGTTCAATAAGATGGCTGGCATTCTTTAAGCGCCAGCGCTAGTGCTGTCGCTCTTAATTGCCTGACATGCTTTTAGCCTATAAAATGCTTAATTATAGCCAAATAGGACTGTAGCACAATTAAGATTATCTGCACAAGTCGGAACCTCTGCAGCCAGCTAGGGGCGGTCAGAGCCCTGGGCGTGTTTGACATTAATTCGCAGCCAAATGCGTAAATTTAGAGCTTATCCTCAAGTAGAATAAATGCCTCATGTTTTGGAGCTTGACTCTCCGCTGGCGCTGATATTCTTAAATGCATGAAATCAGCTCTTTCAAGGTGCTAAATGCCGATGTAGGCATTTAGCTCAATGTAGAGTCAAGCTCCAAAATTTCATATGCAAATCTTCGCTGCGTCAAGTTTCAAATGCGCCCCGTGAAGCCTACATCGACCAGCTTAAAATTCAGCTACGCGAACTCCTCTGGCTTTCGCCTCATCCGACTCCAGCTTCATGCGGCGCATGAAGCCGGAGTAATCGCGGGAGTTGCTCCACGCATTCTCCGCCAAGGCGAAAATCCTGGGGAACATCCGCTCCTCCAGCTCTTTTTCGGTTGAAAACAGCTCGCTCCAAAGGCAGGCTTGAATGCCCAAGGCATTCGGAGCCTGGGAGCAGGAAAGCTCTCCGAGTGCAGGGCTGTAACTGTAGACCTTTTGAACAGTGACCACGTCCTGAGGGTAATCAAAATACATGTTGCGCAGATCCGAAAAAATAACCGGCCTTCCTGCGGAGAATCTCTCCGCTACAGAGCCGGCTCCTGAAAACTCGTTCCAGTACTGTATGACTAAGTCATCAGGAAGCTCTCTAGCTGATGTCACATCGTTCCAGCATATCGCCGTTTTGCCGTTGGCCCTCAGGAATTCCGCCATTCTGCAAGTGAAATGCCCTTGTAGGTCTTCAAAGCTTGAAAGACCCAGCCTCTCAAAATAAGCATTGCAGTTCGGGCATTGCATCCACTCTGTCTTCGGAGCTTCGTCTCCTCCTATGTGAAAGTATTTCGATTCAAAGAGGCCGCAAGCTTCTCCGAGAAGCTTTTCTAAAAAGTTATAGCTCTCTTCTTTTCCAGCGCATGCAATAATGCTGAAGACATCTCCAAGATAAGCTTCCTCAGGGGCTTTCCCCTTGCAGGAAAGCCATGGAAGCACTCGGAGAAGGGCGGTTGTGTGGCCTGGCAAGTCTATTTCAGGAATGACGTCCACTCCGCGCTCCTTTGCAAACGAAACGACCTCCCTAATCTCATCCTGAGTGTAGAAGTCATATCCGCTATTTTCAGTAAGTTCAGGAAATTCCTTGCTTTCAATGCGCCAACCTTGATCATCCGTCAAGTGCCAGTGAAACGCATTCAACTTTAGCAAAGACATCTCCTCAATGACTTTTTTCACCACGCTCAAAGGGAAGAAATGCCTGGAGCAATCCAGCATAAACCCCCTGTGGCTGTACTTTGGAAAGTCTTTAAGAGAGAAATGAGGGATAAACCCGCCGGAAGAAGCTTTGTATACAGTCGTCAGAGCGGCTGCAACCCCTGCTTCCGCAGACGCGTTCACCTGTATTCCTGATGGGCCGACAAAGATATAGTGCTCTTCATCTTTAAAATTAGGAGCATGCGTCAATATCAAATCCGCATTTTCTTCAGCTAGTTCATATAAAAGTCCCGTTCTTTGAAAAAACGCTCTAATGCATACTTCATCGAAATGCCCGACATTAACTCTCATAATGGGTTTCAATCCCCATTTTCCCGCAGACTCAAGAAGCCTGCCGTTAGGATTTGGCATTAAATCCATTGCTTTACACCGCGCTGCCGGAAATATGGACGATATGCCCAAGGACTCAGGTGCGCCTATGCAGACGCTTCTTCCTTTAGGCAATCCGCCAGACAGCTCTCCCTTCTATACAGTTAAGCATATAAAATTTTCTGTTTTGGAACTTGATTAAACAGCTATTGCGATTGATATCGGCATTTAGTACCGTTCTATGGATATCCAAGCTCCAAAACAGGTATATTTGGCTGAAAATCGGTATAAATGCATCTTTTACGCTCAATCTCCCGCATTCCCTCGGAAGCTTGCCTTATCTTCGAGTAAGCAAGGGTTCAAATAAAGGCTTGCGCATCCAACGCTGGCAGCTATACTGAAGCGCATAGGAAGATCCTGATTTTAGCTTGACTGTACAGCGAGTGCGAAATGCCGATTTGCAGTCGCCGCGCATCGGCATTCCTCCCGGTCAACTGCGCATCAAATACCGGCCGGAGCCTTTTCTGCCAAGGAATTCATTGCTGTTGACAATGATCTTTCCGCCGCTTATAACCATAACGGGAGCCCCTTCAACTTCCATTCCTTCGTAAGGGGTATAATCCACGTTTTCGTGAAGATTGGCCGCTGTAACTTTGTACTTGGCGGATGGATCGAACAGGACAAAATCAGCGTCCAAACCTGGGCTGATATCGCCTTTTCTGCTTCCAAGCCCAAAGATTCGCGCCGGCTGCGCGCAGCACAGCTCAACTACCCTGGTCAAAGGAAGCTTTCTCTTAATATAGCCTTCGCTATACATAAGCGTCATTCTAAGCTCAACTCCGGGCAGCCCGTTCGGACACGCCGTGAAATCATCCTTGCCTCTTATCTTCTGAGTTTTATAAAAGAAGGGGCAGTGATCTGTTCCTATTGTATGAATGATTCCATTTCTAAGACCTTCCCATAGCGCTTTCCTGTCGCTTGGCTTTCTAGGAGGAGGACTCATTGTAAGCTTCAAAGCCTGCTCTTCTGTTTGAATGGATGATTCATCCAGAAAAAGATATTGCGGACAGGTCTCCACAAAGATATTCTTCCGGCCAGCTTCGCAGGCGTTTGAAATCTCATTTAACCCCATTTCAGAAGATAGGTGGACGATATAGACCTTTGCCTCATCCGCTTGCAAGGCAAGCTCCAAAATGCGCTTAATCGCGTTGGCTTCGGCTTGCGCCGGGCGGCTTGACGCATGCCATATAGGCGACTTCCTGCCGCTTTGCAGAAGCTTTTTTCTTGCGTCAGCCAGCAAGCCGTCATCTTCGCAGTGAACGCATACAGTGATGTCCAGCTGCTTTGCTTTCTTCAAAACTTCCAGGGCGGAGGCTTCATCAAGCTTGAAGTCATAGGTGAGGTATATCTTAAAGCTGGATACCCCCTCTCGTTCCTTTAGAACGCGCATAGATTCGAGCGAAGCTTGGCTTTTATCCTGGAGTACCCCATGGAGTCCGTAATCTATGACCGAATCTTTGGAAATCTCCCTGTACTTGATGTACTGATGGAATGCGTCGCAACCTTTGGGGCCGAATGCCATATGATCAATAAATGTCGTAGTGCCGCCGCAGGCGGCGGCAATGCTTCCTGTATAAAAATCGTCTGACGCCTTGGCAAAACCTACATCAAGATCGAAATGGGTGTGCGGATCCACGCCTCCGGGGAGAAGATGCATCCCGAAGGCGTCTATGGCAAAGGCTCCTTCTGAAGCTTCCAAGAGGCTTGATGCATCAGGATTCCTAAGAACGAGGGAAATCTTTCCTCTTTCAGAAAGGACTGCGCCTGGAAACACTTCCGAAGCAGTCGCTATAAGTGCGTTTTTAATCAATAATCTCATATGCCTCACCTAAACCGGTATAAGTAGCTGTATTTCTCAGCTACCGCTCCTAGAACAGCCTTCCATGAATCGGGCAGCGCGGCTTCGCCTTCAGTTTCCTCCCCATTTTCCCGCCTTGCAAGAACCTTGCCGGTATTTAGAAATAGTAATCCAGGGTTGGTTGAATCCCTGAAGGCTGAAAGAGAGTCGAAAAGAGTTAGTTTGTCCTTGCAGGGATCGCCTTGGTGTGGACAGAATATTTTGCAGTTGCCGCATTCGTTGCAGAGAGCATCCATATGAATTATCTGAGAGGGCTTTTCAAAACCGGGCGCAACAATGCTGATGTTAGCGCGGTTAGGGCAGACATCGGCGCAGATTTCGCACAAGGCGCCGCATCCCAAGCATCTTTTCCCGTCGCCGCTTGATTCAGAAGCGGTTTCTGCCGCATCATCCGCTTTCCTTACGACGCCCTTTCTTCTATAGAGTTCAGCCAAAGGCGTACAGCTAGAAAAACTGCGAGTCTTCGGCGACAAATCCTCTTTCCTGCATATGTCCGCCACAGCTACCTTCGCGTCTGCTATGGCTTCGACAATCGTTCTCGGGCCGGATTTGCAATCCCCGATCACATAAACGCCGGCAACGTTGCTTTCGTTCGCCTCATTTACCAAAGGAAAGCCTCTGTTGTCAATATTTAGGCCTAGGCTGGAGAAAACGGACGGATCAATTCTTGCTCCCAAGGCTTGAATCGCAAGATCATACTCCATAATCTCCTCCTCGCCGGTAGGCGCCGATGACTTTCTTCCGTCAGGCTGCACAGAACCCAGCATCATCTTTCTCAGCCTCAGCCTGGAGCCATCAAAGCCTGCGGGGGATAGGAGCTCCAATAGCTCTGCGCCTTCGCTTAAAGCCGACTCCAATTCTTCCGGACTAGCAGTCATGAATTCACGGGTTCTTCGGTATATGACGGATACCTTGCAGACACCGCATGATCGAAGCGCCACCCGCGCGCAGTCCATTGCGACGTCTCCGCCTCCCAGGACCGCTATGCGCTTTGCCTCAGGCGCGCGGCCTTCCTTTGAAAGCTTCAGGTATTCAAGCGCATCAATGGTTCCTTCAGCTTCGCCTTCAAATGCTGACGGGCTTTCTCCCCATGCGCCTGCAGCCGCAATTATATAATCGAAGCCGTCTTTGGCGAGCTTCAATCCATCAATGCCAAACATGAACTCTACGCCTGTTTTGACAGCCATATTGTAATCCAGCATGATTTCTTTACGGGAAATGCGGAATTCAGGAATGAAATGGCTTACCGCGCCAAACGGCTCGCCTCTCTTTTCCGCCACAACGGCTCTCATGCCTGCGCGCCTCAGAAAAGTCGCCGCGGCGATCCCCGCAGGGCCTGCGCCTATTATAAGAGCTTTCTTGGCTGTGGCAATTTGAGGCGCTTCGATTAATTCGGTGAAGGCGCTTTGCGCCTCGGCGCAGACGGCCCTTTTCACCTTTCTTATAGCCAGAGGTTCATCATAGTCTAGCCTGGCGCACTTTCCTTGGCAGAACTGGGGACACAGGGCTCCCGTTATGCTTGGAGATGTATTGTCGCTTGATATGACGGCGAAAGCTTCCATAAACTTTCCTTCAGCGGCCAGCTGAAGATATTCCGGAACCTGCTGCTCTATAGGGCATCCGCCCTGCGCGCAGGGCGCTTTGAAACAGTCGAATAAAGGTAGCTTTGATGATGTCTTCCTGCTTCCAGACGGTCTGCTCCCTTTTATAAGGTGCTTCCTGTTTTTCATGCCGGAGCAGAGTTCATCAAGCTTGCGAAAATCGGCGAATCCTTGGGCTTGGGACTGCGAGCCGGACGCCCGCTCGGCGGCTTCAGCCAAATCATTCAAGCGTTCATAGCCCCCAGGCTTCAAAATGGCAGTCGCCGCTGTTACAGGAGCTATTCCAGCTTCAAACAGCTCTTTTATCGTGTTGATGTCAGCTCCGCCTGAATAGGAAATGGACAGCCTTCCATCAAAGTCTTCAGCCAGCATCCTGGCGGTGCTTGCAGAGAGCGGAAAGAGAGCTCTTCCGCTCATATACATTTCTTCTCCTGGAAGCAGGCCTCCTGTTTTCACGGGGAAGGTATTCGTAAGCTTCACTCCGAAACTCAAGCCTTTTGCGCCTGCCTGCTCCATAAGCCTTCCAAGCATGGGAACGGCATCCTCGCGCTTAAGATCATTTTTAAAATGACGCTCATCGAAATCTATATAGCCGAACCCGTTTTCATCAAGCAGGCGCCTTGCCGCGTCATAACCCAAAATGGTGGGGTTCATCTTAACATATGTGTGCACGCGCTTCTCATTTATCAAGTGCATGGCGATAGCTTCTATTTCGTCGGGAGGGCAGCCATGCAGAGTGGAGATTGTGGCTGAGTTGCTGATTTGGCTGGGTATGGAGCGGATGTCTTCCAATTTCAAGTTCATGAATATATTCAGATTATTTTCAAGCCATTGAACAGAGTCTATGAAAAACGGCTCTGATGAGGCATCTTTCATGCACTCAATGAATTTGTCTATTTTTTCTGACTTTACTCCTTCGAGATCATATCCAACGCTCATATTGAAGATGACATCCGAGCCGCCTTCGATTTCGAGCTCTTTGGCCAAAGCGTGGATCAACAGCCACGCTTTGGCATATTCTTCGTATGCGGAGGAAACCGCTAGCTCTGTGCTCCATTCAACATTGTATCCTTCATCCTCAGCGCTGATGCAAGGCCTGGGGACGCAGGCCCTAAGCTCGCCGCCGTCTATTTTCTGCACCGTTTTGAGTTCTATGAAGCGGCTTCCGCACAGCCAAGCGCTTACTATATTTTCGGCAAGCTGGGTGTGAGGGCCGGCCGCCGGCCCGAACGGGACGGATATTTTCTTCCCTGCAAGTCGAATGCGTCCGGGATTTCCGCCATGCAAACCCCGATAGAACTTGCGTATTCCAAAGATGCTTTTACTCGCTTTGTATTCTGAAAGCGCCCATTCAGCCAGATTTTGAAAAGATAAAGGGTGCATTTCTTCGCTCATAAGTTTTTTCCGCCTTATTGTATATATTTATGCCGATTATGAAAGCTCCGATTCCGAAATTGATCGCAAGCGCCGCATGGGCGTTTATAAACTGCGTATATGCCGATTTTCAGTCAAACGTACCGATGTGATGTTGGAGCTTTAGCATGCGAATCATTATAACTGCGCATAGACGTATACTGATTTGCATTGAAAGTTCCTATTTTTGGGCTTTATTATACAGCGAGTGCAAAATGCCGATTTCGGCATTTCGCACCACTCAATGGATAATCAAGCTTATGTACATTCGACTGCAAATCGCCATATTTAAGCCGGGACTCTTCGGTGCGCGTCAGCATAGCTTTTATACCCTATGCCAGAAATCAGCGGACTGTTCCCTAGCCTTTGCGAGAACCGCGTCTTCGTCGATGCATTCCATAACGCGGCTTTTCATAATGTATTTCCCATTAATCATGACATCGTCAACGCATCTTCCTGAGAGGCCGAATAAAATATGCCCGTACATGGTGTCAGCGTTTAGCGGAGTATGCGGGGTGTATTCCAGTGCTATCAAATCAGCGAGCGCTCCTTTTTTTATAATGCCAACAGGCTTGCTCCAGAATCTGGAGCAGATGAGCGCGTTGTTTTTCAAGAGCATTTGGATGCTCTCCATAAATCCGATGCTTGGGTTGCGATTCTCATGCTTGTGGATCAGGTTGGCGGCCTTGAGGCTTTCCAACATGTCTTGCGTATAGGCGTCAGTGCCGAGGCCAAGCAAGATCCCATTTTCAATCATGTAGAGCGCAGGGGCGCAGCCCACCGCATTTGACATGTTGCTTTCCGGATTGTGGACTGCCATGGTTCTTGTAGATTTCAGGATGTCGACTTCAGTTGAGTTCGCATGCACATTATGGATTGCGAGCGTCTTCTCACCCAGGATGCGCGCGTCGTTCAGCCTTTCCAGCACTCTTTTCCCATACCTGGCTAAAGAATCGTTCAAATCCTCTTCGCCTTCGGCGCAGTGAATGTGAAAGCCTGCGTTTTTGCCGCCCATGGCGGCAACGCATTTTTCCAGCGTCCGCTCGCTCAAGGTAAATGAGGCATGGAGCCCGAACATGCCTTTTATCCTGCCGTCTGCGGATTTAGCGGCGTGATCAATGAATGAAACATTTTCTTCGATGCCCTCCCGCGCGGCTTCCATGCCGTCTCTGTCGCTTACCTCATAGCAGAGGCATCCTCTTAAGCCTATATCGTCCAAAGCGCGCTCAATGGCGGACAGGCTGCCGGAGATATGGCGCTGGCTTGCATGATGATCGAAAAGGGTGGTTACGCCGCAACGCACGCTTTCCAAGCCGGTGGAGTACGCGCTGTAAAGATTGTCTTTTTCATTTAGCGCTTTGTCTATTCTCCACCACATATTCTTCAATATGTCGCCGAACGTCAAATTCGGCTTGTCCTGAGGCAGTGACAGGCCTCTCGCGAATGACGAGTAGATGTGGGTATGGGCGTTTATGAACCCCGGCATGATAATTCTGCCTTCCACATCGCGAAAGGGAGCGTGAGGGTATTTGGCTTTGATTGACGAAGTGCCGCCGAAATCAACTATCTCATCTCCGTCCACCGCGACGCATCCGTCTTCGATGAATGGAGAATCATCATTTAAAGTAATAACTCTTCCGCTTCCTATGAGCTGCATGTCAAATCTTCCTCTCCGCATGCAATTTGGCATCTTCTAACTCTCTCAAAGCGCTGGGCTGAACAGATTTTCGCCCGATTCTTGATGAGTCAGCCCTCTGTAATCAGTGTTCCTGTTTTTCCATTCAAGCTGTCCTGAGCTCTTTCAAGCAGGGATATAATAGCCGTCCTGGACCTGTAGCCGGCCTCAGCCGGCTGACTTCTTCGGAGGAATTGAACTGCCGCCATTACCTTTGGAAGCATGCTTCCCTGCGCGAAATGACCCTCTTCTATGAATTTTTGCGCCAGAGAGGCATTCATCTGATTAATGGGCTGCTCGTCCGGCTTTCCGAAGTTTAAAAAAATCTTTTCAACTGCAGTCAATATAATTAAAGTGTCGGCGTCTATTATGCCAGCAAGGACTGAAGCGGTGAAATCTTTGTCAACCACAGCGCCCGCGCCGGCCAAATGATTGCCCTGCCTGCGCACCGGTATGCCGCCGCCTCCGGCGGCGATTACCACTTGACCGGCATCAAGCAGAGCTTTTACAGTTTCCTTCTCCACAATGTCTATAGGCATGGGGCTTGCGACGACCCTGCGCCAGCCGCGGCCGGAATCCTCCTTCATGACGTATCCCTTCTCCTGCATTAAAATCATGGCTTCCTCTTTGGTGTAGAAGCAGCCTATCGGCTTGGAGGGGGATTTGAATGCCGGGTCGTTTTCGTCCACTACCGTCTGGGTGATAATGGATGCCACAGGGATATTCAATGATCTGCCCATTAGTTCCTCTCGAAGGGAGTTTTGGAGATCATAGCCGATATATCCCTGGCTCATCGCTACGCAAACGCTCATTGGGATGTAAGGCGTCTTTGCCGCTGTTTTTCCGGCTGTCTCCATAGCTAGATTGATCATTCCGACCTGCGGTCCGTTGCCATGCGTGATCACCACTTCGCAGCCGGCTTCTATCAGGCTTGCAATTGCTTTGGCTGTAGATTTCACAGCAATCATCTGCTGCGTCAAAGTATCGCCCAGTGCGTTTCCACCCAGCGCGACTACAATTCTACGTTTCATCACAGTTATTATGCGGCGGATACCCCTGCCTTGCATGGGGAGGAAGCCGCACGCCCCTTTCCGTCAATATTGCCTTGCGCTTCTCCAAAGGCTCGGGCTTTTTGCAGCCGGTTCCCGCAGACGGCTTTGCTCCGCCCAGCGCGCGCACGCCGAAGCTTCCGCTTGGGCGCCTCCCAAAAATGAAGCCTTTGCGCCTGTCCGGCATTTGAACCTTGCCGAACAGCCGGCAGCCATGCACGCATGTCGGAGCTTGATTCAATTTCCTCGTTTCGCCTCTGTGTATAGTAGCTTTATAGAGCTGGCGATTGCGCTTCCCTGTAGCTATCTGCATATAGGTTGCCCCCGGCGGAATTGATTTTGGGTTTCCGCCGGTGCATCTCGCGCATGCCGCATGATCTTTTTCCAGACAATTTCTGATTCTCGTGTTTTTAGCGGTATAGCCGTACGCCGTGCCGGCATTCGGATATTCTTCCTTCAGCCTGGCGCATAATCCCCATGAACGCAGCGTCCCTGAAAGATCGCCCTCTTTTTAGATCCAGCTTCAACTTCCCCGCATGGCGCCGCTTTCGGCACCCCGATTGCCCATGAAAGCGGCATCCCGATAGCCGCCGTGGTAATCCTTGCGCAATGCGGCTGGGTTGTTCGGAGAATCCCCGTCTATTTAGCGGGTTTCAACGCGGTGGACAGCCAATGTATGATTCTTGCAATTCTTCCGTCCATGGCATTTATGCCCGTCCCGGAACAGGACGCATTCCCCCGCATTCCAAAGGCCAAGCTTTCCGCCTTGCTGGCAGCCGGCTCCTGATATATCAGGATTCTTGATTTTCTGAATGTCGAATGACGCAGCCTCTACGGCTATTTTCGCTGTCGGCAGTATCTTATGCACGTTGGATGCAGTCTTGATATGGGTTTGAATCTTGTTTTCAATCGACGGGGCAAGCCAGTCCTTGAGTTTCGAGCGGACGCGATTGCTGAAGCGGGGCTTGCGGCATCTCGCCTTCCTATTGCGCCTTGCGCTCCTGAAAGCTCTTCTCGTTGAGAGCAAGTCTACTATAGCTCCGCCTCGGTGGCGTACAGCTCTTCTTTCTCCGCAGTCGCTGGGATTCCCTATCGTCTTGCTTCCCGCGTCTATTCCCAGGCTTATCGTCTGGTTATACTCCGTGCTGTTGTACAATATACTGCATTTCATATAAAATTGCTTTTTTGGAGCTTTATTCTACAGCGAGTGCAAAATGCCGAGATCGGCATTTCGCACCACTCAATGGATAATCAAGCTCCCAAAACCACGCTTTTCCGCGCACAGCTCCCCATTTCTAGGGCTGGCTGCCCTTCGCCAATGCTGTTCCAAGGTTTTATACGCCTGCAGCGCCGTCCCTTCCCCTATAGGACTGTTCAGCCGCAGGCCGCAGGTCCGGTGCTGGAGCAAACGCCCCGGAGCGCCTATAGGATATTCTTGGACAGCGTATTCAGCTAAGACTTAGGCTAGTCAATCAAGGCTTTTGCAATGCTCCTAGCTTAGGCTATGGGGTGATTGACGGTTGGCATCTCCCGTTTGCTATTTTTGGGATGAAAAAAATGCAGGCCCAAAACGCACGCTCAAAGATCCAAGCGCTGCCTTTAATGAGCCTTGGCGGCCTGAAAATTTCGAGACGCATTGATTGTCTGAAACGGCGCCTGATTTCAGCAATCTCCATGATATACTTATTTGCATATGAAAGTTCCTATTTTGGAACTTGATTATACTAATGCCTCAATGGTTAATCAAGCTCCAAAATAGATGAATATGAAAGCAAATCGGTATAACTGGGAAAAAGTCAAGAAATTTTGGTCATTACTCTTTTGGGAATCAGGAAAATAAGCTTCTACAAGTATATTATACCACACAGCAGGCTTCTTGTGTTATGTTTTAAGAAAAACTCAGCAATAGGCAAAATTTCTTGTGATTTGCATACGAATTGCCTAAGGTGCATTTGACTGCAATTCGGTGTATTTATACTGATGAGTTTATATTGCCAGAGCGAAGCCTGCAGCCTCCATGCCGACTCTGCCGCAGATGCCAGGCGGACGGCGGAAATGAGGAACGCATGGGAGCTTGAATGCACAGGTCTTTTCTTGCGCTTCCTAGCAGCTTAGAGTATTATGATTTTGATGGTTGCGCCTTAACGGCCGCATAATCAGCAGGCTTCGCATAGAAAGGCAAACGCGGCCGCCCTTTTCCGCTGGAAATATGCGAGGGCGCGCGAGTCCGGCCTTTTGCCGCTTGCGTCGGAAAATCCATTTTGGAGTTCAATTATCAACCTTCAGGTGCGAAATGCCGATATCAATCGCACTCGCGCTGTATAGCCAAGCTCCAAAACAGGCTGCATCATATGCATGCTCTGCATGGAATATTCCTTTTCGCCCATGCTTTTCACTGCTTGCAAATGGATTTGAGGGTTGCGCTCCAGCCGCTTCGCCATTCGCCGGATGCGTCAACATACTCTTTGCCAGGTTTGCGCCAATTTCCTGAATAATCAATGTACTCGTCTGTTGGTTTGCGCCAGGCGCCGCTAAAATCTATATATTCATCCCCTGCTTTGCGCCAGTTGCCGGATGCGTCTACGTAATCATCTCCGGGCTTGCGCCAATTTCCAGATGCGTCGATGTATTCGCCGGACATGAGTCATCTCTCCTTACACATATATTTAGTTGCTGCAGCAGGAAGCAATGATGTTTTACTTCGCCAAGCCTTTTGATTTATAATATTCATGGACATGGATAAAGTGCCTATTGAGAATCCGCAGTAATTTCCAGTCATATGCCCCTAAAGTGATTTAGTGCGAAAGTACACGCAGGGTCTGATAAGACGGCTTGCTTAACGTCTCGTTACGGGAAGCGAGAGTATTTATTGGCTTCTCCTTCCTGGAGATTCCGAGGCGCATAATTTCATCTCCGAACCCAATACTTTGAATTGTGGATTTATATCCTCTAAGGTTTTGCGAAAATCCTTTTCGACCTCTACAAAGCTACTATAAACAAAGGCGGGAAAAGGAAACTGAATCAATCTTCAAAGTGTGTGTTTGGCTATCAGCTGTTTGACAGGATTCAAATGCCAGACAGACGCAGGGGGTTCATTTTCGGGAGGCGAGCAAGCGGGAGCTTCGATGTGCGCACTCTAGACGGCGGGAAAATATCCGCAGGCGCAAGCTACAAGAAGCTCAAGCCTTTGATCAAGAGAACTGCTATTCTAACAGAGATAAGAAAAAGAAAGGAGGATGCGCAGGAGACTCCCGCCTAATGCCAGCGGCATTTGAGGCGGGAGTCTCCTGCGCCAAATTTGATGAACATAAGGATGTTAGAAGTGAATAATACTAAAATCGCTGCTATTGAGAGCGCCGTGACTGTCATCACGGACGGGCAGTCCGCGCTTGATCTTGCGGCAACTGTGGACTATGAATACGGGGCGCAAAAAATGATAATCCCAAAGTCGTCAATTTGCGAGGGATTTTTCAAACTGTCCACAGGTATTGCGGGCGAGGTAGCGCAAAAATTCGTCAACTATGGCTTCCACATAGCGATTGTCGGCGACTTCTCCGGGTATGCGTCAAAGCCGCTCCGAGACTGGATTTACGAGTGCAACAAGGGGCGGAACATCAACTTTGCAGCTACGGAGTCCGAAGCGATTGAAAGGCTTTGCCTATGACAAAATGCATTGCGATGCTAAGCCAGGTGAATGTCTGCTCGACGGCAAAATCGTTGTTCCCGAATCCAAAACGGCGTGCGAAGGCCGAAGGCCGCGTAGCTCGAGAATGCAGACATGCTACATCAACAGCGGCAATATGATGCATTGGAAAGTCTCAATTATTTTGCCTGATTATGCAATGCTTCATTGGATAATCAGGCAAAATTATCGGTACATTTGGCTGCAAATCAGTATGCATTACTGGAGCGTTGTGAATTGGGCGTGAAGAATGCTTTGGCAGCATCTGTTGCGACATGTTTATGCTCATTTTGCAGCGCATCAGCATATCGGCATAATTAACAGACATGCAATAGGAGAGTATGCTGCAGCGTTCACACTGCAGTTAAAGAGAGAGAGCAGGCAGCTTATGAAAAACGAAAGCGTTTTACAAGAGGAAGTCTTCAAGCATTTATCCGTTTCTTATCCAGAAAGCGGAGCAAGGGACGCGCCAGAGAAGAAGTCGGTCAAGTCATATTTTGGCTGCCTGGCTACGGCGAGCGAGGCTTGGGGGAGCAAATAGGAAAAGAGGTTGATTTGCAAACGTTCTACGCTGAATCCCCTCAAATCAATCCGAGCGCGAGCAGAATAACTGGCGTCGTTTGCGGCGTTCGGTTGAAAAAATAAGCCATCCGCTTATGCAAAAAGTGCGCTGGCTTGATAAATTGATTGATGAACTGGCAAAAGGAAAGGAAATGGATAAGATTTTGAGAAGCTGGGGTGAATGTAAATGTGGAAATGTCCGAATTGCGGCCGTAAGTTTGATTTTGCTCTACAGCACCGCTTCTGCTCAGAACCGCCGAAAACTATCTACGACTATATCGCAGCTCAATCTGAGGATATCCAGCCACGTTTGCGAGAGACATACTATGTGATAAAAGCGGCGCTCCCGGACGCGACAGAGAAAATCTCGTGGCAAATGCCGACATTTTGGAAAGGGCGGAACTTGATCCACTTCGCAGCGTTTAAGAAGCGCATCGGTCTGTACCCCGGCTGAAATTTCACGACCATATTCGCAGACAAGCTGAGCGAGTACAAAACGAGCAAAAGCGGGATTCAGTTGCCGAACAACAAGCCCCTGCCTCTCCAACTTATAGCAGAGATTGCAGAATGGCGCGGGGAGAATAACGCAAAATGACAATCAGCACTATACCGCTTTTCATCAAATGTTCCTTTTTTGGAGCTTGATTATCCATTGGGTGGTGAGAAATGCCGGTACCGGCATTTCGCGCTCGCTGTATAATCAGCTCCAAAAAAGGTTATTTTATATGAAAAGCAGTATATCATCCGCAAACATGCTTTTATTTACCTCATTGCAGGGCTGGATGAAGTGAAAGGGTGCATTTTTTGGAAAAGTTTGTGATAGTGTCTCTGATAATCGTAATTCTAATTTCAGCGCATTTCATATTGAGACGAAATAAAGTCCCTTTATATAGTGAGAGGTTAAACATGGATAATGAATTCAGAAATAATGCTCAAGAATTTCAAGAAATGTTGCCTTGTGATTCTATAGTGATCGAAAATCCCAAAAACATTTCTGAAGTTATGGCTGAATACAAGAAACTGTTGAAACAGGGTAAAGCTGATGGCTTTATCCCAATTATCATTGTACCTTCGGATTCAATGCTTGAGATTTTTGAATTTGCTTCCAGTGATGAGGAATCTGGCCTGAGTCCCACAGCCATCATTGAGAAGGCCAATAAACTTGACGCTGAAAGCATATTAGAGAAGCGGCGCCAAGAAGCTTGGCCTGATGAACATGACAACCATGATATTATGGGCGAGCTTAAAAAATCAGAACCTATAAAAAACTTTTACTGTCCTGTCAATCATCCGTCTAACCTTCCTTATCCTCAGCTTGTCGTTGCTAAAATACCAACGGAAAAACCTTGGGAGGCAGCAGCGTGGATACCATTGGGAGGATATAATGAATGTCCGGCGCCAGAGGAGCAAGTTGCGGTTTACAGGCATTGGTTTGAAAAATACGGCGCTATACCAGCGGCGGCAAGCTATGACATTTGGGAATTATATGTCGAGCAGCCTGTAAAGTCAGAAGCCGAAGCCCAAGCCCTGGCGCTGGAGCAGTGCAGTTTTTGCCCTGATATTATCTGGCAGGGAATGGGAAGTATAAATGCGCTGGCCGGTTCGTTGATAGATTCAACAGTTTGGTTTTTTTGGTGGGACTAATTAATTATCTCCAGAATTTTGTAAACTAGAGCTAACAATTGCCAAAAAGGATTGGCTCATTAAAAAAGCTTTAAGTATATCTTGTATATTGAGGGCATTAAACTATCCTGCCTTGCCGATTCATCGCTCCACCTAAAGAGGGGGGCGATGAATCGGCAATTTTGGTTAAAAGGAGCGTAAATAGCGTATGTACTGATTTTGAAAGTGAATTTTCGTGGAGACCTAGAAAATAATAACACATCCCGACTATAATGCCTCTGTCTCAGGGTAGCAGGGCTGGCATAAACGGTAAGAAAATTTACCATTCATGCCAGCCCTGTTACCCTCCAGGACAAATCGCCCACAAATATAATTACTATGCTAAAATAAACTCGTAAGTTAATTTAAGCAATTAATGAGTCATAGCAAATGAAATGAGTTAGTATGCTTATGAGAGTATAAAGAGTGAACAGGCTCTCAGCAAAAAGATATGTTCACTGAAAATGAAAGGCTTGAGGAAGACTTAGAATTGTAGCAGTGGAATTGTTTTACATCATCAATAGATTTCAAAAAATAGGACTTTAAGCTTTCAGGACTAAATTTTGAATTTAGACAGGACGGAACATTGACAATATGTTGCTGCGTCATCGAAATCCGAACCTAAATTTACTCCCATCTCAAATAAATAGTTGCCATCAGCCTCTTTTATGCATGTTTGCAATCTCCACCTGTGTGCGATTCATCAGAAGTTGGAGCTTTTCGCTACGGCTCCGATTTTGCCAAAGAGCAGGGCCTTCGCTCGTTTTTTCGTTGATCAGAATCTGCGCGGCGCAACGCAAGTTTTTGAGTCTGATAACCCGGAATGTAAGCTTTTGTGGCGCCGCCTGATCCAGACAAGGCGTTCTGCTTGCCGTCGAAGGGGAAAATCCTTTTTTCCTGAGCGGCGCATCAGCGCCCGGCGTGTATGGCTCCGACCCTCTTCGCGAAAAAGCAACCGAACTCCCCGGCAGTTCGTTCGAGCCGATTCTACAATGTTCTTCTATAGATAAGCAACGCCGCACCAATTAAGCCATGCTCCATTCGCCCTGACGAAGGAAGCAAATCCGGAAAAGAAGCTGCTGAAAAAGGCAGTTATGGCGACAGTTGCTATGTGCGCCGAACATTCCCTTTTTGCCTGTGATCCTCCAATTACTCTGCTTTTTCTTTTAATCGCGCAGTGCGTCAACATATTCCGGATCACCGCCCTTGATTTCGCCGGCACACTTTTGGATCAAGGCCACCAGCTCCGAAATTGGAAGCGTCTCCTTGTCCTTTCGTCATTCATCCGCTCCGAGATTTCCTAGCTGGTGCCTATTCCGGCGGTTAGATCCCGTGGAAGCGCTTCGGCTTCGGTCGTTGCAAGGCCGCCAGGCGCAATTCAACGTCTAATGCAATCCTTCCACTTTGAATGCTACTATACTGCTTTCATTGGTAATTTAATAGCAATTCCGACGGTTTGCAAAGTGACTGTCATTTTGAATAATTTTGTCGTTAATGTTGCTATATTTATCCATATAATTTATTAAAACATATACAGCATCTAAGAATTATACAAATTCATTGATAAGTTTTTCAATTTTAAACATAAATTCTCTTCAATTTTGAACTTTTCTGCAAGAATTTTATGCTCTTTTGACTGGTGAATAATGCTAATAGAGTTGTCGGAACAGTTCCGTAATTTATGGTCCTTTATTGGATACAGGAAAATTGTAGGTACAATAGAGATATCTGATAATGAGGCAAGAAGCTTTAGACCTGACAGGCCGAGGGAGGGGAGGTGCCGCGACAGAGCCTGAGGCCGCCGATCGGCAGTGCCGCGCCCCGCCCGGGGGGAAGCGATGGAAGTGCCACGCCCGAGACCCCCCCATTTTTTTCCAGCCCCGCGCCCTCTTTAACTTATGATTTTATAGGTCCTTCACAAATAACAGGAGATATTTTAAGCATGTCTCTTGCAATGTATAATGCATCTTTGATTAAGTATGATTTTGCGATGTTTTATGCTTCAAAAAATTAGACTATATTACCATTTTTGATACAATCTCTAAGAGCTTTTTGCGATTATGCCTCCGATTCCCGCAAAACGGCGCACAGCCCAGATTCAAGCCTTGAAGGCGATCGCTTTATACACCTCGCCCAAAGCGGCATGCATGATTAAAGGAGTTCTCGCACTTGCGAAAATTCTGTTGCCTTCAAGTGATTTCCTTATAATTTCTCCGAGAACCTATACGTTTCTCCTGAAGCCTAATTATGCATTGACAATCAAGACTCACGCAGCTTCTGAACGCTTGCCGGCGTATGTAAAGGCCGCCCCGCCTACAGAGCAGAGTTGCATCCCCTGAAGCGGGCGCGAATTTCTTCGATCGCCTTTAAAAAGTCGGCCGCTTTGCAGCCTTGCTTTTCAGATTAAACTCTCTTAGGGAAGAGCTTTGCAATCAGCGGATCCTCATCATCGCCGCCAATGATGAATCCTGAGCATATAGCTGCGGCGATATCGCTACAGAATAAAGTCTTCCGCCTAGGCAAGCAAATGCATGCTGTTGATATCGCTTTATTTTCACTATTTCCATGCATCCTAAGATCCATCCCGGAGAACCCCCGCTGGATCCCGCATGAATGCAAGCGCTGAACCAAAAAGGATCCCACTAAACGGCTTTGCCGCCTATATCCGCTCTCAACCATCAATGTTCGCCGATATCCGCCTATGGCGGCGCATTCTATTTGCGTCCGCACCCCATTAATACAGAGCTTTCCATGCCGATTGGGAGAGTAGGGGAGACGGCACTGGATATTGCCTGGCAGCCTGGCATCTTTATGGCTTCGCCGCCCTCAGCGTTGGATATTAGGCCTAAGCTTGCAATAATGCTATCGCGGTGAATTATGAACTAATCCTTTTCATTGAGGATGCGTGAAATGCCGCAACAAGAAGGCGAATAAACAGCGCAAGATCCATCGCACACCCGTTTTTTGCGGGATCGCCAATATCAAGCGGCATTCCGTCAGGGACTGGGAGGAATTCACTTGCAGATGCAAGCAGTTTGACTGCCAGTTGAGCCTATTTCCGTTTACCTTGAATTTCAATGCTATTGGAGATTTGCTGCTCCAGCTCTTTTTAGCTTGATTATCAGTTGGTACGCTCCATAATCAAGCTCCAAAATATGCGCTGCATATTGATAACGGTTTAAAGCTTGACTTTAGTAACAATTTCTTGGCGCAACCTCAGCAGATATTTCCGGTGTATATAGGTGAAAAGACCTTTCAAATCCAAACAGAGGATGTGTGTGCATGGAGGATGATGAAATCGTTGAATTGTTCTGGCAACGTTCTGAAAGCGCTATTGCTGCGACGCAGATCAAGTATTCAAAATACTGCCGATCCATTGCTTACAGCATTCTTCGCAATTACGAGGACGCGCAGGAATGCGTCAACGATGCGCTTGTAAATGTCTGGAACGCAATCCCGCCGGCGCGGCCTTCCGTGCTTTGCACTTTCCTTGGGAAAATCACCCGCAACCTTTCGATAAACGCGCTTGAAAAGCTAAAAGCTCAAAAACGCGGTTTAGGGCAAGTTCCTTTGGTTTTGAGTGAGCTAGATGAATGCGTGGGCCAGGCAGAGTGCGAAGCCTTGCAACGAGCAGAGCTTGAAGCGATCACCGACGCAGTCAATGCTTTTCTTGAGCAGCTTGATGCGGAAAAGCGCAAGGTATTTGTTCGCCGTTACTGGTACGCAAGCAGTCTTGAAGAAATCGCCTGCGATTACAGCATGAATGTCAGCAAGGTCAAATCTATCCTTTTCAGGCTCCGCAAGAAGCTGAAAAGAGAACTGGAGAAAGAAGGCGTTTCACTATGAAAAGCAAACAGCTTTTGCTTGCCATCGGAGGCATTGAGGACAAATACATTGAAGAGGCGGATCTGGAGCTAAATGTTTCGAGTTTTAAGGGGAAAGGCAAGAAGCTAATGTTGAGCGCTTGGCGCTATGCGCCTGTCGCCGCTTGCGCCGCTATTGTCCTTGCAGCGGCTATAAGCGCCTGGCAAAACGAGTACGGATTGCTCCAAAACCCAATGCGGCCCGTTTCGGATAACAGCGCATCTATTCCTAAGCCAGCGGCTACGCCTGCGCAAAACGGTACGCCTGCGGAAAATTCAACCGCCGCCGCAGTCCAAAGCGATAGCGGTGAATCTCAATTGGCGCATTTCTTCAATATAGGCGCAAAGGTATACGTCCAATAGACTTTATTTCGCGCAAGGCATACGGCCTTGTTCCGCAGGACGCTGCTGGGCTGACGCTAGAAAACAGCTATGAGATAACCGAAAAAGACATCGGTTCGCCTTTCGGCGTGATTGATTACAGCAGAAATGCCGCCCTTGTCGGCAAGACCGTTTACCACTATGCTCAGTTTCCTAATGATGACCGCATATGCATAGTCGAGGCATGCAATCCTGCATCAACTGAGGATTCAATTTCCTTGACTGACGAAAGCACGAGCGAAAAATATCGTTTCTATATATTCAGCCACGTTGATTTGGCCGCAAACCATACTCTATCTGACGCGATTTTAGAAGACAGCGGCATTACATCAGAGAGCATAGAGAAAATAGTATTGAAAAAAGTTATTGGTGATGAAAGCAGAAGCGAAATGGTTCAGGATGGTGAAATTGATGCAGCAGCAAGCGTGGAGATTTTAGAGCTGTTATCTGGAAAGTCCAGCATCAGCAGGCAAGAGTTCAACCAGCTCCATCCAGGTGCCGAGCAGCCATTGTGGAGCAACGAACAAAAGATTTTTGAGTTCGTTGCTTCCAGAGGAAATATAATGAACTGTACTTTCAATCCGTCAACCAATATCGTTGCCATGAATGACTGCTACTTCCAGCTTTCAGATAATGAAGCGGAAACATTAAGCCGTTTGCTGTCGGCTGACTGATTGCCAAAGCAAACATCATGCACTGAAGTTGCAAAAGGATGGACGCAAAGGCGTCGCGCCATGTTTATTTGATGATTTTATTGCAAATCTCAATTTTCATAAACTCAAGCGAAAAATAGACTGATCAAACTGGATACTCATTATAGAAAATATACCTCGGAATCATTGAGTTTATCAAGAATCAATGAAAGGGGCGTTCCATATGGAACAATGCAAGTGCAGCGCAAACAGCCGGACGTTTCAACGCCTGTCGCCGTTCGAGCGCGGGGAGATCAAGGCGCTTTCGGGGGAGGGACCCGGCGCGCCGGCCATCGCCGCGAAAATCGGAGACGGCTGGACCGCGAACCGGCGGAGAGGCTAGAATATTTCGCAGAGACGAGCGGGGCAGTACAGGAAAAAATCGCAAAAACAGCCGAAAACTCTGAAAACAGAAGAATGCCCGGACTTCATCGAATGCTCCGGGTAAAAGCCGGCTGAAGAGCAGCCGTCCGGCGTGGCGACGGGGCGCGCGGAGCTGGAAGGGAAGCCCGCTCTCTGCGCCAAAACGCCCTGAAACTGCATAGATCTGGGTCTTATATTCGGATAGCCTGACTGGAAGCTCTGTCCCGCAGTACACTCACTTATTATTTCCTTGCATAATAAGCCCTCCTGCTTATATCGGGTCTTTAAACTTAGCTGGGCAAAAAAAATTGCACTGTAAGAACCTTGTAAAATCAGCCCTCGAGTCATTGGACACGCAGGGCAGTACCCGCTAGAGTTCAAAGACCACTTATATCTTAGCAGAAGGGGAGCCTTATCAAAAGGTGCGCCTGTATTTGACGATTGCAGAAAGTTTAATTTCAGCCATTTGCAAAGCAAAATATCAAGAAAACACTGCATAATTTGCGATATTGGTGTATAATAATTTTGAAATGTCTTCGCTTTAAAATAGGATTTGGTAGTGGACTTGGTCAATAACCCAACGTCTAATATCTCAAGGTTAAAACCTTTTGATATTTGAGGCGGGGCTTGCAACTGCAAGTCCTGATCGGCCAGCCTAAGCTTCCACTGGGAAGTTGCGCCGCCCCTCCGGGCCCTGCGGCTTGCGGCTGGACAGCCCTGACGGGCTGGGACGGCGCCGCAAGCATGTAAAGCCTTGGAATGGCATTGGCGAAAGGCGGCCAGCTGCTGCAATGCAGAATGGGGCCCATTCCTCTCCCGCCTAATGGAATTTGAGGCGGAAGTCTACTGCGCCAAATCTGATGAATGGAGGATAAGTCTACGGCAATATTCAAGTGCAAAAAGTGCGATGGAGACATCATCGCAACAGATGGCGCTGTATTTGGCGAATGTGATTTGTGTGGAACAACATCAACCCTTCCTAAAGTCACCAACGGCAGAATTGTAAATTTATTTAATTGAGACAATCACTTCCAATGCTTGTCAATCACCCCATAGCTAAAGCTAGGGGCTTAGCAATAAGTCCTGATCGGCTAGCCTAAGTCTTAACTGACTACCCTCTCCAAGAATATATAGGCACTCCGGGGCGTTTGCTCCAGCTCCGGACTCTACGGCTTGTGGCTGAACAGTCCTCTAGGGGAAGGGACAGTGCTGCAGGCGTGCAAAACTTTGGAACAGCATTGGCGAAGGGCAGCCAGCCCTAGAGATAGGGATTTATACGCGCTAAAGCACGGAGGAAAATATATGGTTTATGTCCTGAATAAGAATGGAAAGCCTTTGATGCCTACAAAGCGCCGTGGGAAGGTGAGGCATCTATTAGAAGACGGCAAAGCGAAGGTTGCAAAGCTTGAGCCTTCTGCAATCCAACTACTGTACGATAGCACGGGAATATACTACAACAGGCTAAAGGAAGAATACACGGATGTCAGCATGACATACGGCTATACCGCTAAAAACACAAGAAACAGAAATGGCTTGGAAAAAGATCATGCAGCAGACGCGAGATGTACCGGCGGCAATCCGCTGGCTGTTCCATTGGATGCAATCTACATGCAGAAAGCAGCGGGGAAGCGCAATCGCCAGATCCATAAGGCTACTGTCAACAAAGGCGGAAAGAGAAAGCTGAATCAATCTCCAAAGTGTGCATTTGGCTTTCAGCTGTTCGACAGGGTTCAAATGCCAGGCGGGCGAAAGGGATTCATTTTCGGGCGGCGATCAAGCGGAAGCTTTGATGTTCGCACGTTGGACGGAGCAAAGCTGTCAGCGGGAATCAGCTGTAAGAAGCTCAACCTCTTGTCCGGGAGAACTGCTATTCTAACTGAAAAGGAGGACATGCGGCTTCCTCCCCATGCCTAAAGGCATGGGTATCCGCCGCATAACAAATGTGATGAATGATGATGACGAATACTACGCAGATTTCGATGATGTAGATGAGGACGATGTGGATGATATGGAGCTAGGTCTCTTGCTCTTAGAAGACAAGAATTGGGACGAGGCTTATGAGCATTTTGACAATATGTTTGTTTATTCCGATCAGGAAGACGTACAAGCGTATATTGGTCGACAATGCGCAGAGTTGAAAATAGGGAGCATTGAGGAATTTACGAATAATAATAATATTGCATTCTCACAAGGAAAACGAGAGAAACGCCTTAGTTGCGTCGATGTGAGGGCAGGTCACTTATGGTTGGAAAGGGACGTTGAAGAAGAAGACGATAAGGACGATGAATACGTCACATATGGAAGATTTTATGGTACAAAATGGCAAAAGGCGCAAGCACATTTCGAGGAAGCCTTAAAAACAGACCCTGAAAACGCGCCTGCATTTATCGGAAAGATGATGGCGGAACATCACATTGAACGTGAATCGGGTATTGCAGATTACTTTTTCGGAAGCAACTTAGAGATTTCTGATGATAAGAATTATAAGAATGCGCTCCGTTTTGCCGACGCGGAATACAAAAAACATCTTGAAAGCTACAAAAAAACGGTATCGGATGAATCGACTGCGCAAGAGGGAACTAAAGACTTAGATCAAATTCGCAAGAATCTCAGTAAATATAAGGGATATATTTTGGCTAAAGATTATAATACATTCGCGTTAACCTTAAACGGATCTGTTTTAGCAGCCGGAGATAACAGAGATGGTCAATGCGACACTTCGGGATGGCGCAATATTACTTCTGTGGCCTTTGGAGGGCATCATGTCATTGGTTTGAAAAAGAATGGCACTGTAGTTGCCGCCGGAGCCAGAGATAGTTTTATCAATTTGGGTCAGTGCAGAACCGAAAACTGGACTGATATAAAAGCGATTGCTACCTCTGCCTTTTTTACTGTGGGAATAAAATCTAACGGCAGTCTTGTCCACTGCGGTGACGCCGTTAAAAATCAAAATGCTTATAGCAGCGGAGGAAGCTACACAGGCGGAGTTTTAAAGAATGTCATCGGACAATTAGTGTTAGGCAAATTAGTGGACTGGTCTGCTGTTTACGCAAGCATTGATGAAATATTCGGGTTAAAAAAAGACGGTACTGTAGAGACGATTAACAGTTATGACGTAACCAAAAATTGGCGTGGAATTATAGATATTGTCGCTTCTCACGACGTTGAGCATGTGGTGGCATTAAAAGCAAATGGTACAGTTGTTGCTATAGGTAACAATAAACATGGACAATGTAAAGTTAACAATTGGAGTGATATTGTTGCGCTATCCACTGGCGGGGGTAGGTATCACCCGTTTACGGTCGGCCTAAAGTCTAACGGAACTGTGGTCGCAGCGGGCGATAACGAATACGGTCAATGTAAAACATCCGACTGGCGGAATATAGTTGCGATTGCTGCAGGGGGATATCATACTGTAGGGTTAAAAGCTGATGGCACCGTTGTTGCTGCCGGAAGTATAAAAAGAGAAAAAGATGAATTTGATGTGGATTTTGGACAGTGCAAAACATCCGAATGGCAAGATATTGTTGCGATTGCTGCGGGAGATTGCCACACGATTGGATTAAAACCAAATGGAACTGTTGTTGCGACAGGGTCAAACGAAAAAGGTCAATGCAATGTACAGAATTGGCGCAATGTGGGTTCTAACTCAATAACAAAAAAAGAGTATCGAAAAGCAGACGCAGAGCTTTCCGCGATCATGCGTCAGCTTATAAATGAATACAAGAAGCATTCATGTTTGCTTGCGGCAAGTGCAAGCCGTACTTTTGGCTTAAAGGACAACGGTTCAATAGTTGCTATTGGAAATAATCAAAAAATAGAAAAAGACTGGGAAAAGCACGAAGATAAAGGCTGGGTTCGTTGTGATGTGTCAGGCTGGCGAAACATTGTTGCAATTTATGGCAAGGCTTTTCATATTGTCGGATTGAAATCAGACGGAAGCGTCGTCGCAGCAGGAGCGAGCGCAAGAACAAGAGGCAGCAGTCGCCTAGATGTGAGTGAATGGCAAAATATAATTTCCATTAGCGCAAGCAAGCATCTTACTTTGGGTTTGAAGTCTGATGGAAGCGTTGTATCTGCAGGCAGTATGTTCTACGGGAAAGATGGCAATGAAAAGGATATCCTTGAGGATTGTGATGTTTCTGATTGGCGGGATATAATCGAAGTGGCTGCTGGTTTTACCTTCGCGGCTGGATTAAAAGCAAACGGAACTGTTGTTGCTGTGGGTAAAATTCTTGCTGAAAATGAATTTGTAGACTGTGACTTTTCTCATTGGAGTGATGTTTGCGCAATAAGCGCTTGTACTCTTCATTTGGTCGGATTAAGATCAGACGGTACTGTTATCGCAGAAGGATGTAATAACGATGGACAATGCAATGTTTCAGACTGGCGAGATATTGTTGCAGTAAGCGCAGGATATAATCATACTGTGGGCATAAGGATGGATGGAACTGCTATTGCTGTGGGCAGCAATGAATTTGGCAAATGCAATATATCTGGCTGGAAGAGTGTTACAAGTATAAACGCAGGTTTGCATAAAACCGTTGGTATAGCAGATGGCGTTGTTGTTGCAGTAGGGTCAAATGAATTTGAGGATTGCAATGTTTCAAGCTGGCGTGATATTGGATCGTATTCTCATGAAAAAGCCTCATATCTCGAACAGGAAGATAAGCGGCGGCAACAAGTGGCGTCATGGATAAAACAAGGCTTATGCCGTTATTGCGGCGGGCAAGTAGGAGGGCTTTTCACAAAAAAATGCAAGAGATGCCGCAAAGAGCAATAAAACAGCTATAGCAAACATTCTTATGAGCTTGAGAGTTAAGAGTTCTCAATTATTAGGATAAGCGCCGAACTGAAATGCTTTATGCATCATCTCCCTCCTTGGCCCCCGATTACTGTAAAAAAATCGTGACTGCTTTTCAACGGAAACATTATCCCTTGATTTTCTAAGGTTCAACCCTACTTGCCTGCACTCCCATCGACTCATGACGCGAAGAAGGCGCAACCTGGAGCCCCCATCAATTTGAAGGCGCCCTTCAAGACATGCCGACGGAGATGGGGGCATAGACGCCGGATGCATAGATCAATCTTTAAATGCACGCTTTAATGTCATTTCTTCCCAAGGTGAAAGCACGCCCTTCCGGCAGGCGCGTCGGAGCCGGGCCGTAATGCGGCAGAGCCGCCCCATAATGCGGCAGAGCCGCCCCATAACGCGGAGGGAAGGCGCAGCGTCCCTGAAGGCCGCGTTGTTTTCAGCATTTCAGCCGTTAAAATATTGAAATCCGTCTGTAGCTTGTCACAATCAATGTCCTGCCTTAAATTGATTCTAAAGACCAAAATCTTATTTTTTCCTCTGAATCACGGTCAGATGGCGCAAACAAAGCTACATATACTGCCTAAAATTTAAAACGGCAAAATATAACAATAATGCGCAAAAATAAAATCAACTAAATCATCTTGTGATGCAATGGGCGCAGAGACAACCCTCTAAAGTTTAAAAACCCCGCATATATGCTACGAGTTTATCGGGCTTTAGATCAGAAGGATTTCATCATATTTGGCGCGGGAGACTCCCGCATCAAAACCCATTAGGCGGGAGAGGAATGCGCCTCCCGCCCCTTCCTTTTTTCCGCTGGAATAGACGCTCTCCCAGTCAAAGGCTTTAGCTTCTTATGGCTTATGCCTGCGCTTAATTTTTCTCCGTCCAGCGTGCGCACATCGAAGCTTCCGCTTAGTCGCCTCCCAAAAATGAAACCTTTTTGCCCTCCTGGCATTTGAACCCTATCAAACAGCTGATAGCCATGCATGTAGATTGCCTCTAAAGGAGCAACCAGCGGATTTCCGCCGGCGCATCTGGCGTCTGCCGCATGATCCTTTTCCAAGCCGTTTCTGATTCTCGTGTTTTTAGCGATATAGCCACAAGCCATGCCTGCGTTCGGATGCTCCTCCTTCAGCCTGTTGAGCGTCTCTGGAAGATTTCCCTCTTTTTAGATCCAGCTTCAGCTTGCCTGCATGGCGCCCATGAAAGCGGCGCCCCGGCAGCCGTTGCGGCAATCCCCGCACAATGCGGCTGGGTTGTTCGGAGCGCCGCCTCCTTTTTTCCGGCTTTCTATATGATGGACATTCAGTATGGGATTCTTGCAGCCTTTGCCTTGCCATCTTCTAGCAAATGCCTTGCTTTCCCATGACGCTTGGCCGATGTCAGAGGCTTTCCATTCTTATTCAAAACATAAGCCTTAAAACCGCGATCCTTTCGCAATAGCTCTGCATTTCTGCAGTTAGTTGCCCTTCGCCAATGCTGTTCCAAGGTTTTATATGCCTGCAGCACTGTCCCCTCCCCTTGAGGACTGTTCAGCCGCAGGCCGTAGAATCCGGAGCTGGAGCAAACGCTCCGGAGGTCGAGTAGGCGAACACCCCGCGGCATTCGCCCCCCGCAGATCCGTGCATGCACGATTCGCGCACACGGCTCCCCGCAATTAGTTTAATAAATA
>JAISZB010000274.1 GCA_031269465.1 Clostridiales bacterium | reverse complement strand
AACATACAACGCCCCCGCCACCGGCCAAATAACATTGACATCCTCGCTTGATGGCGCGGTGGTCGACACTTTCAGCACTAATTAATATCTTCCGCTCCTTGCCGGCGCCGCTGAGTTTTAGTTGATTAGGCCTATAAAACCAAATAGGTATTCCTTATCGCTCCTGCTTTTAAGCTCCAACTTGCTAAAACTCCGTAACCCTTCATAAGTGAAAAACCGAAATCAGAGAACACCCTCTCAAGCATTGAGTCCTTAAGAACCGGCAGGGCTTGCCCTGCCGGTTTTATACCGATATTTGCAGTCAAAGGCACATATTAAAACAGGAAATTTTAAATGCAAATCATTATAATTCACGTGCATACCGGGGAGTTGGTAAAATGACTGCAAGAAAGCAAAAAGGGATCGCTTTGCCCCTTGTATGCATTGTAATCACTGTCGTCACTATACTCGCAGGCATTGTTTTTAACCTTTTCAACGCCAACCTAATATTGGCCGTTCAACAGGAGAAAAAAATGCAGGCGCACTACTTCGTTTTGACTGGCCTTGAAATGGGTACGGCAGCGCTTCTCAAGGAAGATCCAAATTACACGTATCCTTATTATCCTCCAACAACATCCATTCTTAATGATTTCAATGTGAATCCATGGAAGTATCCATTGGAAGATACAATAATCCTTCCTAATGGAAAAGTATTCGTCAAAATAAGCTCGCCGCCAAAGCCTGGCAGTCCATTTAAATGGATACGCATAGAAGCTTTGGGAACATATATAGATGAGGCTGGAAAAGAGTATGTGGACAAGGGCAGCGTTTGGTACCGGGCTGACAATCCCGAGATATCAGAAACCGACTATGGAAATTGACTGGAGGCCTGAAAGAGTATGCGGAGCAGAAAAGGCTTTTCCTTAATAGAGCTTACCGTTGTCGTAAGCGTGCTCAGCATTGTGTTCCTGCTGGCTGTAGAGCTTTTGCAATTCAGCTTTAAAAGCTTGGATTTTGCTAAAAGGGATTACGATGTCCAAACAAGCATGCGGCTTGCGGCTCAAACCGCTGCATCCAAGATAAGATACTCCACAGGCGTTTTCACTATTCCAAAAACCAGCTTCAGGCCTGACAACCTTTCTCCCACCTGGGACTACTTAGGCATAGAGGAAGTCACTATCGGCTCGAACCCAGCCAGCCAGATTGTGCAATACACTTGGAACGACGTCACAAAAAGCCATGACTGCGCAGTGCTTGTCGCAGCAAGAGCTGATGTCACCTATTCTTTTATTTTCTCAAAGGAAATTACGCTTAACGACGACAGTACAGTTGATAACAGCAACAGGCAGCTGAACTTCCAAATTGCCGGTTATTTGAATGGCGACACTTCCAACCCCTATATTGCCATAGACGGCCTGTCCTTCGCCGCAAACTCTCTGCAAGTAATAGATTCAGGCACAGCCTTGAATCAGGCTACCGCCCTGGCTTACCGAACTGCAGAGCGCACTTCTTTATATGTCGGGCATGTAGCAATGGTTATCGATAATTCTGGAAGCATGAAATATGGAATGTCTACTAGCTCCGAAGCGCCTGTCGGATCCCAGCGCGTTGATTATCTCAGGAGTGCAGCCAGTCTATTGATTAATGAGCTTGCCGCCCATGAGAATATTGACATATCGATTATACCCTTTGCGAATTCTGCTAATAATCCTAATAATTTCATGAATGCTAAGACTAATACTGCGGCATTGCTTCAAATCATCCATACTCTAAGCCCGGTTGGAGGCACAAATACAGGCGATGGCATTAGGCGCGCCTATTATCAGTTTGTAAATCACAATCCAACGGCTTTGCCCGCCATAGCAAAAAACTATTTGATCGTGTTGGTTGACGGTGACACCACTTTTTGCAGCGTAAAACCGCAAAGCACAGCAACTATGCCAAATGAATCCAACTTTTTTCTGGATCCAGGGAATGTTGTGTATCCCGACACCTATTTGTATACACCTTCTTCAGTTTCCTGCTCATTTGTCGGCTCTGGCAGGCCAGCGCAAGTTGCCGGCCCCGGCAGCGCCATATCCGCTTTAACTAAGGCTTATGTCACTAAGTGCTCTCAGCAGTTTTTCACATCCACAAACTTCGCAACGCCTTACGTCATAGCGTTTTCAAATTCTGTAAGCACAGAAGGCCTTCAAAACATAGCTAGCAGCTTAAACGCCACCGGCTCTAACACATTTCGCGCTCAAGACGCTGCCCAGCTGACTGCCGCGTTCACAGCAATTAAAGACGGAATTGTAAACGATCTCTGGTTTTTAAATGGCCCTCAACTCTAGCTGTATTAAGGCAGGCAAGAGCCACATGGTTTCTGCCTGCGTAATTTTAAGGTTAATTTAATCAAATTATAATTGCCTTCTCTACTGAGCCGCAATTGAATAAACCGCTAAGGTTAATGTAATAATATTTTTATAAATACTTATAATGAACACGATTTTTTGTGTAATTTGAATCAAATGTATAGACAGATTTGAATTCATAATAAATGACAGTACACATTATGACATATAGTTTAGTTTGTATAGTTCAACTTAAATAGAATCAAACAGCGCTAAAAAGCATGCGGCAATATATGCATTCTTCATTGGCGCTTCAAATATATTTTCTTTCCATCAGCAATTTATCAACGAAGCCAAGAACATGCTAAAGTGGGTGATTGAAATCAAGAATCGAAAAGGCATGACGCTTGTTGAAGTTATTGTCTCAATGTGCATACTTTCATTTCTGTCAGTGGTTTTGGTTCAAGGCATTGCCAATCAGTACGCATTTATGCATAATACCAAATCCATGACAGAAAACTCTTATTTAGCCGCCAAACAGGTGGAAGAGGAGACGCAGAGGATCAAGGATATAATATCAGGAAAGAATTCCGACCCCCTCCCCACTCCCGCAACATATACAATGTTTAATTATTGGGGGGGCACTCCTCGTACAATAAGTTATTATCCCGTTATGAAATATATAAATGACAAAAACGGAAACCCAACATCAAAGGCCATTTATTCGGTTGTGACTGATATTCGGCCCCCTGAGTTCGAAACTCCTAGCCTAACTAATTTCATGGCTATTCTTAAAACAAGCGGAACAGCAGTTGATGGCGCATATGCCACAACGCCTTCGACCGTCATCGATCTGAAGTATGACGTAGTAAAGCCCCATCTGCTTCTAATGGTTAAATATCAATGGTACATGTCAGATGCAAGCTTTCCTATGACATGGAAAAACGTAGGCATAGATGATCCCGGCGTCGGCATTGAAGTGCCTTCGTTTCCAGACGATTTCTCCATTATCCCTTACGCCGTCTCAAAACAGCTGACTGTAGATTCAAGCATGGCTGGAAGGCATCTGGTCTGCGTTATGACGCCAGCGTCAAGGGAAGGCAAAATGGGCGTTGCAGTCATGACAAAACCTATTTACATCTATGGGCTTCCTGTACTGAACAATCTGAAGGCTCATTATGACGCCTCGCTAATCGAGTTGCCATCAGGCATCACGGCGGCAGGCATTTTAAATGACATATCCAGAAAAGGAGTCAATGCCATCCATTACGGTTATACGCCCTCAAATCTAATTGTAACTGATTTCCCGCAACTTGAAAACAGGACTTACCCAATAAAGGCTAAGGCTGTCGACTTAAGCTTGGGAGGATGGTTTGAGGCAACTGGTCTTGCATTGGGCGCATCCTCCAATTTCACCATGTTTGCGGTAGCTAAAACTAATGATCCAACATGGGGCAGCATTATTTCTAATAACTCCGCCTGGGCGTTTGACATGTTCTCATTTCCCGGAGCAACAGATGGCGATTGGCATATTCTTGGCATCAACTCCAACAGCAAGCGAACAATTGGCAAAAACGCCTCTTTATCAGCAGGAGGTTTGATAGGAGACAGAATGTTCGGAGGCTCGATCATTATTGGCGGAGGAAGCGAGATAGAACTTGCTGAGCTGATAATATACAATTCCTTGCTTTCCGACGCTGATTGGCTAAAGGTAACGAGATATTTAGGAGAAAAATACAACTTGAATTGAGATCTGAGCTGTAAAATAGCCTATGTCCGAATTAAGAATAATTCAGCATGCTATTTTGCCTTGCTTTATTCTCATCAGAAATCTGAATTAATGATCAACAAAGCGCATTTGCTTCAGCTGCGGAAATTCAATGCTTATGAAGAACTTTTAAGAGCGTCTTGATTTGTTGAATCAATATTCGAGCTTTTGGCAACCTAAATATTATATGCTTTTTTTGCGCTAACTTTTCAGGGAAGAAGTGAGGGGCTCCATGCTCTTCCTCTTAGAAAATGAAAGCGCAAAAAAACATATACATTAAGTGGGCTTTATTGTATACTGCTTTGCATTGGATAGCTCCGATTTTGATGTCGGATTATACAATTAGTGAGTAATGTGGATATAGTCATTTCGCACCCTTCAATGGACAGTCAGGCATCAAGATCGTCACATTTGACTGCAAAGCGGTATATTAATAGACCCATAAACCAAAGTTGCAAGCTCAAATTTCATGTCATGCTCGAAAGCCCTGCCGAGCATGTTTCTAGGGAGTTTTTGTATGATTGAGAAAATAAAGCCCCTTGCCAAGCCTAGCGGCTTCAAATTTACTAAAAAAAAGGCTCAGGCAAAAGCGACCGACAAATTGACGATATCTCTCGATGTGGGAAGCCACAACACTAAAATGCTTGTGGGAAGGTTGAAGCCAAGCGGCATATTGATTGAGAAGGCTCTGATGGAATTAACGCCTGCCAATTCATATTCCGACGGCGACGTGCTTGATGCTGGGCAATTAACGGCTCTTCTTAAAGACATGACGACACGGAACAGGATAGCCTCAACTGATCTGGTTTTCTCAGTAGAAAGCACAAAATTTATAAAGCGCGAGTTCGCTCTGCCCCAAATCCCCAACGAAGACATCATCGGCTTGGCGACATATGAAATGATGCAATACCTTCCCATCGATATATCAGAATATTCAATAGCGCCTCATATAATCGGCGAAATAGAGGAGGACGGCGCAAAGAAGATCCGAGTTTCCGTATGCGCAGTGCCTAAAAGCATCATCCAAACATATCAAAAACTGTTTACCGGAATAGGCCTTAATCCTCTTTCAATGGAAATACACTCAAACTCCATTGAAAAGCTGATACAATTCCATGAAAAATCGAGCCCCAACAGCGTCTACGCCAATAAAAGCGTTGTGTTCATTGATATGGGGCACTCATTCTTCAACGTATCCTTCTATGAGAAAGGGTTGTACCAATTCAACCAAGTCATTGAGGCAGGGGGGCGCGACCTGGATTCGATTATTTCTAAAGCCCTCAACATCAACGAAAAAAAAGCTGAAAAAGTAAAGCGTGAAATATTCAGAAAGATAAGCGTTGAGGATCTTGAGAGCAAATATGCGAATGCAGCAAGCGACTATCACCCTGGCTCAGTCAAGGTGAAGCTCCTTATAGATCTTTTGAGCGCAATCACCCAATGGGTTGTCCAAATAAACGGCGTAATATCATATATGAAGCGAAGCAAGGAAAAAAGCATAGATAGAATATACATTTATGGCGGAGCCTCGCAAATCAGCGGCTTAAGCTCATTTCTTGAGAAAAGCCTCGGAATTAAAACAACTGTCCCAAAGTCACTATGCCGCTTCACATGCGCCCGCGACATAGACAAGCAAATTGCAGTGGCGGATTACGGCAACGCTCTTGGTGCCTTTCTTAGGGCATAGTCAAAGGAGGATATCATGGCGGAGATGAACTTTTTCGATTCCGGGGATAAGACGCCAGAGAAAAAAGGATTAAGCAAAGCAGTATTGATTATCGCCTTGATAATTGCAGTCTTGGGGGCAGGATTTTTTACATTGCGCAAGACCTTTGAAGCGGCTGATCTAGCCAAGCAAAAGACGGAAATGAAATCTTTTGTTGAATCCTCAGACACTCTCGCCCAATTAGCTGAGTACAACGAAACTGCAGCTAAAATATCTGAGATTGAAAATGTGAAAATCCCGATGGCTAAAGCGTATGTGAATTACAAGATTCTCAATACCGCAACAGCAGCGCTCATCGACAACTATATATGGGCTCCCATCAAAGCTGATCCTGGCAATCTGGAGTTCACGGAGCTATCTGTTGCAGGCGATGTGGTGTCAGTAAACGCAAGCATCAAGGATGTAAGCGCAATGAGCAAGTATATGGCGCAGTTAAGGGTTATGAAGGCGCGGGTCGACAAGGATGGCATTGATAAGCCAATTGGCGCTCCTGTAGTTACAACAGACGATAGCATTCCTAAATTCAAGTGGGAATTCACTTATGAAATATCGAAGCAGTCAGATTCAGTTTCCAATAAGCCCTTTAAAGGAACTTTAAGTTTATTCATTAATAAAGACATAACTGATGGCATGTTTCAAATGCTGGGAGGAAAGTAGAATGGGCCGCAAGCTTACAAAAAACGAAAAGATTCTAATTGTAATGCTTATAGCGGCGCTGCTTGCTTTAGGCTATTACTACTTGTTCTGGAACAATATAAACAAAAAAATCGAGTCCGAAAAAGCAGAGATAGCTACCCTTCAAATAGTGTATGACGCATACCAGAAAAAAATCAATGGGCTTGCCGAGCTTAAAGTGAAGCTTACAGAAATGCAAAACCAGCCTTCATACATCGATAAATTTTTCTCTTATAATGAAAACCAAGAAACTTATTTGGATTTTCTGCATAAGCTTGTCACTGACAATAAACTTACGCTTGAAGGCATCACTTTTTTAGAGAAAACGGCAGAAATGCCTGCAGCTCAACCTGAAGAGGCAGCAGGCGGCGCCACCAGCGAGGGCTTGCAAACTCCTGCTCCAGCTGTTTCTGAGGAAACTGCTCATCCCCCTCTTGGCTTCATTGTTACATCAGCAATAGTTAATTTTGAGGTGGATTACAATGCACCTCAAAGATTGTTGAATGCTCTCACTACAATTGAGACTTATGAGAAAATGATTCTTGTCAGCAATTTGAATGTCTCAGTTGCTGAAGGGGATAATAATGCAAAGACATACAGATGCAACGCTGACATATTATTTGTAAGCCTCGCGCTCCCATTGGACGATGCATCCGCCCAGGACGAAGACGAACAGGAAGCCGACGGCGCCCCTGCTTAAGGGTCCTAAACTTGATGTGTCCGGCAAATAAGATTAGCGCTGAACGCGTGAATAATTCGTTTGATAAATGGTCATAAATTAACTATAACAAGCATTCAACCATCTTGTTTTATAACCTTCGCAATTGGTTATAAAGATATTATAAGTCTGATATTTCCAAAGAAACCTTATTTCAGAGCATTTAAACGTAATTGCTAATTAGCTCTGACAAGTTAAAAATAGCTTTTATTTGCATAGCAACGCATGATTGAATATGCACAAGCCAATTATCTGAGCAATCTAAGTCTCAAGACATTGATCAGTAATATCTTGCTTTGCAAAATTGCAGAGGCGCAAGGCGCTCGGGGCTAGATAAACGCCTATTGGCGACGCCTTGCACCTAAAGGAGACATGCTCTTCAATGTTGAACTACTATTTGTCTTTGCTTGAGTTTAGCGTTCTTTTTTTTGCCGTACTTCTGATTTTGAAAAGAGCTAAAGCTGTGAGCGCTGTTTTTCTCAGCTTTCTTCTGTTAGCGTCATTTCCTGTTTTATTGGTCTATACGTCATTGAAGACGAGCATCGCTTGCATTATCGCGGCTTCTTTTCTATTTGGCTTGTTTTTTCCACTGCCTTCTATAATCAAAGATTCCAAGGCGTCTAAAAAGCAGAAGACATCAAAGGATAATATGGAGCATAATCCGATAAACTCTGAAAAAGCAACATTTCAATCGATATCAGACATCTCTTCTCAAGAGACTGAGCGATTGCCGGTAATTACAGAACCTGAAATTCAATCTCATCAAAAAAAAGCGAAATATAAAGATATTGCAAAAAAAGAGCCTTATAAGAATATAGGAAAAAAAGAGCCTTATAAGAATATCGGAAAGAAAGAGCCTTATAAAGATATCGGAAAAAAGGAGCCTTACAAAGATATTGAAAAAAAAGAGCCTTATAAAGATATCTTAAAAAAAGAGGATTACAAGGATGTATCCGCTGAAACGTCTAGTTTTGGATCCTCACCTGCTGCCTTTAATAAAGATTCAATGGATTATGAAATTGAGATGCTGGTCAATGACATTTTAAATGATTTTAACTCTTCTCATGATTTCTTTGATAGCAAAAGCTCCAATGCTGGAAATCAGCCTCCGAATAATAAGCTCGAGCCGATTGGGCATTCATTTGAAAATAGTGATCCTGACATTGTGCATGAGAAAACGTTGGAAGACGACGGCTCTGATTCAAAATTAAAGCTAATGCATAAATACGGAGTGAATATTGAATCAAGCCTGAATGTAGATGAATTCTTAAATTCCAACGTAAACGTCTCCGGCAGCCTTGCAGAGTTTATAAGCGTTGTAGAGAATATGCCTACTAATGATCTCAAAGAGATAGAAGCCCTAATACGTAAGCTTGCGTTTACATCCAAAGATCCAAATTTCGCAATGAAGGGAATATATGCGATTCAGACCATGCGCAGAATAAATACATGAAATTCTGATCCAGCGCCTTATTTGAAATGCGCTGCAAAGATTTCAGATTTATTTTGCGTATAGCGCGAGACGGGGGGATGAGCTATGCGAAAATTGCTCCATAAAGCTGTATTGGCGGATAACCTGTATGTCGGAGAATTATGTAAGCTGATAGCGCCTGCAGTCACCGGTGAGCCTCTTTATGGAATAATCAATGGCCATCAGTGCGGAAAGGCCTTTGTACTGCTTCTTGATAGAATCATAAGCTTGGACTCTGGCAACATAAACGTTTCAAACGATGTCTTGACAGACTTTCAGCTTTTTAAGGAAAGCGCGGTTGGTGAGTTCTTGGTTATAGACGAAAATGGCTCTGAGCCATTGCACCTTTCCAATCATTCAGGAGTAAAGAGAACAGGTTATGCGGAGCATCCCCTTCATATACTCGAAGAACCCGCTAGATGCCAGCCTATTGCCCAATCTCAGAAAGTGGCGGCATCACAAGCCAAAGGGCAAGAGCAACTTCAATACAGGGAACCTTTGCAATCCAACTATCCTGAGACGAGACGAAACAACGTCCTGGAGCAATTCGCTCCTTCCAAGCCAAGGCTGGCGCAATATCAAAGCCCTCTTGCGCAGGAAGAAACAAAGCTTCTGCAGGAGGCTCTCCAATGCAAGGAGCCTTTGCCATCCAAGTGTCCTGAGTCGAGCCAAACCAACGCCCTGGAGCACTTCACCCCTTACAAGCCAAGGCCTGCGCACTATCAAAGCCCTCTTGCGCAGAGGGACGCTGGACAGCCGCTGGAACAGCATCAATACAAGGAGCCTTTGCAATCCAACTATCCTGAGTCGAGCCAAATCAACGCCTTGGAGCACTTCGCCCCTTACAAGCCAAGGCCGGCCCAATATCAAAGCCCTCCTGCGCAGGAGGACGCTAGACAGCCGCTGGAACAGCATCAATACAAGGAGCCTTTGCAATTCAAATACCCCGAGGCGGGCCGAACCAACTCCCAGGAGCAATTCACGCCTTCCAAGCCAAGGCCGGCCCAATATCAAAGCCCTCCTGCGCA
>JAISZB010000231.1 GCA_031269465.1 Clostridiales bacterium | reverse complement strand
TATGCTTTTTAAGTATAATGAACTGAATTGCAACTATAATGCAGACTTTGCTGCTTGGATTGTCATACAGTTTCACAATTAATTTTAAGTATGATTTCAAAAGGTCACTTGTATATTGTTAGATATTTGGGGTCTTCTTGCGTCCATTCATTGATAAGTGGATTCATGGGATTTATTTTACATTATTTAACATTTTACCCTGTCAAGTTAAAAACCCGATATTTGGTGATTTTTCAAAATGCACATTAGGAGGAGAATATATATTTACGGAGAAAGCCGAAAGGCGGAATGGGAATCGGATGCCGCCGCGCCGCCGATGATGCCGGGAGGCGCCGGAGGAGGAAAGAGCGGCGCGCACTCAGGCCCTGCCCAAGGGAAGCGTCCGCCATGTCGCTTAATCAACGCGGGCTTGCGGCGAGAAAACAGCCGACGCGGGCAAAGCGGCAAAAGCCGAGTATGAGTCGGATATGGACGAAAGACTAAAAGGCTTGGCCAACCGTCTCAAGCAAAGGAACTGCAAGCCCCCCATTGCGAGACTGCATTCCGAAAGCCAATGGGAAACAGCGGCTGTCAGGGATGGGCGCCTGCGGGACGGACTCGCGCAACCGGCGCTCAAGGAGCTGAGCCGGCCCATTGAAATAGGAGGCGCGAATTGCGCCGCCGGCTCGCCGGGAAAACGCCCGCGGCGGCCAAATGGAAAGCGGCTCCCGGCGCGCAGCGGCAAGAGGCTCAGGGCAAGGAAATCCAGCCTCTCCGGCAATCGCCGGCATTTACACGCGCCATGCGCTTGCGCAATGGCTCGGCGTCGCATTCAAGAGGCAATGTGGGGGAGAATGCGGACTCGCCGCATACACCGGCGATTTCACGGCGGCATTTCAATACACGGGCGGCGCATATCATTTTCCCGCCGCATCGGCGGAAAGATTCGCGCTGTCGGGCCTTGGGCCGGGGCAAGCAAGAACCGGGCCGACGGAATTCGGAAAGCGCGAGGCCGGAAGAAGCCTGAAGCTTTCGATTAGGGCCGTTGCCAACCGCGGCGCAGCCGCCGAAGCGAAAAGAAAAGCTGCGCATGGGAGGGCTTTCAGGAGCCGCTCAAAGCATTTCCGATGGCTCGCCCGCATATTCATTGCAGCATCCATAGCTGAAAACTTATGAACTCCTAATGTGCATTTTGAAAAATCACAAAAAATCTAACAATGTAAACGTGACTTTTGAAATCAGACTTAAAATTAATCGTGAAAAGTGTATAACAATCCAAGAAGCAAAGTATGAATTATAGTTGCAATTCAGTTCAATATACTTGAAAAGCATAGACTATTGAAAATATTTCTGCTAGATCGAAAAATGCACATTAGGAGTTATGAATCTAAAAGTGAAGAGCCGTGTGCGTGAATTGCGCCCGCACGGATCTGCGGGGGGCGGACGCTGTGAGGCTTGCTCCTACTCGACCCGGCAATCATGCTCATGATAAATAAAGTCTGCGCCTCAAGCTGTGGGGGACTAGTCCGGAAGTGATTAAACCCTTTAAGATAGGAGTTGGTTGCGCTTTCCTGCATATAATGCTTGCACTCATAAGTTCCGAATTTGAGGCTTGATTATTTAATTAGCGCGAAATGCCGATATCAGTCGCAACATGAAAGTGGATAATTCTCTCGCAAATCAGTATAGCCTAATTGTTAAATAAAGAAACCAATATTTCATATAACTCATTTGCTGAGTACAATACCATCTAGTTACATAGAAAAAACCTGCCATTGATTTTGTCCCTTCTTTTTTGCATCCTGTTGCTTCACAAGTATGTTTGCTTGTGCTCCCTGCACCGATATCTCTTTCCATCTTACCAATAATTCTGTTTATTTCGTTATAATGCCTAATACAGTACCATTCTGCAGCACCTAAAAAACTTTCATAGCGTTTTGTTCCTTCTTTCAAGCAACCACTGGCATCACAGCATTGAGAGATATTACTGGACAGTACTGAGGATGTATTGTTGGCGCCAATGGTTTTAGAGGGCGCGTAATTGCAACTGTAGGCTACGAGAGATAGTGACAGTATTGATGCCATCGCAAGCATTATGCGTATTGTCATTTTGTGTTTCCTCATGCGTATTTTATCTGTGGTGAGCGATAAGCGGTGCGTGGCTTATAGGAGCTTGATACTCCACGTCTATCAGATAGTTTATTAGTGCGAAATGCCTATATCACGCACCTTGAAAGTGGATAATACGATCACAAAATCGGTTCATTTGGCTGGAAATCAGCATAATAGGCCCTTGTCCTTTCCGAGCCTGAAGTTTCCTGCAAGGCCTGCAAAAGGCGGCTAAAAACGCAATAAAACGTTGCGGCAACCGAAAACGCCCTTAATATAAGCGATTTTCAGTTGCCGCCTTGTTTGTTTTCTTCTTGTTTTCCAGCTTTTATTTTCTAGCTTCTTGACGCGCGTCAATTCGGGCCTGCGGCTCTAAAGTTTGAGCCTTATAAGAATAGGCATCTTCCTAAATGCAGCGCTTCTTGAAGGCTATATGAAATGGATGCTTGAAAAACTCATAATGCGGTTTAGTTGGTTCTTTGATGGCTATTAATACTTAACCCAGCAAGCGACGCTTGCATACGGATTAACGGCGAGCGTGAAGATTCCCGCGCCCTGCCCATGATCCTGATCTGCCTGAAGTTCGTACGTACCGGTAGCTGGATTGGTATAGTAAATCTTGTTGCCGTATGTGTCGGTAGATCTCAGAACCAAGCTATAATTCCAGCTTCTCCACAGACTGCTGATATAATCGGCTTCAGCTCTGCTCAGCGGGAACACTGCGGTTTTGTCTGTTGCATAGGTGGATGAGGGGCTGGAAACCGTATTAGGATTTGTGTCAATGGAGTAAGGCTCCACTAATGCGTTTTTCAATCTTGGGGTAATGCCGTAGTATTCGTTTTCAACAGTTGTCCTGAGATTGCAGTCAGGATCGTTGTAGTCCGCTTCAATAACCAAAGCGAAATTAGGTCCGATAGGTTTTGTCAACAAGGCATAGTTTTGCCCGCTATTTATCAGCTTGGTTACGATTATCCATTCCACGCCGTCAATATTAACCAATGAGCCGCTGGAGCCGTTTTCAAGTTCAGGAAGCGGTGAGGATGGAGCGCTTGTTGGCGTTGGAGATTTAGTAGGGGACGGAGTGGCTGTAGGCGTAGGGGACGGCGTAGGGGTTTTAGTGGGGGACGGAGTGGCTGTAGGCGTTGGAGACGGCGTAGGGGTATTTGTAGAAGACGGAGCGCTTGTAGGCGTCGGCTGGCTTGCCGATGGATCAGTAAAGCTCTCATTGTTGTCATTTCCATTGGAAGGATCGTTGTCGCTGTCATTTCCGAAGTCTACGTTCGGGTTTATCTTCCAGACATATATATCATCGCCGGTGCCTAGGAGATTGTCTCCCTCAAACCCGTCGCGTTCCTGTATGGGATCCCGCCTGTAGCGATCGCCGTTAGAGCCGTCTGGTCCGAGGTACTTTACTCCGTCGGATCCAATGACTACATCGTGGCGATCATCGGCCGTTCCCGGAGTCAAATCTTCCATGCCGCAGATCAATTGGCCCAGAGAGCCTCCAGGCATGGTGAACTTGCGGAAGGTATTGTCGCCATAATCTATATAGAGTTCACCGTCTCCTCCGACTACAACGCCCTTTGCGTCTGAAGGAATGACGACGGCGCGCTTGGAATCGGATTTTGAAGGATCATCCTTTGCGGAAGCGGATATATCATAGCTGGTTCCTACTGGGACGCTTATTCCGACTTCAAGAGTTGCGGTGTTGTCATGATTGTCAGTGAATACTGAGGGAGGCGTCACGCTGTTTGTCCAATCGGTATTATCAGCAGTTCCTCCCGTGATGGAGTCGTCGGCGGTAAGCACTACAGTATCGCCCTGTCTTACATAAATGTCGTCGCCGATAACTTTGCCATTTCCATCCGGGACGATACCGCTGGAACCGCCGCCGTTTCCACCGTCGATGCCGTTTACGATAAGCTCCATAAGATCTTCGCCGTCTGCAGTCCAGCCGCCTTTATCCGGGTCGCCGAAGTCTTTCCAGTTTCCAAACTCCTCGCCATGGCCGCTGAGATTTTTGGAAGCCATTTGAGCTATGACATGAATAGCATAGTAATGGGATTCATCTGGAATTATCAGGGTGTTAACGGCGTCAAGCAGAAGGCCTGTCGCTTTTCCGGGAGCAAGGGCGCCGACCCAGTAAGCCCAGCCGTCTGTATCATAGACCCAATAGTTCAAGTCGTTTTCATTGTTTGTGTTAATGCGCTTATTGAAAGCATTCTTCCACTCATCCATAGTTATGACGCCGGCCTTGAGGGTGAGTTTGGCGCCTGGATCAGTAGCTTTTACCTCCGCGGGGTTCTGAACGGTTAGAGGAGGCTCAACTGAACCTGGAGCAGGTTGCGCGGGGAGGTAGTACTTCTGTCCGCCCATAACCCAGCTGAAGTAATCATGGAAGGGCTGCCCGCAGATGGTAACGTCTCCGTTTTCAGGCGCGTGGGTGAACCAGGTTTCATAAACATTAAGAAGCGCGCCCGGCAAAATGGAGACTGCATGATTGTCTGGGTTGACCGTCTCAGGAGGAATGGCGTATTTGCCTGAGCCTTCTCCAATTTCCATGTACTCGTCAAGCTTGATGCGCACAAAAATGGGTATGTCGCCCCAGTTTTCTATATACACATCTTTATTCGGCTCTTCAAAGTCATCATGGAGTGAGCCTCCGGGATTCTTGCTGTCCGGCGATCCGAATTCATTGACCGCGTCAGTGATGCCGCGCCAGGCGAATGTTCCTGTAAGGATTATTACAAGGCATGTGGATAATGCCAAAATAGTTGAAAGCTGTTTATTTCGGTTTGAAAAAATGCTTTTCATATATACGCTCCTTTGTAGAAGTGCATTAGGAAGACTCCGCCAAGTGCGCGAAGCCTTAGGCCGATGGATCGATTTTCATAGTCCATTCGCATCTTTCTGCAACTTCAGTTCTCAATAGCGCTTTTGACGGCGGAAAATACTGCCGCAAAGCGTCTTTTTCATTAAGCTTTTGGATTATGGCTTTTTCACACGCTACCTTGGTCTTCAGGAGCGAATATCCGGAACCTCTAAGGATATCCGGATAATGTGAGCAGCCAGTCATCCTTGCTTGCGTCGACGGATAAGGCATGGACGCGTCGTTGCGCGTGGATGCCATCAAGTTCCTCATTCGGAAAAAACTCCGGCGTTATCGCCGCGTTTAGACGATGGAACTCAGATCGCAGGGCAGAAAGCATACTGCACGCAGCGTCTGCTTTTTTAAGATCCAATGCGCTTTTTGATGTGGCTGCTTACAAGCAGCTATGAGCTGCTTCAATAAGCGGCGATTTGAGGAGTGAATCCGGAAAATCTTTGAGAATCTTATTGAACAACAAAGGCTGATAATGCCTTTGTTCTTTGGAGCGGCAAGAGCAAGCCTCCAAATCCATTTTAACGGCGGGATATGCGCAGTAATGACTTGGCGGGGCTGCCAGACTCTGAGCCGCGTTCTAAGTATAATGCGAAAAACCGGACTAAAACCTCTTGGCAACTTGCAGAAAATTTACGCAAATCTTTAGATACTGTTAATACGGTGTCAAGTGGTTGCTTTAGATATTAAGGTAAAATTATTGCTTTAGGCCTATATGCGAGAATATTTGCTTTTATAGTCCGCGCACGCTTGTCTAAAATCAACATATTCAAGCTTAAGCAGTAATTTGAAAAAAGACTGGATAAAAAGGATTCCTGCGATTTCAACAAGATAATTCCCTTAAAAGCAACCTGACATCTATGATACTAAATAGATTTATTTTCAATAATTAACAGTAAACATACCCCCTATTTTCTATAAAATAGTGAATCTTATTGCAACAACATTATACTGCACATTTTTAAAAAAAGCAACCTTGATAGCGAAAAAATTTGAAATATATTGTTGAATAAAACTAGAATAATGTAGAAATTCGACAATATTCACTAAATAGACTTAAAGATCTAGGCTAGTGATTATGCGTTAGTTTAAGAAAGGATAAATTTAGCCTTTCAAAAAACAAGGTGACAACGGCTTAAATCCTGGAATAAATTGATTTTAGCATGGGTTTTAAAGCAGAAAAGGTTCCGTCACAGCTGATTAATTGAAATTTCAATAAATGCTGCTGAGAAAATCAAAGTCTCATCTAAGTATAGAATTTATATTGTAAATAGAATCGAGATTGACATTCGACGGACAAATATTGCATAAGCATAAGATTATGATAGGAATGCCCCTTGCTAGGGCATATACAATGTGAGAGTAGTTATGGGACGAATATTGAACATATGTGGAATGAAGGGTTGCTGTAAATTGTTCTGCAGATTATCAGCATGATATCAGAGGTAAATTGAATTTTCTTTTATCTTAAGTCGTTTTGATTCAATGATTCCTAAGTTTGAGGCGTAGAGAGAATCCGGGCTGATGGGATTGGAAGAGAGCGCTTTAGCATTAAAACTGGAGTAAATGCCAAACTCCATAAAGCGAGCGATCTGCAGCCGCTTTAATCTCAGTTGAACCCGAATTGCAAGCGTATGCTCAAGAGAATGGAAGAGCCGAAGGAAATCGATGAATCATGCTTATGCTAATTTCTTGCGGTCGCCTTGATGCCGATGCAGCTTTGGGGCGCCGAAGCTCTTTTGCTGCTTGAGAAGGCGGCTTGGCCCGAAGAGGGGAAGCCGCATCTTGGCACTGCGCGAAGGCATGCTTCGACATCTTTATGCAAGTGCTGCCTTGCAAGAATTATATCGGCTGATTCTAAAAATGCTTTATAAGAAATAAATGGGAAAATACATTTTTGAGGGATTAATGAGGCTTGGAAAGCTGAATTTGAAGCGCTGATATGGTATATCACAAGAGATGGCAAAGTGGCTGAGAGCAAGATCCTAAACGCAGCAGAGGTAGGATTTGAAGGCGTGCGTGCAATTAAACGCTCTGTCTTGCAGAGAATCAGCGCCAAAGTTGCAGTCATGATGGAAAAGCCTCTGAAAAGACGCGAGTTGTTTGATGCGGTGGAGGCATCGCTATGGAGGCGCAGGGAGATGAATTATATTCTTGAGAATTTAGACTCTAAAGGGTGGTTGCCCAAACCACTACTATTTCAGAGAGGCAGACGCTCCATCCGAAGCAGTTTGAGGCGCTTGGCCGATTGGAGGCGATAGCCGGGCGAAATATACCCACAGGCCGCGTTTGCGGGCGCTGTGCGCCACGCACGCGCTAGAAACGCGCTCGGCGGGAACCCCCCCTCGCGCGCAGTCACGGCGGCCACAGACTGCGTAAATGAGGAAAACCCACAATGATCACGCAAGAAAAACAGCGATTTACCGCCGTTCAGCGCTCGTGAACGACATTGCCGCAGCAAGGCGTGATAAGCATCTTAGCGAATATGTCAAATTACATGGCCATGCGGAAACGGTCTGTTTCCGCGACAGCGGATCTTCGGGAAACACGCTCGACCGCCCAGCGCTGAACGACCTCGCTTCACGCATAAAAGCCGGGGAAATCGGCACTGTTCTCGTCACGAATATTTCGCGGATCGCCCGCAACTTCCGGCTGTATGCCGAGTGGAGCGCGATTCTCGGCGAACACGGAGCGAAGCTGATTGCGCCGCAGGGCGGCGCGAGACGGAAGCACGGCCCGTATTGTCCTATACCCCCGTCGCGATTATCTGCTGCCGGACATCGCGCTTTCAGACCCGCCGGACGCGCCGCCGCTCGGCGGATACGCCCGTATGCGGGGGGCGTTTTTGAAAGAACGCCCCCCGCGCTTTACGCCGGGCTGCTGCTGTCGGAGCGGTTGTTTTCGCGCCTGCGGGAAACAAATGAAGCGGCGGCGCACAGGCTCGCGGCAATCAAAGACCGACTGCAGGCGGAGGAAACAATCAACGAGCTGATTTACGAATAGCCTCGCCAAAGGCGGCGGACGGACACGAACCGTTTGCCGCCTTTTCCTACTGCCCGCAGTAAGAATCAGCAATATTCATCCGCAAATCCTTTTGGCGTCAAAATCTCCGGGCGTCCCATTTCGAGCGGCGCAAAATCAGCGTCGCCGGAAATCAGAACGTCCACGTCCTCAACTATTGCCGAAACTAAAATGGGCAGATCTTTTATGTCACGAATTTCAGGATATTCCGATTTGTCGATTTTTTCCGGAGTGTAGGCAAGCTCAAACGGCAACTCTCGCAGGAACGGTTCCAACAGGCCGTATTTCTCCCGGAGTTTTCGCTTGCTACCCGCTTCAACTCGTCCAGAGCATAAGTCGGCAAAACGATGGTGTGATGTTCCGCTATGCTTTCAATCATCCGCAAAAGATACGATGATGACAAGACAAACGCAGAGAGCAAAACATTCGCTTCAATTATGATCCGCATAGCGTTCTTCCCACATTTCTTCCCGCACTTCGTCCACAATGGCCGCAACATCCCCTTCGTCTTTTATGCCAAGGCGATCCGCCTCGCCGGCAAAGGCGGCCCGCATATTGGCAAACGCGATTTTTGCCGCGTTCGCCACAACAATCCTGCTGCCGTCCTCAATGAAGATAACCTTGCCGCCCTCTTTGACGCCGAGTTTTTTGCGTATACCGCTTTTCATCAAATGTTCCTTTTTTGGAGCTTGATTATCCATTGAAGCCTGTATAATCAAGCTCCAAAAAAGGTAATTTTATATGAAAAGCAGTATATGTCAATGGGAATTGCGATTTGTCCTCTGCTTGTGATTTTTGCGGCTTCCATATCCGAGCCTCCTTGATTTGCTTAAAAATCTTACTTTCCTTCAGCATGCACAAATTCGTTCCGTCAATCAAGCGCATCTTATTGTGCTCTGTGCACCTCAGCGATTATGAGGCCAACGCCCTCAGTTTTGAGGGCATTGGCCGCCGCCCATCGGCCTCGTCCTGCTTCCGCGCAAGCCATTCGGAGAACTCGGACAATCGCGATTCCCCGCGCTTGACCGCCGCTTTGCGTCGCGCCGCCTCTTTCCGAAACTCGTCAAACTCCGCCTTGAAAGCCGCCGCCCGCTCGGGATCGGCGGCTTTGCCTTTTCTCAGCTTCCGCAGACGGTTGTACCAGTAGTAATATGCCGCCTAGCCGAGCTGTTCCGGCCTGCCGCCTTTCGCCCGACCGTCAAATTCCCGCTTGGCGATAGCCGCCTGTTTCCTGCGGCACCCGTCGGAATACAACTCGAAATGGCGGCTCCGGGCGAGGAAGCCTTTCCCGCAGACATTGCAAGCCCGAAACACATAGCCCCATTCCTCAATCTCAGACAACAGGCGATCACAGGCAGGAAAGAGGACGAAACCGCCACGCACTCAAAAGTCCGCTTCGCTGCGGGATGCCAAAGCTCAACGCTCGATTCCCCGCCGCGCAGCGCGGAGGACTCGCCGCTTTCGTATTTTCAGAGCAGGAAATCGGACACGGGCGCGGCCGCAGCGTAATTGCAGAAGATGCCTTTAAGATGTGCATTTAATGCTCAGCATCGTACTTGTCGTTAGAGCACATGAAGACATACAGGCCCTTTTTCTTGTAGATTGATGCCGCTGATTGGCAGATGGACTTAAGTTCATTCAAGGTGCTTTGGGCTCCGTGCTTCTTGTGAATTACAATCAGGAACTTGCCGTTCTTATTAAGATGGGACAGAGCCTGAGAATAGAGGTTGAACATAACTTGCTTTCCGGCATGTATAGGAGGATTAAGAAAAATCCAATCAAAGCAGTTGTCTATTTCACTAAATCCATCCGATAGAATGACTGCTGAATCAATGTTGTTGGCCAGGCAGTTCTTTTTCGTCAATTCAACGGCAGACTTGTTGATATCAGACTGGTATAGAGAAACCTCCGGAAAATGCCTTGAAATTATAATCCCAATTATTCCATACCCGCATCCTAAATCCAATACATCGCCTGATATTGGTAGTTTTTTCAGGCAATCAATGAAAACCAAGGAAAACTTGTCCAATTCATCCTTGGAAAAAACACCGCTGTCAGTAAAGAATCTAAAGAGATAGCCGTCCAATGAGTAGCCGATCTCTTTTTTATCCGGCTTGAGCTTCTCGTCGTTTTCGAAATAATGTCCCATACCTCGTGCTCCTATTTAGTCTATTCCTATAGAATATACAGCAAGAGAGCTTAAAAGTGAAGAGCGATATTTTAAGAAAGCCAGGCGAATAATATCTCAATATGCAGTCGTATTGAACACTGAATGATGAACTCAACAAATGTGATAAAGGGAACTGTCAGAGAGACGTTGCAAACACGCGCGGCAGCAGGCCTCAAGCCTGAGCGGAGAGTCTGACGATTGTTGCGGCCTGATAAAAATCCTGAGAGCCAGCCGCATGCAGCTGAAAGTTCGGCTTCTTCCATTAAACGACTGCCAGTAAGCGGCGAGCTGGGTTGATACGGCGCATCCAAAGCCCCATCCATCCTTGAAGGCGCTGCAGCGCCATGGCCGGATAAAAAGGCGGAGAAAGTTGAAAAGCTCGTACGCAAGAGGGCGAACCCTATCTTATGCCGTCGCCTATACATCTGCTGCAGGCGTTTCTGGGCAGTAGATTGTCAATGTCTTGGCTTGATCAGCCATAGTTATATTCCTGCATGTACTTCCTCGATGCAATTCCTTAAAGAGGGGAGGTAAAACTTGCAATTGCGGAACTAGGGCTTCGGCGATCGACGGGGGCGGAGCCGCGTCGCCCGCCGCGGATGCGCCTGGGGTGGCGTTCGGATGCCGGGGGCCGGGCAAGGGCGCGCTGGCTGCGCAGGCTTCGTTCATCCGCGGCATATGCAGCCATGCTGCGGCTGGCGCGGAGATCGATCCTTAGCCGGCAGGCGGGAGAACCATGGCTGAAAGGTGTCTGGACTCTCTTTCGGAAAAAGGGCGCTCCGCTAGGGAGCCGGCCGTTTTCGATCGGGGCTGTCCGCCCTTCGAACTCATATATAAACTGGAAAATCTGGGATCTGCCTGCGCAGTGCGCATTCCTAAGAACTTCAACCGGGACGCAGCCACGCAAAAGGAAGGCGGCGGAAGGATCCTCCCCAAGCGCGCCGGATCCGAAGACATCGTCGCGAGAATTCTAAATTCGGCCTTGAATCGGGTGGGAGGCGGCGGGTCAAGCCGAAGCTCCAGCCGGAGGCTTTTCCTGCAAGGCTGAACTCCATGATCTTGTTAATATTGGTTGACTGACACGTCCCTTAGAAACCTGCGGATCGCAACCTTCGACGCACCGTCTATGGATGCCTTTGCGTCAATAAGTCTCTTTTAGGCTCTTTTCCAATGCAAAAGCTGAACCAGGCACCGCATGACACCGATCAGATGAAATCCTTTTTCCCGCTCTTTTTCGCCCATTTTCACTATTTCATAAGCGGCCTCAACCGCGCCGTGCGACTCGTCCGTTTCAACCATCCGTTCAAATCTCCTTCCTTGAGACGGAATCCTCCCATTCAAAAAGGAACATTTGATGAAAAGCGGTATATGTACTCCCAGAAGTATTCCTTCGAAAATATCCAGGACTTCTCTCAACGAAAATCAACTAAAATCTGAATGTTTCCAAATCACTGACGGTGACTGGCGACTGACGGACGTGGGGTTTCATAAGTTATGCGAACTGTTTCACGAGCGTGTGACGTCTTGGAGAAACAAGCGAACAAACTTAAAAATTCCCTGTTAAAAGGTGAAGCCTATGAACCATGACCGTAAATGACATCACGCTTGCGCTTTGCGATGTGACAAGCGGCAAACTGCGGCGAAAAATCTGCAAAGCTATGAAAGACTTCGGGGTTCACCTAGCATTCTATATTTCTTCGACGCTTGAGTGCAGACGGTGCAAGCTATTGCCGCGGCAAACCGGCGAAGCTGCTGGAGAAATTTCCCGACCTAAGTGAGGACGGCGACAGCCTTATTATCATTGAGCACGCATCTATCGGACGCAATGACTGCGTTTTGGGCGACAAATGGGCGAGAGGGGACGCGAGATTTGAAATTATTCAAACTCAGAGGGTTGTATTTGAAATGTGTCAGTGCTATACTGATGGACAGTTTTTGGATAGAATGATTCGGAGTGATTTTAAACCCCAAAAATGAGCGTCTTCCCAAATGAAGCCGCTGCAGATGCGTTGCAGGCAAGAACGCTGTAAACACATGGAGTTGCGGCGTCAGAGGGGACTTCACCGCCATCAAGCGCCAGGAAATTGCCGCAGCGCTTTCAGCGATTTGGCGCCCAAATCAAACCTTCCTTAAAAAACACCATTAAAGAAATACCAGGCCGACGTAAACTATCAAGATATATTTTCTCCTCAGGAGATAGCGGAATACACTGCCTGTATAGAGCAGATTAACGAAGATGCAAAATGTCTATTTCGTCATTTTGCACTCGCTGTATAAGCAAGCTCCAAAAAGGTACATTTGATGAAAACCGGTAAAACACCGGGAAATTGTCTTTACTCAGAATTCGTTAAACATCTATAATGCCCAATGGGTGGCATTTCCAAATTTACGCAAAACAGCTTAGATGGGCATTGCTCAATAAGCCAAATCCTTGCTGTATTTATATTATGGGCATCCTTAATGAAGAATGGGATTCTATTTACACAGGGTTTGATGATTCGCGGCTTTCCATGGCGAAACGGCGGTTTCGCGTGCATAGATTTACAATAGCGATTTAGCAACCCTTGGTGGGCTGAAAAGGAGTCTAAGATGGCGACTGCACAAGATTATATTGAATTCGCAGCGGAGCGGCTCGCGCCTTGCGGCGACATACGCTATAAGGAAATGTTCGGCGAGTATATGGTCTATGTGAACGAGAAGCCGCTTGTGCTTGTGTGCGATGGCGTAGCATACGTTAAAATGCTGCCATGCTTGGATGGCTTGCTTTCCGGCAGAGGCTGCCCGTATGACGGCGCGAAAGAGCATTATATCCTCGACATTGAGGACAGCGAGCTGACGGAAAAAGTTATCGCCTTGCTTAATGAGCACACGCCGATGCCAGGGCCTAAAGCGAAAAAGCGCAAGCCAGCGCAAGCAGCAGACCCAATCGGCGACTATATTGCGTCTCGGGACGAGAGCATTCAACCGCGCCTGCGTGAGATTTACAGGACGATTAAAGCTGTTCTGCCGGACGCTGTGGAGAAAATCTCGTGGCAAATGCCGACATTTTGGAAAGGTCAGAACCTTATCCACTTCGCGGCAGCCAAGAAACACATCGGGCTCTACCCCGGCAGCGAGGCTGTGGAGATTTTCGCCAGCAAACTGACTGAATACAAGACGAGCAAGGGAGCGATTCAGCTGCCGAACAACAAGCCGCTTCCGATTGAGCTGATAACCGAAATCGCTGAATTATGCGGGAGGAACAATGCGAAATGAGCCCGCAGATGCAAACTCTATTTGAATATCGATTTCGACGCAGCGCGCGGACTTCTAATGCATAACGCAGCAAGTACTAGAAGGTGTGAAGCAGAGTTTCATAACGGATGGAATCGCAGTAGTCTTCTGCCCGCACACGGCGGCGGGCATAACAATAAACGAAAATGCAGACCCCCACGTGGTGCGCGGCCTGCTCATTGGGTGGGACAATGCGTTTTCTGACCGCCCGAAAATCCAGATTATGGATGGGAACAAGCGCCTCTCATTCGAAAGCGAGCGCCAAAGGTCTAAGCGTGACGGTGATTATCTCAGACGGCAAGCTCGTTCCCGGTACTTGGCAAGGCATCTATTTCTGCGAGTTTGACCTGCCGAGAACGAGGGGGTTATATGTCAAGATTTTGGGAGGCAAGGTATGAGCATAGCATTTCGCCCATTTCTTGAAGCAGACATGCCGATGTTTGAACGCTGGCTGCACGTTGCGGCGCGGCATCGGCATCCCGACGAATGGCTTGCGGAAATTCAGGGGCGAGAAGATAAATGGAGCTGGATTCACCACTTCATAGCCGAGCTTGACAAAACGCCCATCGGCTTGGGTGCGCCCGCTTTCGACATGGAGTGGGTTGGTTGAGGTTTACGGCAATACGGTCAGGCGCTTTGAGCATGTCGGAAGCGGCAGCAATGATGCGGACAGGTAAACGAAACTCAGCGAAGACCGTCGCTCGATAGAATCTACCTTTTCCAAATGCGAAAAGCTCTTGTGAAACTGCGCGAAGGCATGCTGATTGACTAAACGCCGAATTAAAGCATTCAAGATGGCGATAGAACAGATTGACAGAGAATTGCAGAACAACATATTACATAAACCGGGGCTTTACAGCTAATCATCAGCATAAGGCAAAACATTTGAACCTGCTTTCGCACCGCTTGATGGATATTCAAGCTCCAAAAAAGGTCAAAGAATGAAAATCGGCATAGTATTTCTAGGAGGCGAAAACAAAACAAGGCAAGAAAACGATTCAGTACAATCATTGAGAGTCCTAATGGCTTTGGAATCAGCCTGAAAGGGGCAAATAACATGCAGGGCTTGACTGCTAACCTGGATAAGCTTCATACAACGGATCTGGGCGCGGAAAGAATCCGGCGCAGTCTCAATTTGCAAACGGATGACGTGGTTTTGTGGTGCAAGGAATTCGTAAAGCAAGCGGACATTATAATCGGGCAAGGGAGGAACTGGTACGCATATGGAAGAGGAATGGTCGTTACCGTCAACCAGAAGAGCTTCACGATTATCTCTGCTCAACCGATAAACGCCAAGGTTAGACCTATGATGGCCTCGGACTATGCATGCCTTTCGGAATTTCTGTACCAGGCGATTTATATTCCCGAAGGAGTGCAAGCGCCGCCGCGAAGCGTCGTCAATGACCCGATGCTAAATGTCTATATCAAAGATTTCGGAAGTCAAGCGGGAGATGTGGGTGTAGTGGCCGAGCAGGATCGTCAGGTAGTTGGCGCGGCGTGGACGCGAATCATTCCAGCTTATGGCAGCATAGACTCCGAAACGCCTGAGCTTGCTGTTTCTATGCTGCCGGAATTCAGAGGTTATGGGATTGGGACAAAAATGCTCAAAAAGCTCTTCGAAGAATTACGCGCAAAGGGTTATTCGCGGACTTCTCTTTCCGTGCAAAAGGAGAATCCGGCAGTGCGCTTCTATGAGCGATTGGGTTATGAAATCTCGGAAGAAAAGCCAGACCATGCAGGCGAAGGAGATTTTATTATGGTTAAAGACTTGAACGGAGGAGAGTTATGATTACACCAGGCCATCGCCTAAATTGACCGTAAAATCGGCAAGGCTACAAAAGCCTATATTGGCGGCAGTTCCCGACATCAGCGAGGTTACTGCGGAACGCACCCTGACCGAGCCTGTCAAGTCGGGCTATCCCTAAAATCGGCGCAGGGCGTTCAACCGCTTATGGAAAGACGGATAAACTGGATTGACAGCGAGGAGAACAAGCAAATGGCAAAAAAAGAAATCCGCTTAGAAGGAATCAACAGATGTTTCGGACAGCGCGCCCTTTGGGGTCAGTCATATGTGAAGAAATGGGGCTAAAGCCGCTTGAAAACGATATTGACGAGGACGCAGATTGCTAACGCCATTACGATTTTCTGAGCAAGCGGGAGAAGACCCTATCGACGGCTACGCGAGGAGTATTCCCGTTACATCAGTCAAAAACGGATCTGTCTTCAAACGCCGCAATAAAAATGAACCTGAGAATATGGCTCGAAGAATGATTATGCCTGGGGAGATTTGCGGAAGAAAAACATTTTGGGAGGTAGACTCTCAAGGTGAAAAACGTTATATTTACTGGAAAGGCTCCACCGAAGAGTCTTTCATCATTGAAGCGCTGCATCCCTGCTTCTTCAATGTCGGAATTGTAGTACGCCCGATTATTTGGGAGACAAAAGCATCGGCAGTTAAGGAATAAACAAGGATGTCCTGAAAGGCATTACGCTCCGCAAGGAAAACGGAGTATACTGGCCGGTCGATCCCAACAGAGTAGGCAAGACCACTATTATGCGCATGCTCTTGCGGATCCCGCAACCTACGAAGTATGAAGCCAATTCGATTGATACTTATGCAGCAAAAATCACACCATCAGAAACGCCTGAGATTTCTAAGACATGAATATCTTTTGTTTGGTCAGAAAAACATCAGACATGGCTTGCGAAAGCACCCTCAAGCGTTGTAACGCCTGACAATACTGACAATTCCATCAAGGTCTCCATCAAAGATAATGTTGATTGGATGATACTTGTGTTAAACTCGAAGGGCGAAATAGACAGTATAGGAGATAAATACAGCCAAGCATTTAATACTGACAAAAAAGGAACAGCCTTTTCAAATGACAGTTGGATTTGGAAGTTAGATGGGGCAGACTGGCGGCAAGACGGAATAACCATCGTGCTATACCGCTTTTCATCAAATGTTCCTTTTTTTTTTGATTATCCATTGATTGGTGCGAAATGCCGAAATCGGCATTTTGCACTCACTGCATAATCAAGCTTCAAAAAAGGATCATTGAATGAAAATCAGTATAGAAGTGACGGAGACAACGAAATCACAAAAATCACGTTTGATATTCCTGCTGTTATGCAGGTTATAGCCATACATGAGTATGAAGCTGTTGAGGTTGTAAAAATCTTTTTTGTGGAAAGCGTGAATTAAAAAATAAAGCATCAATTAAACAAACAGTTGGGAGCATAGCCTCGCTCGTGAACTTGTGGGAGTATGTTAGGACGCAGGGAGGCTATTAGTTTATGCCATCAAACATTATCACTCTCTATCACGGCACGACGCACGACATCACCAAGATTGACGTGTCACATAGCAAACCGTTCAAGGATTTGGGTCTGGGTTTTTACGCGACAGCGGTCTATGACCACGCCCGCAATCTTGCCAAGCGCAACCGCAGGATTGAAGAAAGCCGTTTCGCTCTTATGGGCGAGGATTTACGGTTGACAGCGTATGTTTATACCTATGAATTTGACCTTGGGGAAGCGGATAAGCTAAATGTGAAACGCTTTGATAGCGCCGACCGCGAGTGGCTCAAGTTTATAATCGCCAATCGCACGAACCGTGGTGGAGGGAGGAATAGCCGTGAAACTGAACCAAGTGACACATTTGCAAACAGAGACAGCCCACGCATATATGCGCCAACACAATTTGAAGCCCGCCGACTTCGCCAAACTCGACGGTGAATACGGCATACTCCGTTTCATCGAAATCGGATACGAACCGTTTCACTTGACGGGTACGCAGGGCGTGGTTGACGAGGTGGAGGATTACGTCCGAATACGGCGGGAACGTGCGGCGGCATTGTCAACGTAATCGTGGGTTTTCGTTTTTGGCGAGCCGGGGGTTTGGGGGCTTCGCGCCCCCAAACCCCCGGTTGAATCGGCGGGCAAGCCCGCCGATTTTTAAGTCCGCATTGCGGTCTGCTTAGAGCAACTTCTTCTCCGATACTGACAGGAGAAAAAAATATGGTCACGCTTCTTTACTGGCGGGGGAAAAGATTTAAACACCGCCCGTCGCGACACGCCGCGTTTCTGACGTGTACCGCTTGTGTGTCTCCCTTAGAAAAGCCCGTATTACGGGCTTTTCGTCGTGAAATAGTCAAGGGGTGCAAGCGCCGCCGCCTGTACCCCTTTTGGGCTTAGGGCCATGCAAAGCTGGCTGTGGGCAGCAGCATAACTCTTGTGGGATTTCTTTGGGACGCTCACGATAGAAGAGGCGAGCAGCATGAAGCGTAGGAGTGATTGCATTGACTATCCTAATAGATGCTGACGGCTGCCCCGTTGTAGATATAACGGTGAAGATGGCCGCCAAGCTTAGAATTAACTGCGTTATCCTGTGCGACGCCTCCCATGTTTTCGAGAAGCCCGGCGTTAAAACAATCACCGTTTCCACAGGGAGCGACAGCGTGGACTTCGCCCTTGTCAATATGGTGCAGGCTGGCGATGTTGTTGTAACGCAGGACTATGGGCTTGCCGCCATGTGCCTTGCCCGCCGCGCCGTTCCCTTAAGTCAGAACGGCATGGTTTACACCAATGACAATATAGATGCTCTGCTGCATGAGCGGCATATCTCAAAGAAAATCCGCATGTCAGGCGGTCGGCTTAAAGGGCCGTCCAAACGAACAGCGGAGCAGGATGCGACGTTTACCCGAGTGTTAAAGGCAATATTAACAGAATAAAAGACGGACGGCTCCCTCGCGGAGCACCCCTTTTTCGAAAGCGAATCCAGATGCCTTTCAGCCATGGTTCTCTCGCCTGTCTATAAAGGATCGATCTCCGCGATCACGATTTGGTGATATATGCCGCAGATGATTGAAGACTGCGCCGTCGGCGCATACTTTTCCGAACCCAGCCATCCGCTGCGGCGGGCGCATCTGCGGCGGGCGCATCTGCGGCGGGCGGCGCGAGACTCTGCTCCCGTCTTATGCCGAAACCCTGCAACCGCGCCATGCTTGGAAATATCCGCTGCAGTTGAACCCGAACGTAGCGCCAAAAAAGCGTTCGAACGCCTCCCGCTTTATTTTCGCCTCCGCCTCTCGGAAAGACTGCGCGGCCGCCTCCAAATCCGCGCCTTCGTCGGCGAATATCCTCCTAATCTTCGCTGAAATTGATGTCCGCGCGAGAGACTCGGCTGTGCGCACCGACCGAAGGGTAGCTTCCCCCTGTTTCTGGCAGAATTAGCGGTCTTCATCCTGGCATGCGCCAAAAACTCTTCTTCCGGTAAAATCTCCGCGGTCTTGCTTATGTAGTCGACAAGCGGCGCGCGAATCCCGTCCTCTTGAATCGCAAGCATGCGGATGAATCCCGGAGGCGGAAATATGACTGATGATAACCGGCTGATTTTTAGGAAAGAGTATTTTGGCTGTCATGGCGCCGTTGAGAACGAGAGCAATGTGGCAAAAGGCCATAATGAATCTGTGTGGTGAACTATTGAAGATAATCCTATCTTGGCAAGGCAAAACTGTCGGGCATGCCATTTTCATGACACCGGCCGCAGCGCAAAGATAAAGCAGGGGCGCAATATATCAAATAACAAAGCCCTTATGTTTGACGCTTCAAACCTAGCGGCTTTTCTATATAGGCTCAAACGCAGCTTCCGAAGAGCAAATACTACTCAAGTGGCGTCAAGCAGGCTGTAAAGATATTTTCAACGCTTTGCAATTATCTGATGGCGCATTGCGGTTTATGTGCCTTGCGACGCTGCAGCCAGTCGAGCTTCAGCCTGCAACAATTCTCGTCGATGAGCCTGAACTCGGACTTCATCCTTATGCAATAACTATATTTGCAAAGATGGTCAAGCAGCTATCTGACGAGAAGCGGATTGTCATTTCAATTCAGTCAGCTGAAATGCTAAATGAATTTGATGTTGAGGATGTTATCGTCGCTGACAGCGGATCAGTCTTCAAGCTCCTTGATGAAAATGAACTGAGAATATGGCTCTAAAATAATTATGCCTTGGACGATTTGCGGAAGAAAAACATTTTTAAAGGTAGACTCTCAAGATGAAAAACGTTTATATTTACTGCGAAGGCCCCGCCGAAGAGTCTTTCATCAATGAAGCGCTGCATCCCTGCTTCATCAATGTCGGAATTGTCGTACGACCAATTATTTGTGAGACAAAGAGAACTGCAGCAAAGAAATATAAAGGCGGAGCAAGTGATTACGGAAAGATTAAAAGAGAGCTTGCCATGCTTTGCAAGAGTCATAAGAACGAATGTACTGCAACGATGTTTGACTGCTAAGCAATGCCGGAGAATACACCAAGAAAATTGAAACTGCTATTAATGCTGATATTGGGAAACCAAACTGCTTGTTCCATTTTATGCTTCATGAATTTGAAGGAATCCTTTTTTCAAATTCTGCTTCCTTCAGCATAATCGTAGATGATGCAATAGTTGAACAAATGCTAGTCATAAAAGGTTCTTACCCAACTCCGGAATATATAAACAGCTCTCCGAAAACAGCGCCTTCAAAGCGTTTGGAAACGCTTATACCTAATTACGCGAAAATTAAGAAGAACGTTGCTAACAAAGCATATGGGGATTGATATAATTATACTGGAGCAGTGCCCTCATTTTCATGAATGGGCTGAGTTAATAGTTGCTTTGGTATAAACTTATGATTATTAATCTGAAGTGAAACCAGATAACAGTTTTGATAGACTTTGATAGTTAGAACATATAGATTGCATTATCAAATGCGACAGATGTCATGAGGATGTTTTTCCTCTTCCCAAACTAGCGGCAGTCGTTGGTGCGTGGATGTTCCACCCGGTCCCGCGAACTCCCGGCCGATGTCGCCGACGGTTCTTTTGAAGGCGTCCCCGACCGCCTCACCGAAACCTCCGGCAACCTGCCCAACCACCGCACCCGCCAGACTCTGCGGCGATCTGGTTGCGCGCCGTCCTCTCGACTGTCGCAGGAACTGCGGCCTTGTCCGATTTCTTCCCCGCAACTGAGCCGATCTTACAATGGCCGAACTCCCCTCAAGTCTCCACCGCGTTGGGGCGCTCCGTCGGGCCTTCAGCGCCTTTAATCGGCATAATTCCCAGATCTATGAACTACCGGTGACAAACGAGGTGATTGCGCTGGAGAGTAGCAACCCCTTTATATTGGTTTTTTTCCTGCTTTGCCACATCTCCTATAATGAGAAACGGCTAAACAGCATGATTATATTGCATTTGCAATACTGCGGCATTTATCTTAAGTTCGATTTATGCAAGAAATCAAAGGGCAAATATCTACAGCGGGAACTTCGTCTGAGTTCTGCCCAAGGGAGGGCGGCAGACTTTTATAGCAGTTAAAAATTATTAACAAACCCAGCATAAGATGCAGCATGAATATGCTGCATGAATATGCTGCATCTTACGCTGGGTAGCAAGAGCTTATCAGTAAATGAAATAAAAACTGTAAATCTCGAATTTACAGAATTGCAAATGTTAATGGATGAACCTTTACGATTCTTTACGATAAGCTCTAAAACTCAAATCAGGTGAATTTATCGTAACTGTTCCGACAACTCTATTTGCATTATTCACCAGTCAAAAGAGCATAAAATTCTTGCAGAAAAGTTCAAAATTTAAGAGAATATATGTTTAAATTTGCAAAAATTATCAATGAATTTGTATAATTCTTAGACGA
>JAISZB010000086.1 GCA_031269465.1 Clostridiales bacterium | reverse complement strand
GACCGTCGGTTGGCTGCCAAGCTTAACATCGCGAACCTTTATGCCTCGAATCTCGGAAATCCGCGCCCCGGTATCATAGAACACCAGTAAAATAAACTGATTGCGCAAACCTCTCCCAGCCGTTAGATTTCTTTCGTATGAAGACAGCATCATAGGCAACATGAACTTAAGGTATTTAAAAAAAGATTTAATTTGGCGCACGAATGCGAATGGCGGCGATAAAGAGAAGCTGGAATGGATTCAGAAAACATTTGACGATTTAGGCGTTTGATTGCCGGAACCCTGCATAAGCCAATTTGCTGGGCGGGGCAGGGGTTGCGGGAATTAAAATGCGGTCGGCTTTAAGCCGACCGCGTTTCGCATTTTTGCCCTGCGCGAATTGCGTGCTCCAGCAGCGTCCTTTGGGGCTTCAGCTTGAAGGCGCTGAAGGCGGCGGCACGCTTAAAATGCTCTGCTGCCAGCGTCATGGCTCTGCACAGCTGGACGGGGTTCACGCCAGCTGATGTGTGCGGCCTTGCTTAGTCGCTCCGCCTATGCATTTTTGGACAGCGCAGACTGTTAAGGATTAGGCTAGCTTGTCAGGGCTTGCGTCTGGCAAGCCTCCACCTTGAATTTTAATGGGATTTAGCCCTGAGACATTAGGCAGCGGGTTGTTGAACGGCTCCATTTTCCAAGGCGCGTGGCCGACTAAGCCGCAGGGAGTTGGCTTTCTGAAGCCCCTTTAACGGCGCTTCCTAAATCCGCATTTTAAATCTCATGGCTTTTTTCGATTTCAAGACATCGTTCCAGTCTTTGAAAGGACTTTTCGAACGCATACTCTTATATTCCGGATGCGCCTCAATGCATCTATTCCCGGAGTCGTAGTTGTCCGCGCAAAAGCAAATTTGGCTGGCGCTTAGATTATACACTGACTGCAACGCTTCGGCGGAGGTTTCAAAGTTGCCTATGCCGTGAGCCGATGCAAGCAAGACTCCATGCAACCTGTTTTCATGCAACTCAAAATAGCTTAAGGAGTCTATCGTTGATTCGAAAATGCACCCGCCCTCGATGCCTTCAGCATCTGCGCAGATACTGAAGGGATAGAGATCACTTGAGAGGCATTCTAAAAGTTTTAGCTGGCGTTCCTCGCATTTCATAGCCTTTATATTCCCCATCGGAGCCGTAAATCAAGGGCGCAACATCTGCGGAGGCATCGACAAGATCCAGCTGGACATTCTTGGGGTGTTTTGCGCTATGTTTTTCAGGGTTTTTACAGATGCGGAGGCTACTCCATGAAGAAGCTCGTCGAATGCATCGCGAAAGTTCAACTTGAAGCATCCCATTGCCAGGTCAAGGGCATTCTCTTTTTCCCTGCCTCCAATGCTCCCTGAAAAGCAATGTCAAAAACTATTTTTAACAGAAGCGGTGAATTCAGAAGATTTCAAGATGTAGTTTCCGTCCCCGTCGTAATTGAGCCGCTCTCCCAGATCGATCAAATACTGGGGCAAATCAGCGCGCCGGTTCTGTTCTGTGAGCATTTTTATTTCTTCTGCCACTTGCCTGCACCTGTTTCTCCAGATATGCGAGCATTGCAGCGGCGTGCTTTCTGCTGAGCGCTTCGTCGTCGGCTACTTCGACGATTCTGTTGATGTACTCGTTTCTTGTAATATCCAATTTTGCGGAAGCCGCCATCATGGAGTCAACTAAGGGCAGAAGAGGTATTTAGAACGTCCTGCTCCTAGTTTTATTGATTTGGTTTTGGTTGTTGATTGTCTGGCTGTTGATTCTTTCCCTGATGGTAAAAACTAGGCTTCCCCAATCCGGATTTACATTGCCGAAAAAAGGCGGGGAGACCCCTTGTGGTTTGGTTTTTTTGCCTAGACTGCTACCGGGGGCGACGGCCCAGACTTTGTTTCTTTCCCGCTTAATCCCAGCCTAGTTTCTGCCGCCTCGGCTTTGTCCAGCCTAAGCGCGTTTTCCCATCCGTCACGCCTATTTTAGCTTGACTGTCCACTTTCACGCTTTATAATCAAGACCACAACTAGCGTGAGTTTCATATGAAACTCACGCTAGGCAGTTCATATGCATATCAGCATAACTGGCCTTTTATTGATTTTGCTCCCCCAATTTCTTGCGAAGGCATGTGCTTTTTCAAATTGTCCAAAGAAGGAGCGGGTATGCCAGCCTGCTCTTTGAGTTCTTCAAACGCTCTATGCAAAGCTGTCATTTCCTCGACTGCGCTCATGGCGTGGTCGCTCATGGCGAGCCGCCCGATCGGAGTTTTGAATGCAAGCCAAAGAATAAAGCGGGATCTGCGCGGCTTCCCATGCAAAAACACCGGGATGTCCGGCGGCAGAAACGGCACTCCGAGCGTCTTCAATACGCCATAGCCTTCGCACATGGCTTTTATGACCTCATGTATCAGCTTTCCATCCGCTCGGCGCAGATCTCCGCCACAGGCATAGACCGCATAGGCAATCGGAAGAATAAGCGCAAGGTGGCATTTAAGCCATGCATCCATATCCGAAACATTTGTCGTGCGGTACTTCGCGCCGTCAAGGACATTCCTTACAACAGCGCAAGCGCCGTCATCCTTGTCAAGGCTTCCAAAATCCATATGGGAACCGACGCGCACGCAGATGACTTGCCCATTCTCACGTCTGCCGCCGCTTAACTGAAATCCGAACACGACGCGCTTGGGCGGGCATTCGCCCTGGCATACTGCATTTTTCGTAGCCGCAATGTCGGTGTTGTTGCCGACAAACACAATCAATCCGCTTCGGTTCGAAGCTAAATCTGGCAGGACTGAGGGAAGGTGGGTGGCTTGCACAACTACGAATATGATGCCGTAAACATCATCAGGCGAAAGCATGTCGATGGTATTAATCTTGTCGACAGTTATTTTCATCTGCACATAATGTCGGATGACAAGCCCGTTTTCGTCAATTGAAGCTTTCCTGCGCTCGCGCGCAAGCAAAGTCACATCATTGCCGCTTCGCAGCAATCTGTGGGCGAGATAGCTTCCTAGTACGCCAGCCCCATAAACCAGTATTCTCATATTGCTCTCCCGCTTTCATTTTCTTGCTTCTCTGGATACCCATCGGGCTTTAGAGGGCAAAGAAACTTTTTGCCCGACAGCGGCGCTCTGTTCAGACCCTTTGCATTCAAAAAGCCATCTATGCTGATGCGCATATGAAAGTTCCAATCTCGGCGCATTAGACTGCGCATCGGTATGCTTTTGCGTACTTAACTAAATTCTTGCATTCTATTTGATATGCTCTAAAAGAGCATTTTTTAAATCAGGCAATGGAAACGTCGGGTTTGAAGGTCATATTACATAAAATGCAGTTTCAAACAACAATGCAATGTGAATTTCGGAGTTGGGCATAATGCACAAGAAAATGGCTTTCTTGCCGTCAGGAACTTAAAAACCTAGGAGCCTTCTCAAAATATAAAGCCAGTTGCACCTTGAATCCAATTATAAACATCTATTCTTGGATTGTCAAATCCCTGAAAGAGTCAGAAACCGCCTTTGACTTTTCTGAATTCCAATTCGGCGCATTGCAATCGTCAATGGCAAAAAAAGGTCTGGCCCGAAAAATCTCAGGTTCCCGAACGGGGAAATCGCCACTGTACAGCCCTGGTACTCTCCTCTTCAGAGGAAGGATGGGATGATGCCAGTATTAAGTACTGCATAAAGAATGCGGAATATGATTATATCTGAGTATCTTAGAAAACTGCCTTAATAGGAACATTTGATGACAATCGAATGATTAAGCACTCCCGGAAAACTGAAGCTTCGACGATGTTGTGAATGCGGAGCGCAAGCCTTAGCGTTGGTCGAAGCGCTCGATTCAAGGCTGCGGATGCGTCTTTTCAGAGTCGAGGGAAAGGCTGTCTGGGGCGCCTTGCTATGGCGGCGATAACAGGCTGCGGAAATATCGCATTACGGAATTCAAAGGGTATGGCAAAAACGGCTTCAAGATAAAATACGCGTCTGATTTGGCCGCATTGCAGCGGAAGCTTGAAGGAAAAGCTTATTTTATGGCTGATAACTGGCATTTGCTCGAAGGAATTTCAGATTCTCGCCTAAATAACGGTTGTCAGTGCGTAGGCGGGTTTAGCGTGAATAGGAACATTTATAATATATATTTAAAACGCTCATTTAGGAATTTACGCAGGGCTTGCAATTTCAGCTTTATGGCGATTATGCCTATTTGCAGTCAAATGCAGCTATTTTGGAGCTTGACTATCTTAGAAAGGCGCGAAATGCCTATTTCGGCATTTCGCGCCTTTTGTGCAGTCGAGTTCCAAAATAGCGTGATAGTGGATAAACAAGCACCAAAATAGATGCATTTAAATCCGTTCAGCGTTTGTCTGCTGTATGGCTTCTGTTGTAAATAAGTTTCGATGATGAAACAAACATTTTTAAGATTATGACTAGTATAAAGCGCTCTAGAGGCTGCAGCATCCTATGCTAAGTTTCTCTTTTTGCAGGATTATACAATAATTAATTGGATTATCCTGCAAAGGGATTGCAAATCAGTATATATAAAAGCTTATTTCAATTGGCTTCATCCTTCTTATCATCCGCCTGGCTTTTTGAGAGAAGGCTTTGAATATGGGGAATCAATGATTTCACAATAAGTGAGACAATCATATGAAGAATTGAAGTAAGAGTATCCTTAAGTGTTGAGTCTTCCTCCTTGTCCTTTGCTGATTCAGACGATGCCTGTTCAACAGCTTCTAAGACTGGATTATCGGTACCCGCTTTCTCGGGATTAACGATGCCTGAAGGCTTGCTTTTCTCTTTTGAATCCCAGACGAGATCTTCACTTTCATCAAGATTCCTATCAGAAGAGTTCCAACCGAAATTATCAAGGTCGGAAGAACCCCAAAGCGAACTATCATTTGCTTCAGCGACTTCATAGTTGGAACCGTCTTCTTCAAGTTCTTCTTCTTCAAAGCATGAAGAGACGCAGCTATTCTCTTCGTAAGTTTCATTGCCCAGGTAGACTTTTCCTGAATCCGTTATATAATAGAGAGTTTCCTCATTCTTTTCCTCTATCGCGTCAAATTCATCCTGAGTCAGCTGGACTTTGAACTTTTCTGAAACCACGTGCTATACCTCCTTAAAACTTGGAAGATCCTTGAGACTATAACCAAGCGATCTTGTCCTTACTGCATATTATGAGCCTTGTCTAAATAATGTGCTGGGATTCAGATATTTTTTTATTACCCTTCTGATACGCATTGCTATACTGCTTTGCATTGGATAGTTCCTATTTTGATGTCTGATTATACAATTAGCGCAAAATGCCGAAGTCGGCATTTCGCACCTTGAAAGTGGATAATCAAGCATCAAAATCGGTGCAGAGGTATAAGGTTCCGATTTTAGAACTGAGGCATGAAGACAATCTTTTAAATTTCAAGCCAAACTTAAAGACTGCTGCCACGGCAGGGCAAGCGCCTTATCATGCTAAGTGAAATATAGGCGTATATAGCTTAATTTTAAAAAATATGATATAATTTCTGCATCATTTATATTCAAACAAGGCAATCAACCTGGATTTTTGAAAGGATGGGCTGTACAGGAAAGGACTTTTAAGATTATAAGCTGAATAATATATACCGATGTGCAGAATGATTCACAAGAAATCGCAGGCCGGCGATCCAGGCAGATTCAGCCGGCAAAAAACAAATGCTTAACGAAATATTCTTTTTTATTGCTCAAGCTTGCGAGCTTTGATGATTTGAAATTTAAAGTTCCGATTTTGACCAAAAATAGGTACATTTGACGCAAATCAGTATGTAAGTGAATTACTCAAGCATGTGCTGATAGATATGCCTGAAAGAAGGAATTTAGTGAGAACCATCGTGATTTTTTATTCCTATACAGGAAAAACAAAGGAAATCGCGCACGAAACAGCCAAGCGCTCAAAAGCGGACATAGTTGAAGTGAGGGACAAGGCAAGGCCTGGAATTCTGAAGGCCCTCCTCTTTGGAACCCGTGCGGCGAAGGAAGGCAAGCACTGTGAAATTGAACTGATCGCAGCTGATCTGAAGATGTATGACAAACTGATAGTGATGTCCCCAATCTGGGCCGGATACATTGTTCCGGCCATCAACAGCCTGCTTAAGATTATACCTAAAGGCAAGAGAGTAGAGTTTAAAGCGGTTTCAAAAAGAGGAAAAAGCTTATGCAAAGGCAGGGTAAAAGAGATTGTGGCCGCTCGCGGCTGCAAGCTTGAGGACTACGAGGATGTAAAAGCCAAATAAGCCGATACGAAATCAGTCTAGTGCCAGTGTGCGTCTATGGTATACTGATTTGCAGTCAAATGCACCGGTCTATGGATCATAAAGCTCCAAAACCGGAACTTCAATACGAAAATACATTTTATGGACATTTGTCCATTCCTCAAAGACACAGTTGACTTAATATTTTCACCCTTGGCGGTGAAGCGCAGCTTCATAGAGGGTTAGTACGAAAGCAAGCGCGGGATTTTGTAAAATCAGCCGCTAAGATTTATTATTCCGGCAACTTTCATCATTGGTAGTGATGCGTAGCGTCATAGAGGCTCATATGCAAATCAGTATATGTACGGAAGAGCGGAAAAGAAGGCGGGGCGTCTGGAATAGACGCCCCGCCTTTAGGTTCTGAGAATCTTAGGCTGCGCAACGGCACTAAAATTTCTGAGCTATCATGCATTTATAGATTTTGTAGGAGTCGGTCACCGCGTTAAAGTTGGATGCTCGATTATTGTCCTCGTACACCGTTTTGATAGGAATCTGGATTATGTCTAGAGTTTTTGCGGCCTTTATAAGCATGCAAATCTCATATTCGAATCTGTTTCCGGGCAGGCTCAGGCAGTCCTTGATGAATCCGGAGGGAATTCCCCTGAGACCCGTCTGGGTGTCTTTGCACGAGACTCCCGTCTTGAGCTTGAAAGCTACGGAGGTAATGCGATTTCCCCATCTGCTCTTGAAAGGGACGTTGCTCTGAGAAAAATCTCTGACTCCGAGAATCAGGCTTTGCGGGTTTTCTTCCAGTGAGTTTGAGACGCTTTGTATGTCTGCGGGCATATGCTGGTAGTCTGCATCTGTCATTACAAATCCGCTGTCGGGGTGCTTTTTAAGGATGTATGAGGCGGCTGTCTTGATAGCGGCGCCCTTGCCCATGTTTTCTTCATGATCAAGCACCGTACAGCGCTCGGAGCGGCGCAACTTGTCAAAGATTTCGTCTGAAGCACTCGCGCTCCCATCATTTACCACAACTAAGACAGGATCAAACATTGTCCGCATATCATTAACAAGCCTCAATAAATGGATGTCCGGGTTGTATGCAGGTATTGCTATAATGCTGCGCAATGTAAAACCACCTCTGGCAAACTCTGTAAAGATACCTTGAATTGCTAAACATCTTAAACGCTAATTTTCGTTTCGCGGCGCATCCTAAATATTGCGATGGGAAGGAGATAAATGAGTTTTCGACCTGTTCCCTATAAATATACGAGAAAACTGTAAAAAATATTCGAAAAATAATGACAGTTTTTGCGAATAATTCTTAAATTTGAAATTTAATGCTTTGATATTTCATAGAGTTTTGGCAATCTGCTTATCTGTTTATATTATGCATTCTGCGTGAATCAAGGCTCACGAGCAAACGCTATTGCCTGAAAATCATAGCATCAAGCTCCCCTTCAATGCAGATCTTTAGCGCATACTAATGTGATCGGCCGTCCATTTTTGATCTTAGGAAGCATTTCAATATATAATCATGCTCACTAGGCGCAAATGACTGCAATTATGCATAAAGCTTAAGCAATTTTGCGCTTTAATCTCTCATTGCAAAAAGAAAGAGGCGGCCTGATGCCGCCTCTTTCTTTTTAACACTCAATCTTTTAGACTTTCATCTTCAGGCAAGACGGCGTTTTCTCCATCTGCAAATGGCTCAACTTCGTCATTGCCAGGAGCAGGATCTTCTTGAGTCGCGCCTTCCGGCAAGATTTGCAAGGTTTCTTCCGGATCTGAAGGCTCTAGCGGCGACGATTCATCTTCAACTGGCTCTTCTAGTTCTGATGTCTCATCGCCTTTTGGCTCTTGCGCTTGCTCATTGGCTTCGGGAGCGGGAAGCGGCTGAAAGAGGCTGGCGCTGAAGCTTTGAGGCTGAGGCCCTTGCTGTGCTGATTTCGTCCCGTAGAACACTATCTCCTGCAAACTGAAGGTAGAGCTTCCCGCGCCGCCTTCAACAAAATTAGTGCACCCTAGTATAATGTAGCGCGCTGTTATAGGAGAAGCATAGTGAGCGGGAGGCCCCCAGCCGTTATCGGGGAAGCCGTTTGCTCCTATTAAAAGCTCTGAATAGGCTACATTCCAGTTTTCAGCCAGTTCCTGCTGGATATTGGGGTTGTTGATGACATTATCGGAATTCCACGGAAGAGATTCTCCAGGGCCATACCAAATATAAAATGGAACATTGGTAGCTTGATTGTTCTTAGTCATCAAATAAATGTCGGTGATGTCGTAGACATCCCCTAAATCAATAAGGTAAAACCTGTCTACGCCGAGTCCCCAAGCATCGTATTGATATGATGGAAGCGGGCCGGGGACGGGGTTGCCGTTTCCGGGATCCGCGCCTTGCGGAGTGCCTGGAGTTGAGATGGCAGCGCCGTCGGGCGGCAGCTGCTCATTAAAAGCTTTTTCTATGGCGCCCATCCAACCTAAATCTACGTTTTGAATCGGACGGAAGGCAAATGCTCTAGGATCAAGCTTATTAAGCACCTTCGCTGAATAAACCCAGACATCGTCCAGATAATAGACGCTTGTTTTTCCCGCGTCAGCGATGAACTGAATTCTGATTCCCTCAAGCGGCAAGGTTTGAACCATAGTTGTTTTTGCTGCGCCGATTGAGGCGCCGTCATAAAAGACCTCGTAAGAAATGATGCCTGCGCTGTCAATCATAATCTTTGATTTCAGCTGGTGCCATTCATCTGATACTGCCGCTTTTATTCCCGAATTGTCGCTCCACTGCGGCTTGAAGCGATTTCCTCCTCCTGAATTGGAAAATATAGGAGACCAAGAGTTTAAAAGCGTAAGCTTCGGAGCTGAGTTTTCGTCGTCTAGCTTGAACTTGAAGTCCACATAATACCATCTATTCGCCTCTAAGCTGGAAAGATAGCTCGCTGGTATTGTGAATTCCGGCGACGATGCCGTCCCTTCAAACTTAAGTATCTTTCCGTGAGTGTTATTTGCGTTTGTCGCGTCTATTAATGATACGTTGGCGTTGTAAGTTGAATATGCGTCCCCTTCGGAATCGAAATCATTGTCATAAAGAAATTCAAACGCTTGTGAGCTTGGTTTTTCCTCAAATTCCCTTATAAAGGGTGGCGGAGGTGTTTCGCCTCTGGCAAGGCTGCCCTTCAGCATAATCTCCGGTACTGCCAGTATTTCGGTTTCCCACTGATCATACGGCAGGGTGTTAGGGCCGTCTTCAAATCCCGCTATCAAATACCTGGTTGCAACGTTCACCTTTGAGTCCTGCCAGGCGTCATACAAGCTGAAGTTGTGAGTAGCAACCCTCTCCCAGTCCTCCCCCGCAAGAAGCGATGCAGCGTCATCGGAAGAGACATTGCCGAGATTGAGGGAAAGCGTGGACTCGATGCCTTTATACGCATGCACCGCAAAGACTTTTCCTGCTTTTAACGATCCGTTCTTGTCATATATCAGTATGTCCGTAAGATTGTATTTCGCTCCTAGATCAATAAAGGCGTAACTGTTCAAGGCTCCGGGATTCCAGGCGCCAGGGTTGGAGTTGGCGTCGATTGAAGGCTTGGCGTCAGTCGATTTGCAGTTTTCATCAAATAGCTTAGCTGGATCGCCAGCGCTTTGAGTAAGTTTGCCCACTGTGAAATTCCTGGGGTTTATTACCTCGGCAATAGGCTTGTAGTACTCATCGGTATTTGCCAGAATGAAAATGGGCTTTTCTGTAACATTTGCGTCAACGAACAATTTTCCGTTTTCGCTTATGATTTCAAGCTCGCTTCTTTCGCCCCATTTCACTTTGTCTTTCAAATCTACCTGATAGGCGTGAGTTGTGCCCTCCGGCAGTTCAAGCCTATAGAGTTCCCTGTTCGCTCCGCCTTTGTCTCCTAGTGACGTTGGGAGCCAGAGAGCGAATATGTCTGTCGTTGGGCTTTCTTCATCGGTTTCTTTGAAATCAAGCACCCATGGCCCATTCAGCCCGGTGTCTCCGCCTTTTTCTATTATGCCGTGCGTCTGATTGTCAAGCTTCGCCGTTTTTAGCAAAAAGTTCGCCGTTCCCATGTAATACCAGGAAGGCTTTGGAGTCTTGTCGCCCTGGGTGTTTATCATGCCGCAGGATTCAAAGCGATCGGTCGCGCTGTGCCCCATGCCGCCATCGCCGTAATCATCCATTTCAAACTGCGTTACGCGATCAAGCCCGGCCGCCGCAAGTATGAGAGCTTCTCTTACGAGCCAGCGCCCTTGAACCTCTTGCCCTGTGAGCCCTGCATTTATCTCGCTTGTGACTGTCGCGCTCTGCGGAGATCCCTGTTCTGAATCATAGCCGTACTCAGAGAGCCAAATTTCTTTTTCAGGGAAATATGCATCTTTAAACTCTACAAAGTCCTGCATTCTCTCAAGAACATGATCCGATTCGGGAGACAAGCCCGTAGTCCCATATCCGTCGGGAGAGTAGTAATGGCCGTTGAAGACGTCGAAGGGGTATTTCACATAGCCGTCCAAATTGTCATGGTTCTCTAGCCACTGTTCTTTTGTCCTGTTGAGGTCGCACCATTTTATGAATTCTTCGACGAACTTGCGCGCTGTAAATCCTTTGCCAGCTGGATCATAGCCTGCAGACTCGTCATAGATTATCCCGGCCAAGCCGCCGAGCACGAGCTTTGCATTCGGATCAGCCTGCTTTACCCCTACGTCGGGTCCCATTGTCCCCATATGACCGTCATAGTCGGCGCTGGTCATTGCGGCGAATTGCGCTCCGTTCCAAGGCCCGAGGTTGGCTTCGTTCCAGTTCTCGAAATATTCTACCCAGCCTAGCCCGGTTCTTTTCTCCGTGCCGGCCGCAACTTTGAGAAGCGATTCATCGACTGCAACGCTTCCATATCTTGCGGCATGCTGGAACATGCTCTGTCCGTGAGCCAAATAGGATGAGGCTTTAAGAGAATCCAGATCTCCCTGGAAGTTGGGCCTTGACTGAGGGGCCCCGATGATGCCGCCTTGAATGCAGATGACGGCTTCAATTCCCGCATTGAAAAGAGATTCATAGTAGTTGTCGAATGAACCCCATGTGTTCATAAATGCAACCGTCGGTTCAGTCGTCATAGCGGAGCTGTTTTTTGTTCCGGTGGAGTCGGCATGATCATTGGCGGACCATTCCGTCCAGCTCCAGTTGTGGTATTCCCTGACAAGCCCTATGGCGTCAAGATTTCCAAACGGTTCGTTGAAATGGGCATTTGTTCCGAAGAACTGACCGAATGTGAAATCATATTCTACCGGCTCGACATCAGAAGGCGCGAGCTCCCATTCGACTGACTCGTCTTCGGTCAAAGGGCCGAGGGGAATGCCCATAATCGCGACTTCGGGTACATTCACATCGCATACATACTGCCCTATATCGCTAGTCCAGCCTCCGCCGGTCCATGAATACCTGTTTTCTTCTTCTTGAACTTTTTTAAAGGTCAGAGTGCCGCTTGTGAAGCCTTCCTGCAGGCTTAACTTCTTCCACTGCCCTGAATTGCCAATCTCAATAGTTCCGAGCAGCGAAGCGCCGCTATAAATTTCAAAGCTTCCTCCATAGACCTCATACTCCTTGTCCACAGTGCCCTGGTGGACATATGTAGCGGGGGCGTATACAGGCCCGTCGTAAACCCATATCTCATAAATCTCGCAATCTGAACCGAAATTAATCGTAAACTGGGTGTTCAGTTCATTCCAAGACCCGCCGGGGCTTCGCCATGTGTTTTCATTTTTCGCAAGCATAGAATCAATAGGCGGAAGGTAAGGATTTTCAGAATTTGGCGGATTTTCCTCAACTTCAGAAAATTCATCGAACAGCTTGAATTTTTCTGCCGTTCCATTGTTTTGCGGATCGTAAATCATTGCGCTTGCGACCTTTATAAGAGGAAGAGAGGTCGCATCTTCTGGAATGTCGGTGGGAGACGGCGCGGGAATGTCGGTGGGAGACGGCGCGGGAGCCTCGGTGGGAGACTGCGCGGGAGCATCGGTAGGAGAAGGAGCGGGAGCATCGGTAGGAGAAGGAGCATCGGTTGGAACGGTGGTTGGAACTGCCGTGGGAGCGGCGGTTGGATAGTAGTATACGCCTCCGCCTGAGGATGAATATCCCAAACTTGGCGCCGCAGGCGCTTCGTATTTTACATTTAAAGGCAAGTCAGCCAAGAAATCAGGTGCTGTTGGAGCTTTGACGCTGATTGGTCCGGCTGATGAATTTACAAGTACTTTTCCTTCTGCCGGAGTGGCTTTGAATTCGATTGATTCAGCGCCGGTTATGTATATCCTGCCTGAAACTTCGACATTATCTAGATAGATCTTTGATCCGGCTTCAGGTTGCGCGATGAATAGGTCTCCACTTATCTTCATGTTTCTTAGAGCTACGTCTTTTCCTTTTACAAACAGATTTCCCGCCACTTCGCCGGCGAATTCGCCTGAAGCAGTGATGACTGCGGGCGCCGCCCTATTAAGCAGGGAAATGGCTTCGGCTATGGTAAGGTTGTTTTGAGGCTTGAAGGATCCATCAGGGTATCCTACCATAATCTTCTTTTCCGTTAAGGCGCTTATGGAGGATTTTGACCACTCTGCGATAGAGTTCCCGTCAGCAAACTCTATCGCTTTCTCAAAGCCTTGATTCGAGGTGTATAAGGCCGCAGAAATCATTACTGCTACCTCTTCTCGAGTTATGGGTTCATTGGGTCGGAAAAAGCCATCATACCCTTTGATAACTCCAGCTTCCGAGGCTCTCATTACGTAGCCGTAAAAGGGAGATTCTGATGGAATGTCCTTATAGGTGGCTGTTCCTTTCTCTTTGTAACCGAAAAGCACATCGCACAGCGCGGCGAAGTCTGCGCGCGAAATGATGGCGTCGGGATTAATCGCCTTTTGCGAAAGCGCGTCCAGCCATCCTCGGCCATTCCATTGGTTGATCGCTTGAGACGACCAATGCTCAGGGAAGATCTGAGCAACAGGCGCAGCTGAGGCCTGAATGGATAGAGCGAAGCACAAAACCAGGGAAATGAATGAAATAAAAGCTCTTTTTTTCATTGTTTTGCTCCTTTCATTGAAGCTCTTGCGAGAATGCTCCTTGCAATTGCGCTAGGAGGGGAATCTTGTTTGCATCCGGCATGGCGGATTTTCGCTTTTCCGAAAACCTGAGACTGGAGAACGGGATGCAATAAATAATTTTGCTTGCTGATTTTATTTTTTGGTTAGTCCTCCCTTCCCTTATGCAGTTTCTTAGTTAAAGCTGAAAATATGATTCATTTCCTTAAAAGCAGTATAGGTACGTATGATTGAAAATCGCATAACAAGTCATTTGTAGGCAATGTTACCTTTGCTGAAAAGTAAAATGACATGTCAAGCCCTGGGTTAACATTACAGCAAAGCTATTACTTTACAAAAATAGATAGCGCTAAGGATTAAAGCACCTGATTCTTAAATTATTGCTTGATAGCTTTACAAAACTGGATTAATTTTTATATTTAATGAATCTTGATTAATTCTATATTATAATCTAAAAAAATCATTATTATCATTATGATATAGAATGCAAGAATATGCAATATCGGCAATTATCACAAATTTTAAGTTAATGATTTGTGCAATATTCTAGAAAAAATTTTCAGAAAAGCATATTGACAAATTAAAACTCTTTATAAATATTAAATGTAACATTACAAAAACGTGACAATTGACAGTATATATAATTATTGATTAGCTACAAGTAATGATAAACACTTTACATCATTGTTCTACAGCTTAAAAGCAAAAGATAGATTTTATTAAGAAAATTGCATAAGCCTTAGATATTCTATTCTATAATCAACTCATTGAAACTTATTAGATATAAAACTCCTTGATGACTGAAAACTGAGATTGGTGCCATGTCAATAATTCTAGAGCTGGAATAGGCAACTTCATAGGCAAATCATATTGAAGCGTTTTGAAAGGATTTTTGAGGGAACCTGAAAATATCAATGAAGATCTTTATGCCAGACTGGCAGTATTTCTTTGATTTTATTGTATAAAGATGTATAGTATATGATATGAGCTTGATGAAGTTTAACTTTAAAAATAGAAGCAATCGGGAGAAATGGATATGAACATTTTGATAGTCGAGGACGAGCGGAGGCTGGCAGACGCTCTGAAGCAGATCATGAAAAGCCAGAAGTACCGCTGCGATGCCGTATACAATGGTGAAGACGGCTTGGATTTTGCGCTGTGCGGAGATTATGATCTTGTTATTCTGGATGTAATGATGCCAAAGATGGATGGATTTTTGGTGGTTCAGAAGATGAGGGAGAAGAAATGCGCAACTCCGGTGCTTCTGCTGACTGCCAAGGATGAAATATCCGACAAGGTTCAGGGGCTGGACTGCGGAGCTGATGACTATATGACAAAGCCGTTTTCAACCGAGGAGCTGCTTGCGAGGGTGAGAGCTCTTTCTAGGAGGCAGGGGGAGGTGGTTTTGGATAAACTGTCCTTTTCTGACTTGACGCTGGATCTATCTGCGAGCGCTTTGCTCTGCGGGGCGAAGTCGGTGCATTTAGGCTTCAAGGAGAATGAAATATTGAAAATACTGATGTCTAACGCCCAGACAATTACTACAAAGGAGACGCTCATAACCAAGGTCTGGGGAATGGAGTCTGACGCGGAGGACAACAATGTGGAGGCTCACATATCCTTTCTTAGAAAGAAGCTGTCTTTCCTGGGATCAAAGGTCAGCATAGAGACTGTGAGGAAGATAGGCTACAAGCTTCAGTCATAGGGGCGGGCATGCAATTCGCGCAGCCTTTGAGCCTCTAGTTGAAGGACGCAAGCATCTATGCCGACGCGCGATCAAATGCTCCGAGTTGGCAGCCATTTTCCGCTGCATAATATGCCGATGCGCAGTCAATGCGCCGATGCTGAAGCTTGATATACTGATTTGCTTATTGAAGCTCCTATTTTGGAGCTTGATTATACAAGTATCAATGGATAATCAAGCTCCAAAATAGGTACATACGACTGAAAACCGGCATATGCCTATTTGGAGGCCGATTGTAAGGTGAAAAGCGGATAATCAACCTCCAAGATAGGAGCTTTCCATTCGCATTGCCATTTAACGCTCTGAGATTCTTATCAGAGCGCGTTAATGGCGCGCATTTAGAATGCCAGCGCCAGCCATAGGAAGCCGGATCAAAAATCGGCTCTGGTTATCGTGGATTATGAGTAAAGTTGAGCATTAAGTTGGGCATTTAAAATGAAAAGAGCAAGTACAACTCTATTTTCATTTTTTCGGAAAATAGTAAAGCTCATAGTAAGACAGCCTGTACCTGTTTGTATACTTTCCGTCCCCAACCACCAAGCACTTTATGCAGTCCTTTATCTTTGAGTATCCGCCAGCTTTTATGATGCTGGGATCCTCGAGGTCTATGCGGCTTTCATCAACGCTTCCTTCATGAGGGGAAGTCTTTGCCCACAATGGGTAATAAAAGTTGTATGTTACTATCGCTATATCCATAGACTCCATGTCTTCTTTCATTACAGGGAAGAAAATGAGATCATGCACGTTGTCGAAGGGCAGGAATCCAAAATAGGACGAGTCATAGAAGTAGTCGGTTCTGGCGGCAGCCTGGGCGGACTCCATTCCTTTTTTGACAGTTCCATAAAGGACTCTCGGCTTTTCCATTCTGCCGGTTCGAATGAGATGGCGATTCTTGCCGGGGATCATAAACGCCGAGGCAATCAGCACAATAGCTGAGAAAGCTGCGATTGCGGATTTTACTCGTCTTGAAGTTATTCTACCACGCTCCTTGCCCGCTTCTCCAAAATAGGGGAATTTGACTGCAAATCTGCATAATCAATTATTCATTAAACAAGACGCTTAGAACCTGCGCGGCATCTTTTTTCCTCAAGCCGTCAGGATCTGAAAGAAGAGATTCATCCCAAGAGAATTTGTCGTAGCCAGTCAGATATGAGGCGTTTCTATTGCAATTGGGATACTTTTCATACCATTCAGGAAAATACTTGGACATATATTTTTCCGCCAGCTTTACTGCTTCGCTTTTCACGCTTCCAACCTGGGTTCCGCATATGGAGACTCCGGGAGGGCTTGAATGGAGTATTGCCACGCTGCCGTCCGCGCAGGTTCCAAGCGATATCCACGCATGCCCCGACGTACTCATGATGTCGCCTGCGAGATGGGTTTTTACTGAGCTTCTTGCGGTCATGGAACCCAAGCCGATATTGCTCAGAGAACTTGCCAATACGTTGGACTTGAATACGTATCCGCCGTCGTTTGGCACTAGGTTGTAGATAGCCCAGCCTATGAATCCAGTGCAATCAAGGCCGTCGTGTATCCTGTAGCGAGTCAGGCTGTAATTGTAGCTCTTAGTCTGCTTTCGGGCGAATGAGGCCCAATTGGCGCTGGCGCCGATAGTCATTGCTTCCGGTCCGGCTGCGGTGTCTTCTTCATTCCATCCTCCGCCCCATATGTACATGGTCTCTCCAACAGGAACAAGAGCGGTTCTCAGAAAATCCGCGAGATTCTTTTTAGAGCCGATGAAAACTGATTTGGTGTTTTCGTGCCAGAATAGTTCCTTTCCTAGCGCTTCTCCCAGAGCGCGAAGCGGAAGGTAGATTTTTCCGCAGTAGTTTAGCGCTTGGACTTCTTTACCGCCGAACCTCTCTCCATCTATGTATATGCTTGCATTTGAATCAATTGAGAGAGCTTTATCCGGCTGTCCCGCAAAAACGATGGCAAGCGCGGCCATCGCAAGCGTCGAGGTCATGAACCCAGCCAAAAAACTTTTGATCTTTATGATGGCATCACCCCCTAGCAGTGTAGAATGCCCTGGCTAAGCCTGCCTTTAAAAAGGCTGTCATGGCTTTGCAAAGGAAAATGCGGCTATAAACAATGGAAAGCGTATGGAACTCTGCGCAGCGCTAAAGATAAGGATGGGGGAATCGCATATGAATAGTTATAACATGTTTGAGAAGATGATTCAAGAATAAAAAAGCTGCGAGCATGAGAATGCTGCATCTCAACTTGCCAATGCGCTTAGGCGTATATTATAAGAAGTGAAAGAGAATATGCAGATTTGCAGCCAAATGCAACTATTAAGAGCTTGACTGTCCGCTTTCAAGGTGCGAAATGGCGATATCAATCGCACTCGCTGCGATATCAAGTTTCTATACCTAATTTCATGTTCCTTTTTTTATTGATTATCCATTGGAACCTATATAATCAACCCCAAAAGGTGATTTTCTATGAAATTCAGTATAAATAGGAAATATCGCATGCAAATCAACAGTATAGGCAAGTCTAAAATCGGAGCTTTCCACTGAGCATCAGTATATCTGAAGATGATGTATAAAAAAATGATTGTTGTAAGATAAAATTGTAGTATAATCTACTGTAGCAGAATAAAGTTGCATTTTCACGTTCAAAAAGCTCAAGCGTTGTCTAAACTTAAAGCCTGTTTATGGAGGCATCTGATTTGCAACCAAATGCACCTATTTTGAAGCAGGATTATACAATTCGCGAGAAATGCCGATATCGTCATTTCCGACCCTAAAATCGCTGCATTTGACTGCTAAGTGTATAACACAAAGCTTGACGGCATTCTGATGTACTGGCAAAAGGAGCTTGAGAAAGTCTCCTCCAAGACGCTTCCATGCAAGCGTCTGGAATATGCCGATGCTTACCGATGCACCGGCTTGAAGCTCGATTATCCACTGAGAGCAGCATATGCCTACTTTCAGTCAAATGCACCTTAGAGCTTTCATTAGCAAATCAGTAATATCAAGATGAAATGGGACTTTCCTATGAGCTGTATGTATGATTCGCTTGCAAAAGGCAGTTTTCGTGAAAATTGCCCTGCAAGAACGGCTTGAATAAGCCGTTCTCCACCGTCGTTTTGCTCTAAACAGGATTTTGACACCCGAATCATATACTGATTTTCATATATAATTACCTTTTTTTGTTGATTATACAGTGAGTGCTAAATGCAGATATCAATCGCACCGCTCAATGGATAATCAACGAAAAAAGGAACATTGAATGAAAATCTGTATATATGGAAAGATCGATTTCAAAGTCTGATCTTTCTGCTTGGATCTCTCTATAGAATGGGAATGATGCGCCTCGCTTGATACACTGATTTTAATTGAAAACTGCCTTTTTTGCAGCTTGTTTATACAGCGCGCGCGAAATGCCGATATCAATCGCGCCGCTCAATGGTTAATCAACAAAAAAAGGAACATTTGATGAAAATCGATATATGCCGATACTCAATCAAATCTGCGTTTTTGCAGCTTATCATCCAGTGCCGCGTCTTCAAGCCCCTAAATAAAAGCTTTCCCATGCCCATCGGCATGACGGGGAGGAGACTGCCGCCCATCACTGTGGATTTAATCCCGGAAACGGCGTGGCTATTGAGGCATAGAACTTAAAGATTCGCATTTTAATGACAATTTGGAAGGGTTAAAGCCATGAATCTTCGAATGATAACTAAAAGCCTCGGAATGCTTCTCATGCTGGAGGCGGCGTGCATGCTTCCATCTCTTGGCGTAGCTATACTGTTCGGGCAGGGAGACGCTGCCGCGTTTGCCGTCTCAATTGCAATCCCAGCCCTGATAGGCGCTTTGGGTCTTTTGGTCAAGCAGAAGCCTGGAGATCTGTATGCCCGGGACGGCTTCGCGCTGGTTGGGATGGGATGGATACTGGTGTCTTTCGTCGGGGCGCTGCCCTATGTTTTAAGCGGGGCTATACCGTCTATTCCGGATGCCCTCTTTGAGTCGATGTCAGGCTTCTCCACAACAGGAGCAAGCATACTTTCAGAAGTTGAGAGCCTGCCGAAAGGCATTATGTTTTGGCGCAACTTCACCAACTGGCTGGGAGGGCTGGGAGTTCTTGTGCTTCTCATTGCCGTGCTTCCTGCAAAGGCGTCTAGCATTCACATTATGCAGGCGGAATCACCAGGCCCTTACGTTGATAAGTTCGTTCCGAAAATTGGGCGAGTGGCTAAAATGCTTTACATAATCTACTCCGTCATGACGCTTATTCAAGCGTTGCTTCTCATGGCCGGCGGGATGCCGGCCTTTGACGCTGCGCTTCACGCTTTCGGAACCGCGAGCACGGGGGGCTTTTCAAACAGGAATCTAAGCGTGGCCGCCTATAACAGCCCGTATATCGAGAATGTAATTACAGTGTTTATGATTCTCTTTGGAGTAAACCTGTCATTATACAATTTGCTTCTTAAAGGAAAGTTCAAGGCCGTATGGCAGGATGAAGAGCTGCGCTTCTATCTGCTCAGCTTAAGCGCGGCAATCATTCTAATTGCAGCCAACCTCGCGGTTTCAAGCGGAATGAACGTTTTGGAAAGCCTTCGATACTCCGCTTTTCAAGTGGGGAGCGTTACGACGACTACCGGCTTTTCAACCGCTGATATCAACGCCTGGCCGGTCTTCAGCAAGTGCATCCTGATGCTGATGATGTTCATGGGCGGATGCGCGGGCTCCACTGCGGGCGGAATCAAATGCATGCGCATACTTCTTATGCTCAAGGGCGTTGGGATAGAGATATGGAAGATAATCCACCCAAAAGCTGTGAATGTTTTAAAATTGAACGGAAAGCCGGTGGAAGAGGATATACACATAGGCATCTTGACTTACTTCTTCCTATACATCTTCATTTTCGCAGCCTCGACGCTTGCGGTGTCTTTGGACGGGCAAGACCTGGTAACTTCAGCGACGGCTTCGCTTGCTACCTTGTCAAATATAGGCCCGGGGCTGGGATTGGTAGGGCCTGCCGGGAACTACGCGCTATTTTCGGACTTTAGCACGGTCGTGCTTACAATAAACATGCTTCTTGGCAGGCTTGAAATATACCCGGTGATCTTGTGCATACCTGCTTTCTGGCGCAGGAATAGGATTTGATATACTGCTTTTCATATAAACCCCTATGACGCTGCGCTTCACCGCCAAGGGTGAAAATAGTAAGTCATTTGTGTGTTTGAGGCATGGACCAATGTCCATAAAATGTATTTCTTACTAAACTGCCTTTTTTTGTTGATTATACAGCGAGTGAAAAATGACGATATCAATCGCGCCACTCAATGGATAATCAACAAAAAAAGGAACAATTGATGAAAAGCGGTATATACTGATTTGCATTGGAAAGTGCTGATTTTGGGGTCGGATTATACAATTAGCGCGAAATGTGGATATAGTCATTTCGCACCCTTCAGTGGATAATCCGACCTCAAAAACGGAGCATTTTAATTCAGTATATGCTGATTTTCATAGAAACCTGCATTAAAAAGGAACATTGAATGAAAATCGGCATATTTCATTAGGGAGACTAGAGCTTACACTAGACTGGCCAAAGTTGACCGATTTATGCCATTAAGCTCAAGCAGTTCGCTTTCAGGGGGAACCGTGTTATTTTTGTTAATTTTAATAGAAAAATACACATTTAACTATTGAAATTTGTGAACCAGTACTTGATCATTAGTTGTAATTTGAAACGAGCTCATTAAAATGTCAAATAAATAGCTTTCCGATATAAATATCTCCTTGATTATTGCTAAAAAAATTGTTACTATACTGATTAAGCGGATCAAGTTTTATTCATTTTAAGCTAAAGCGCGCGTAAAGGAACTGCGTTGACTAGAAGGCCCACCACGTTTTGGCGGGAGATTATCAAAACGGATGATCTTCCGCCAATGAATATCAAAGGCATGCGCAGGGCGCAAAGAAAAGGAGCGGAGAGATCTCCCAAAGGCAATTAAGTTAAACGCTCATTAACATAAACGCTTTTAAGCTTAAAGATATACCTGATCACTGCTAAGGCTCAGCATCTAAAGCGTCAAGTCTGTCAATAAGAATTTAGCGGATGAAGCGGAGTGAACAGTATGGAAAACATTTTCTTCATTTTAGAGCGAATGCGCAGAATGACAGGCATACCGATCAGTTATTTCGACCTGACTGGTAAAATATGTTTATTCTGCACCGGATATGAACCTAAAATACATCCATTGGTTCGCGATCTAGGCCTGCGCAAGTCAATAATCAATAAGATGTCATCGGATCTGCCGATTCTTGAGTTTGAAGGGCATATACTGTATGGGGCGTGCAAGGATGAATTGGGTTGCTCAATTATCCTGGGGCCTGTATGCATAGACCAAAAAAACAGGGAGCGCGACTCCGATTACGCTAAAATGCATAAGATGATGTCCGCAGAAGGCTTTGAAATCAATCAAAAAGAACTGGATGCAGTAAGCTCTACACTTGTATCCATATGCTTTATGACTGCCGGAAAAACCTTCACTGAAAAAGAGATAGCCTCTCGCGCCGCAAGCAGGCTCTGCTACGAAGAGAGTAAAAAAGACGCGGTTCAATCCTTTACGGTGGAGAGCATAGAGCAGGAATTCGCTCGCTTTAACTTTACCGAAGAGATGTCTTTTGTGGAGCACATCCGTGATGGCAATCCAGCAAAGGTAGAAGAGATCCTGGATGGCAAGGTTCCAGCGGAGGATATCTTAAATGTAAAGACATTGAAGCAGAACGAGTATCTGGCATGCCTGGCAATATACTTCGCTTCCAGAGCCGCAGCCAAGGGAGGCCTTGACATTGACGCCGTTAATCTGTCATCGGATCTTCAGCTGGCTCGATTAGAGGAGTGCAATAGCATAGAGGAGATAGCTGCGCTTCTGCGCGAAGTCCTCTTAGATTATGCTACACAAGTGAAAGAGCTGAATAAATCAGGAAAAAGCAGGGACACGTATGTTCTGCAGTGCATTAAATACATAGAGGGGCATCTAAACAAGGCCTTTACCGTTGACGATGTTGCAAATGCGGTGGGCCTCAATAAGGCCTACCTGTCAAGGCGCTTCACTGAGGCAATCGGTATGGGGATGATGCGCTATACTCAAAGAAGAAGGATAGAAACAGCCGCCGTCATGCTTCAGACCACAGCGGAAAGCGTTGCGAAGATATCGTCGTACCTATGCTTTACATCTCAAAGCCACTTTGGAAAAGTATTCAAGTTTCAGATGCATATGGCGCCCAGGCAGTATAGGGATAAGCATAAGAATATGCTTATGGACTGAACCAATGCTCCGTAAAGCCACATGCGGCAGATTCGGCGCAAGCGCGAGCGGCGGCATAATGCCCTGCGGAGGCTGGCGCATTTCACCCCTTCAGACGGCTTTGCGGCGGTTGCGTACGCGCCTGGGGGTTCAAGCATATTGAAAAGACCGCCGCTTTTATAGCGAATATTATTGCCTGCCGTAAAATGGCTGGGAAGGAGAAAGCCATATGGATAAGTAGAGGCTGCAATGCCAGCCAAACAGCAGGGCGGGATGCATTTAGACAAGCCGTCCACTTTAGCAAGCTGCCGTAGCATATTTAAGTTTCAATTTTCAACTGCGAAAGGTGAATGTCAAAGAAATGTAAGAGAAAATAGCGACGCCAGCCCGAATATCGAATTCAAGATTTATATTTTAGAATCAAACTCTAAAACCAAAAGGAGATTTATAAGGGTTATGAGCGTCCGACAGCTGACGGATGCTCATAACCCCTTGATTTTAGATGCTATTGCAAATGAATTCTTTTCGTGCATATTTTTTCACAGAAGGCATCATCATGCTCTACAAAAAGCAGGGTGGGAGAGTATTTGACAATCAGGTTCTCAATCTGAAGCCTGGCGTAGATGTCAATGTAGTTTAGCGGTTCATCCCATACATATAAATGGGCTTTTTCGCAAAGGCTTCTTGCTATCAGGATTTTTTTCTTCTGACCTTCGCTGCAGTTTGATATGTCCGCGTCAAACAGGCTCCTTTCAAAGTCCAGCTTTCTTAGAATCCCCCTGAAAAGGGTTCCATCTATTCTGCTTTGAGTGATGAAGCTTGAAATAGAGCCCTTTAGGTGGGAAACATCTTGTGATACATATGAAATTTCAAGGTTAGAAGCTTTTTCCATTAACCCGGAATAGCTTATGCCATCTCCTGTTAAAAGCTTCAAAATGCTGGATTTCCCGGAGCCGTTCCTCCCGCAGAGCGCAATCCTGTCCCCTTGCTCAATGGAAAAGCTTGCTTCTCTTACGGCAACCTTTCGCCCATAATTGATTGACAATTCAAAAAAGCGCGCGAGTTGCTTGGAATGGTGCTTCTGGGGAAAAAGCTTAAGATCCTCGCTTGGTTCAATGTTTTTAAGAAGCTTTGATTTTTCTTCAGCTTCATTTAAGATCCTGCCTTCTATCGATTTGGATCTTTTCATCATCTTGGCCGCTTTGTGGCCGATATAGCCTTTGTCGGCAGCCCCGATTTTGGTTTTCTCCACTTTTCCGGACCATTCTGCAGTGCGTCTGGCTGCCTGCTTGAGCCTATTCATGTCTTTTTTCAGCTCATCGTTTCTGGATAGCTCCAAGCTGTCTTGATTTTGCTTGTTTTTGAGCCAGCTGGAAAGATTGCCTTTTTGGATCTCGATATTCATTCTATTTATCGCAAGGATGTAGTCTATGCAGGAGTCTAGGAATGCTCTGTCGTGGGATACGAGCAGGAATCCATTTTTCTTGCTAAGGTAGCTTGAAGCAGCCTTCCTTGCTTGAAAGTCAAGGTGGTTTGTCGGCTCGTCGATTAGCGGGAAGCGCTCGGGATTAAGAAAGAGAGCGCTCAGAAGAACCTTTGTCTGCTCTCCAAGGGAGAGGCTTTCAAAAGGGCGCTCCAGCGCCTCTTCCTTCACCTCTAGGAGCGACAGCTCCCGGACCATTTCCCATTCTTCGCTGAAGCATATTTCCCTTAGCACATCTATGGTTGGCTTTGACTTGTCTTTAACTTCATAAGGAAAATACTCAAATGACGCGCTGGATGTTATGCTTCCCTGATATTTATATTTGCCGAGCAGGAGGTTTAGGAACGTGGTCTTCCCCCTGCCGTTTCTTCCGGTGAAGCCGAGCTTCCAGTCGGTGTCTATCTGGAAGCTGACATTATCGAAGACATTTTCATAGCTGCCTTCATATGCGAAGGTAAGATTTGATACTTTTATCTGTGACATTGAAACCTCCTTGGCATAGGCCGAGAGTCCTTATCAAGCTAATCCTGTTGACGGACGATTTTTGAGGCGTCGGCATTTGCAGGCAAAGCCTGCGGACTAATACCCTAAAGCAGTCAAACCGCCGGCTTTGAAGCTCGGCAATCAGCCTAAGGCGATATCAATCGCGCACGCTGTACTGTCAAGCTAAAACAGGAAATGCCATTTGCAAATCATAGTTCATAACATAAAGCTTAAGAATTTGGACATAAAAAGAGCCGCAAGAAAGCTTCTCGCGGCTCTTTGATTACAGGTTGGCGCTACAGGGGCTATCAGCGGACTTAAGGCATGAACTCTCATGCGAGCATCACTTTTTCCTCCTCTTATACTGATTTGCATAGTTCCCATTCGGCGCTTGACTGCACATCATGTGCGAAATGCAGAAATCAACCGCAGCTTGAAAGCGGATAATCAAGCTCCAAAATAGGTACATTTGACTGCATATCAGTACAATAAGCTGATAAGCAATAGGTAGGAATTGAAGAAAAAGCGCTGTTACCGCTATATGCGCTGTATTAATCGGCAGAAAGAGCGAATTCTATGATTCGACGCACGCCGAGAAATAGAGGCGCAAAGGCTCTAAAAAGCCCTGAAGCCCTATCCTTATGAAGCTGATGCATTTAGGGCGCGCTAACAATCAGGCGCGTCATATAAACCAATCTATAAACGGATGTCTAAATGAGTGGATAAGCTTTCTTGCCGCGGCGCGTGAGGGTATGGCTTAATAAGGCTGCGCCTATTTGCATGTGCAAAAGAGACGAAGGCCTTTTTAGGCTTCAAGCATGTCTAGGCTGAAGAGCTATGTCTGAAGCATCTATACCGCTTTTCATGAAATGTTCCTTTTTTTGTTGATTATCCATTGAATGACGCGATTGATATCGGCATTTTGCACTCTCTGTATAATCAAGCTCCAAAAAAGGCAGTTTTATATGAAAAGCAGTATAGCAGTAGAGACAGTCTAGCGGTGCGTGGCCTACGCCTATGGCGCCATATGAAATTCAGCGGGAAAGTGCGCTTATCATCTTTTAGATGCGAAGCCCGAGGGCTGCGCTTCCTCCTATCCGTTTTTTATATGCTGATGAGCATTGGAACAAATGGCTGCAAATCAGAATTACTTTATTATACAGCGCAGTTAGAGAAAAGTCAAATTCTGAGGGCGGGTAAAGTGCAGATGAAACTAGCAGCTAAAATACATTTGAAGAAATCAGTTCATATGGTAAAAGCATTACATTCATAAGTATGTACAGCTGAAAAATAATACAGATAGGTTGCCATAAATGAAATTATAGGCCGCAAGCGCTAAAACTTACGGCCTAAAGATTTTGTTATGAAATTCACAACGTCCTGCTGCCAATTGTCGCTTTCAGCCTTCGACATTAAGGCAGGAAGATATTGGGCGGTTTCTGCATTCCATCGCATGCCCGCTCGTTTCATCCGCTGCTGCAGAACGATTTTATTGACGATTTCAATAGCTCCTCTTCATGGAATAATTGCCAATTATACGCCCATAAATTATCCTATCATCCGTGTTTAAATGTTTTGGGCGTCTTCAAGACAAGCAGCTATATTCTTCATTAGCGAGCTTAATATCAACCCTTCTAAGCCATGTCTGAAACTCGCGTCATATGAAATCGACAGACGAAGCAGGCATCATAGGCGCAATCAATTGATCTTGTAAATGCGCCTGCGAGAAACTCAGATTTCGGCATTTCTCGCTCGTTGTATAGTCAAGCTAAATCAGAAATTTTTATATGCAAATTTTTTTGTAATATATTAGATAGACTTAGAAAAGTGTTAATTTTCAGCATTTAGGCGAGCGCATAAGCAAGACGGCAAATTTACGGCATTCTTGCGCTTTCCGTTTAGATTAATGCACGCTTCTGCACCGATACAGATGAACCTGTAGAGGCTGCTTATTTTTGCTAATTCTGCAGGAAATCTAAGTTTTGGCCTAGGGCTGGTTTATCTTTGGCGGTCAACGTGTAGATTTATAAGAAGACTGATTGAAATCGTCTCAGAGCTGCGCATTGCCTTCTAAGCGAATAAAACCTAAAACTTAATGACTCTAGGCTCAGATTCAAATGAAGAAATAGTGGCGACTGCATTTTTCAGCCACCAAACTTCCGTATTGCCGTCTTCCGCGGAATACCTGCCTTTAAGGCTGGGATATGCTTCAAGCATGTGCTTCTTCGCTTCAATGCTTGGATCATCAACCCCCTCGGCTTCTACACGGATCCATGAGCCTGCGTTGAAGGCGCAGATCTCAAGCTTTGGGTTTACGTGAAGCTGCTTAGACACGCTTTTGATTTTTCCCGTTTGTATGTAGAGCTTTCCCTCATACAAATCAACGGTTCCGAAGGGACGGACTCTGGGCTGATCCCCCTCTGTCGTTGCCAAGTAGTATGTCTCGGCTTTTTTAAGGTACTCATAGACTTCGTTTACCATTGGAATCCCCTTTCGCTGGATGCAATCTCTTAGGACAGTATCGGCATTTTCTGGCCGCTTTAGTCTTCACTGGGGTGGAAGCTGATTTTTCCCACAACACTCGAGACTGCTCTCTTTGAGCAAAGCTCGATTCTTGAGAAGACATATAAGAATTATAGAATTAATGCAAGATATAATCAAGGGCTTCTTATTTTTTTTATTCTGATTTGAAGTTTAGAGCATCCAAGCAAAGATGCTGCTGATTTGCATTGGATACTTCCTATTTTGAGGCCGAATTATAAAATGAGCACGATTGATATCGGCATTTCGCTCCTTGAAAGAGGATAATCCAACCTCAAATCGGTACATTTGACTGCAAATCAGTACAGCATTGCGGGCGAAAACACCTTCCGTAAAGTCTAGTCAATTATTAGGCCGCAAGTCTTGGCATATAGAGGAGGTGTCATGGTTTAAGCTTGAGAAGCAGAGCATTTAAAGAGAATTTAAGCATAGCTTTACGCAATCAGGAAGATAATATCAGGGTGGTTGCAAATATGCAGTGGAAGTAGGGCAAAATGCAATGATATAGATTTGGCAAATATAGAGAAGGAGGCATCATTGTGTCATATGAAAAATTTTTATCGCCGGGTAAGATCGGAAAACTGGAATTGAAGAACAGATCCATACTTCCGCCAATGGGAACGCATTACATGGTGGGCGGTTTGGTATCAGACGGGCTTGTCGCTTATCACGCGCGCCGTGCAAAAGGCGGCTGCGCAATGAATATCGTCGAGATCGCGAGCGTGCACTATACCACTTCAGGAAGCGGCATACTCGGCGCCCATGATGATAAATTCATTCCGGGACTAACTAAGCTCGTTACTGCCATACATGATGCGGGAGGCAAAGCGTGCGTCCAGCTCTGGCATGGGGGGCGCCAGCATTCGGGAACCGAATTCGGCGGACAGTGTTGGGGCCCATCAGAAATTCCATGTCCAATGGTGCAGGAGATGCCGCACGCAATGACGCTCTCGGAAGTAAAAGAAATCATATCAGCCTTCGGCGACGCTGCAGCGCGCGCGAAAAAAGCCGGATTTGACGCTGTAGAGCTTCATGGAGCTCATGGTTACTTGATTGACTGCTTTTTAAATGAATATTCTAACAATCGCACTGACGAATATGGCGGTAGCTTTGAAAATCGCGCCCGATTTGGACAAGATGTCATTCGCTGCGTGCGTTCCAAAGTAGGGCCGGACTATCCAGTGCTGATCAGAATGTCCGCGCAAGAAAATTATCCCGGTGGCATCACGCTTCAAGACGGCATCAATGCGGCTAAACTTTATGAGGCGGCAGGCGCAGACGCCATCGACATATCGCAGGGCTGCTATGGCGCGCTTGCATATACCGTCCCTCCATATTACCTGCCTGAGCTTGTGAATGTAGACAATGCTTCTCAGATCAAGAAGAATGTTGGCGTACCCGTGATAGTAGCCGGCAAGATCTATACGCCTGAGCTTGCCGAGGAAATTCTGCAAAAGGAGCAGGCTGATTTTATCTCGCTAGGCCGCATCCAACTTGCTGATCCGGATTTCGTAAATAAGACGGCTGAGGATCGTGCCGACGAAATCGTACATTGCATCGCCTGTGATATGGGATGCGTAGACAGGATGTTCAATGGCGAGCGGATGAGCTGTATTTTCAACCCCTTATCTGGATATGAGGCTGAGATAATAATTGAGCCGGCACGGAAAAAGAGGAAAGTATTGGTGATTGGTGGAGGGCCGGGCGGCCTTGAGGCTGCCCGAGTGGCAAAAGAACGCGGGCATGACGTTACACTGTTTGAAAAAGGGCCGGAACTCGGCGGACAGTATGTGATTGCGGGATATCCGCCACACAAGCAAGAATTTGCAAAGGCTGCGCGCCATATGGGATTTCGCGCGCTCAAAGCTGGAGTTGATATAAAGCTCTACACTGTTGCCACGCCTGAACGCATTAAGTCCCTGAACCCGGATATCATCATTGTGGCAACTGGTTCTGAACCTGTTATTCCCGCAATTCCGGGAGTTGACAACAAAAACGTATACGAGGCGCGTCGGGTTATCAGTGGTTCTGACCGTGTAAAGGCGCAGAAAGTCGCTGTTGTCGGAGCAGGATTGGTTGGATTGGAGGTTGTGGAGGTACTGGTCGAGCAGGGCAAGCAAGTTGTACTGATTGAAATGCTCGACGAGATCGGCAAAGATCTGGCTGATGAAATCTACATCCGACCATATGCGTTGAATTTTATTGCGGAAAACGGCGTAGAGGTGCATTTGAACGCTAAATGCGTCTCGATCGGCAGTGACAGCATTACCATTGATGAAGAGGGGCAATCAAAGGAACTGGATGGGATCGGCGCGGTCGTCCTGGCTGTCGGAGCAAAAAGCGACGCGGATCATGTTGCTGATATGGCAAAAGCCTCCTGCAAAGAGTTTTATATAATCGGAGACGCAAAAAAGCCTGGCAAAGTCATCAATGCGATCTGGCAGGGCAATGAAATCGCCAGAACAATTTGAATTTAGGATAACCTCGTTCAATATATGCTGATTTGCATTCAAAGCTTCCCGGTGAAATGCGAGGCTTTCCTTTTTAAACGAATATCTGAATATCCCATGAGCAGTCTGCCTCTGCTTAGTATAACCTGCCCTTGACGCTTAGTTATACCGATTTGCAGCCTCGCCTATATTGATTCGCGCTGGAAAGCTCCTGTTTGCAGAGGGCTTCCGCAAACTGAAAAACAGCCAAATACTCTCATTAATGCAGCGCTTGTCTAACGCCGATATATATATCATAAATAGACTATAAAGAAAAATGCAAGAAAAGGATTAAGCCGGAAAATCGCGTATGATTTTCGCTTAAGAGATGTCCTGAATTGCTGCTTGCTGGCTTCTCTGCTATCTGCGGTTGCTTTGCGACTGGCATATCTCAAAGATGAAGCTGAAGGAGGGGGGAGATGCCGCCATGAAATTTATAGGCCGATCGCAAGTTTCACCTGCATGTGTTATGTCGGTTTATAGCATTTGCACGTATTTTAGAGCTTGATTATCCAGTGATGACTGCTTAATCAAGACACAGAATAGGAACTTTCAGTGCAAATTGGCATAGTGAATCTGAGCATAAAGGTTTAAGGCGTAATTTTTTAGATCATCCCATTCTATTTTACATTGTGATGCAGATGCCTATTTGCAGCCTAATCTACCTTCTTATGGAACTTGATTATTCATTTAAACAGATTTTCATTGAATGCTACTTTTTTGGAGCTTGATTATCCATTGAGCGATGCGAAATGCCGATATCGGCATTTTGCACTCCCTGTATAATCAAGATCCAAAAAGGTAATATTATATGAAAATCAGTATAGATGCTGAATAATCAAAACTAAAAACTGATGTTTTCATAAACAAATTGTATACGCTTAGAAACTATAAACATAAGCAAAAGCTGGCCAGCGCCCTAGGCGGACAGGATGCTCGAGATGAAAAGCTTTGGAGCTCTAAATTCCACGCCGTTTGGCTTGCAGTGAAGTCGCTCAAAAGAGCGCCTATAGCTATCGCTCAATAGAGTGTCTATATCTTATGCGCCGCAGCGCAATAAAAGGGAGATCGTGACTATGTCAAATATCATGATAAAAAGGCTGATGCTTGTTGCTTTGCTTGTGGCAATTGAAGTTGCACTATCAAGATTTTTATTTTTTGAACTTTCAACTTTAAGGTTTGGGTTCGAATTTTTGCCGATTGCTCTGGTGGGAATGCTATTTGGTCCCATTTGGGCGGCAAGCGCGGGAGTTGCGGCAGATATTCTGGGATACGCCATGCTTCCTGCCATTCCTTATTTCCCTGGTTTTACAGCCGCTTCGCTTTTAGCCGGAGCCATATACGGGATGCTGCTTCATAACAAGGACAGCTGGATTTGCACCATAGCGGCAGTAGGAATTGTGTGCCTGCCATTGAGCCTGGGGCTGGAAGCGCTATGGCTTCATATGACTGCAGGCGCGAATTTCTTTGCGGATTTGCAGGAGCGCATTTCTAGATGCTTGATAATAGTGCCAATACAGATTATTGTGACTCGCTGCATGTCTTACTTCGTTCATCTGAGGATTAGTGAAGTCAATCCATCAGTTTGAACGCCCATTCCTTTTAACAAGCTATATGCTTTTTGCATTCCAAAGAACAAAGAATTGCAACTCTTATTGGAGTCTGCTTGACCAAATATACATATGCTTTATTCAATCTTACGATATAGAGTTTCGATAGAAACGAGCGAAGACCGCATTTTTCAAAACATAGATTATAAAAAGGCGCCCTCTAGATGAGGGCGCCTTTAGCCACTATTGCCTTGCAGCCGTCCAACGCTCCTTAAACAGCGATGAATTAGAGAGGGCTTCAGATTGCGCCAATGTCAGGTTTTTCTCCTGCGGCTTCACCGACTGCAACCGCATAATTTTAAGCTTAAAGAGTTTTTTCAGCAACAATCAAGCTCCGAAATCAAAACATTAATACAAACATACACATTTTATGGACATTTGTCCATGTCCCAAACACACAATTGACTTAATATTTTCACCCTTGGCGGTGATGAGTAGCGTCATAGGGGTTCATGCAAATAAGTATTTAGTGCTTTGACTGCAAATCGGCATAGTCAATCTCAGTTTACGTATTTGACTTTTTTCGGATCGAATCCTCCGCGTGGCGCTGGGGCTTCATCAGGCGCGCCTACAGCGATGACGTTAAACGGAATGCTTTTTATGCTTAGAATATCGCGTACCTCTGCTATCAGAGGCTCCTTTGGATAAACGCCGCACCAGCATGCCCCAAGGCCCAGATCGACTGCCTTTATAAGTATATTCTCTGTTGCGGCGGCGCAGTCCTGCGGGAAAAATCCAAGGCTGATGCCTTCCTGCTCTTCGGGTATGGCGCAGACGACAATCGCCAGGGAAGCGGTTGCCAGCATATTTGTGAAAGCGTGAGCTTTCCTTATTTTCTCCAATATGTCCCTGCTTGTTATGACGATAAATTCCCACGGCCTTGTGTTGCATGCTGAAGGCGCTTGCATTGCAGCTTCAAGCAAAGCTTGGATCTTGTCCTTTTCCACAACCGCGCCAGGCTTGAATCTTCTAATGCTTCTTCTTGATGCGATGGCTTCTGAGACTGTCATATAATTGCTCCTTTCAAAATGGGCGCTATCAATGCGGATGCGCAAATGATAGTTCCGATTTTAGGCCATGCCGAGTTGCAGGCAGGCGTGTTTTCATTATATGCTTTTTTTAAGCTGCTGAATATATGATTATGAAACGAAAATTTCTCAGAGGGCGGTATATAGGACTGCGCTAATCGCCGCCAACCTCATCTTAGGTCGTTTTACTGCCGTGTCGGATTTTGCGTTGGGAATCTTGGCTGGATAAGGAGTGGCATTTTAGCTTGGCTCACCTCCTGCAAAGGCATACAATGGCCTGAAAAGCTGGAAGAATTGAAGGCTGGGATCGCCGCTTCAGAAAGCTTCCGCGCCAGAAGGCGGGTTTTTGACCCGTGCATTCTAAAGAATGAATATAAGGTGCCTGGACAAGGACGGTAAAATCGCAAAATGGGCTGCTTTACTTGCCGGCTCGCAGTCAACGCATCGATTTTAAGGGCGGATTATACCGCTTTTCATCAAATGTTCCTTTTTTGGAGCTTGATTATCCATTGAGGGTGCGAAATGCCGAATCGGCATTTCGCACTACATGTATAATCTAGCTCCAAAAAAGGAACATTTTATATGAAAAGC
>JAISZB010000082.1 GCA_031269465.1 Clostridiales bacterium | reverse complement strand
ACTTCATCTGGTTCGGCGGCAATCTGCAATGCAAATCAAATTATAGCAAGTTTTGGGTTAATTGCAGACACCTCTAGCCTCCAAATCCGTGTCGATTTTTCTTAACCTTATAGTATTGGACGGCCACCTGGCTCAGCGAATTAGTAATATACAAAATATTGTAACCAATTCTGATCTATATTCATATATTAAAATGTTACTAGAGAATTATAGTATATGATGTAATTAAAGTTTAAAACTCTAGATAACACATTGTTCTAAGATAGGAGGTGATTTTGTGGCAACTAAATTGACAATTGCTCAAATCGAAAGTGTGATTTCAGCAGGTTATCCAAACGATTATCGAAGTAGTATTGATAATGTTTGGCAGGCTTTTAACAGCAAATTTAATTATTCAACATTAACATTTGATAATTTTCTATCATTTATTATGTCATACAAAAAATGTACTACTGATAGTCCAACTGGATCATCAGTAAGTCTATTTGGACGTGCAGTATATCTTGAAGTTTCGAATTTAACACAACGATCCCTAGACTGTGACGCTATATTTGATTGCATGAAAAATAGAATTGCAGACTTGAATCAAAGTTCAAGTATCGCATTTGCGTCATTAGATGGTCTTAACCCTAAAAGACCTGCTTATTGGCATTCAATAATGAAAAATCCATTTGCTGATTGTTCTCCAGTCCCAAACGCTTGTGAAGCGCTTGTAAAAGCGTACAATAATGCAATGCGTATATATATGGGGACTTATATTAAATTAACTTCCTTGCCAAGCGGTTATCATTATTTTAACGAAACTTATGCTCCTGACAGAGTCAAAATCGGAGATTTATATTTCCGAAAAAATTGAGTATTTAATGTGATAACGGTCTCACAAAACGTAACTTTTACCATATGCTAAATTTACGGAATATATCTAAGCTCTAAGTCGCCTAGGATTGTTAACCTTGGCGGCTTTTGTCACTTTTAATAAGATACTCTCAAAGCATGGCATCCAAACGCGACGCCTTAGATTCGGAAAGCGACAAATCCACTCAATAAAAGAGATTGAGCGCCTCTTTACGCCGGTCTCCCTATGCCATTCAGTCCGCTACACATTTGCAGGCTCCCATGCCCTTCGGCTGCGGACTTCGCAAGTTGAGGAATGAAGCAGTCTTTTCAGATTTCTTAGCCTGACTGAAAGGCTTCTCACCACTTAAGGCGGAGTTGCCGCCTGCTGATTCGACGAAAGGCTCGATTCTGCGCCGTGCTTCAAGATGGCGTGCTTCGCACGCCACTATACTGCTTTGCATTGAATAGTTCAGATTTTGATGTCGGATTATAAAACTAGTGCGAATTGCGGATATAGTCATTTCGCACCCTTCAATGGATAATCAGGCATCAAAATCGGTACATTTGACTTAAAAGCTGTATAGTCGGCTATATAAGGAAGACAGCGGGGATTTGGAGGCGACCCAGCAGTCTTTCTGTGAGGCGGGGCGAAAATAAAGCGGGAGGAGTTCAAATGATTGTTTGTGTGATGCTGTGGTCGAGCCCGGCTACAGCGGATTCTTCCAAACATGGCGCGGCTGCAGGGTTTCGGAGATCGACGGGAGTGGAATCGCGCCGCCTGCCGCAGATGCGCTTGGGGCGGCGTTCGGATGCCAGGTGCCGTGCAAGGACGCGCCTGCAATTCAAGCTCCGATCATCTGCGGCATATACAGCCATGTTGTGATCGACGCGGAGATCGATCCTTTGCCTTCAGGCGAGAGGATCATGGCTGAAAGGCATCTGGACTCGCTTTCGAAAAAGAGGTGCTCCGCGAGGGAGTCGGCCGTTATCGTTCGAGGCAATCCGTTTTCGATTTCATACATAAAATAAGAAACTAGGATTTACTTATGCTGTGCGCTCTCCGAAGCTCAAAGGACTCCTCAGTGTTCTCCACGCCCTTCAGCGGGATCGTCTTGCCGAGGAGCTTGGTTCCGTCGGTGAGCAGCTGCTACGCCCCGTTGTTCCCATTTCTTTCGACTCTCCTGTTCGCACAGTGCTTCGTTTACCTGAACCTACACGCGCCGCGCCCCTTCCCTCCGCCTGCTTTCACAGGTTTCTTTGATACTATACTGATTTCCATATAAAATTACTTTTTTGGGAGCTTGATTATACAGCGAGCGCAAAATGCCGATATCGGCATTTCGCACCACTCAATGGATAATCAAGCTCCAAAAAAGGAACATTTGATGAAAAGCGGTATATGAGCTGGTCACTCGGCCTGTTCAGATCCTCCGCAAGCCTCGCCGATCTGAGGAGTCGCTGCATGGATCCGCAAGGCGCATGTTTGCGCCATTCTTTGAACAATAGGATATATTTATATTATATGCGCCTACAAGCCTCTATTACCTATATGCTAAAAGCTGAATTTTGCATACTTGTCGAAAACAGGGAATTTTTTGTCAGCTCTGAATAAAACGGTATTTTGGATATATTTTCATATATTCACTAAAATATATTATTTAAGATATATTATTTAAGATATATAAAATCATATCAAAATAATTCAAAAATTGGTTTGAATTTCAGAATATATATTAGGTAGGTTGGTGAATAATCAGCCTGCTGAGGTTGGATCCTTAGAAAATTTTATAAAAAATAAGATATTTGCTGTATACCCTTCAAAATTATGCTATAATATAAAGGAAGTGCGAACGGAGACCGGTGTAAACCGTTCCACTGACAGCCGCCGGAAGTCGGCAGTCTTTGTAAGCTGTCAACGCATAGCAGGAATACAAGCCTGCCGGGTAAGGAGTAGCCAACCAAACTTGGCGTTGAATTTTTTTCTTGTAGAATCTTGCCGCATATCTCAGTGCGTTGGAGGCGATCGCCTTCAACGCTGGGAGGTGCCGCAGTTGCGCGTCGTTTTGATGGAGCCGGCTTTGAATGCGGCGCCTGAATGGCAACGGCTCCCGTTTTCGACTCCCCAGTGGAGCCATATGGATCTTGAAATTTCATCTATACCGTTTGAAGCTCCATGCAGATGGATTTCATCCCTTCCCATTTGCTAGAGTTGTAGAAGCACGAATGCGGGTTGCCGCATAATAGCCCTTTATAATGGTGGTTACAAATCGCATCGACAGGATGCCGTCTTTCAATATCCGAGGGTGCCCCGTCCCGGCTTCAATCCCGACAGCCATGTCTAAATATGCCGATACATCGCCAGAAATGCGCCCAGCGGCGTAGTCCGCCACGGCTTCGACGGCGTTCTTGTCCGTCGCTACCGGCGCGTCCCATGTGGACATGGATCCCCGCGACGGCTCTGAAGTCGTACGAGCTAAATATATCGGCTTTCGCCGCGCTTCCTTCCCTGATCCGGCATTTTCCTTTCCGCCTCGCGAAATGCTTCTCCTTTCTTCGAGGAAGGCACTGCGGGCCGCAGGCTGACATTCGCGGCGAAAGCCCTGGGCGTGAGCCGGAGTACTATGCGTAGAAGCGCCAGGGAAATAGATGAGCGGGAAAATTGATGGAGAGTTTTATCAGAGATGTCGAAACAGAGCCGCCGACAACCTGCTGGAGTTCAGGCGAATTTTAGTTAACTTTGCAATATCAATTTTTCTGTATCCATCTCTTTTAAAATGCTCACCCAATCATCCAGCAAAGTAACGGTTTTTTTCCCATTATAAGAGTATTTTTCAGTAAGCATTTTCCATGGAGCAGGATTCTCAGTTTCATGTACTGGCTTCACAGAAGATCTCTTTTCATTTAACTCGAAACCCCTAGCTTTATCATTCCACTGATATACAGCATATTCTCGAGCCTTATAAATGGGAAGGGCATAATCCGAATAGTAAAAAGATATATTGTTATATTTAACGGTTATTGATAAATCTGAATCATCTTTTAAAAAATCATAAAATGACTCATATTCCATAAAATAAGAATAAAGAGTATTATTATCCAGGCAAGTATATTGCAACTCATAACCGTTAGCTTGGTATTGCAAAGCTACTGTTCCATCAGAATTATACCAGACTTTATTGAACATACTGCATTCGTTTCCATGGTCAACTTCAGTTTCTACGACTAGCCAATAGCTGCCTCCATTCAATTCCATCTCAAACTTGAAATCTCTTTGTGTTCTATCATTTTGCGTAGCCATTCCCGTTAAGACCCACTCCCCCCCTTCAGCATGTTCATAGATAAGATAGTCACGAATATGAGAGGATTGAAAAGTAACAATTGAGACCGTTTTAGACAAAAGAGTGTAATCGTGCCTCTGCAGTTTATTGTAATACTCGATTTCTGCAGTTTTCCAAAAATCTTTATTATATATGTCAGGTAATCTGTCAGTTAAATACACCATTAAACTTTTCATTAATGTTTCAGGAAATTTTTTAATGCCGTTTAATTTATTTTCAAAAGGCATCGATTTCAGTATGGAGACAATGCTGTCAGGAGTTGAAAAATCACTTGAAGAATTTATTGTATTTTTTGTGTTAATGGAAAATTTAATCAAGCAGAAAATAAAGCAAACAAGAAAAAGAAATATTAAGATAAAAAAGATAATCCTTTTCAGAAGTATATTATAATAATCCATGAATAATCATTGCCTCCAATCTTAATAGAAACGCTTTATCTTGACAGTCAGGGAGTTTATTTGCAATTTTAGGCTATATTAGTTTAATTTAGACATTTTCAGTGGGGAGTTTGGCATTTAAACCAGTAGCGAAGTCAAAGATATCGGACGAACCTGAATTTTTCTTAATGTTCCTGGATTTTGCTGAGGACTGACCTCAATTATAAGGGGGTTCAATATTGATCTATGTTATTATGTCAGTTCAGTAGGATTCTTTAGTTCCTCATACGATTTATGGGATGTTCGCATTTCCTGGTTCAAAATACTGCTTAAATTCCAGCTTGCATATAAAATCGGCGGCAAATTCATCCTGCTTGGCGATGGAACCTGCCAAGGCAAGGAAGGGAGGAAGATGCCGGGAGCCGCAGTCTTGCACCAGGATTCCGAGGATTCTTCGAAGCCTGAATCTATACACGATCATATGTTTGAATGCATAGGACTCGTTACAGAAAGCCCGCTGTAGCTGTTCTCAGTTCCCATAATTATGGAAATCCACAGCAAGATCAGCAGCATGAACAGAAAAGTTACAGCTGGATCAAACCAGCTGGACATACATAACGTAGAGAGTTGCTATGAGGCGTCCGCCGCTGTGCTGGATGAATTCATACATAATAAAAACAACGGCGCAGCCAGTGAAGGCAATAAAGACAAAAAAGGCAAAAAAGGCAAAAAAGTCTACAAAGCCAAAAAAGCCGAAGCGGGCAATGAAACGGCCCGCATAGCCCGCATGGTCGCAGATGCTGGAAATTTTAGCCGCATCCCATGGAAATCGGGTGCAATCTTGCATTTGATCGCCATTTCATGTCTGAAACGTCCTTTTTTGATTTCAGAGAGAGTGTTTAGCGGGCTGGCCGGCACAGCAGCTCGCGCAAAGCTTGGCTGCACGGCTTTTGAATCGCTTCCTGCGTGGACGGGAAAACCGGACAGGCCGAGAAAAAGAGGGGCCAAGGCCGAGCTTGCCGATGTTTTCTCCCGTCCGGAGGTCTTTAAAATAGCAGAGGCGATCACATATGGAACAAATAAAAATGTTATTTACTGTGAAAACAATCTTCTCTGGGGCGAAAACCCTGCAATGCTGAAGTTCGCCTGGCCTCCTGGCCTCAAACAAGCAAATGTTAGAAATGTATGGAAGTCTTGAATTCAGTCCTGCTTCCGCTCATTGATACGGCGAAAAAAGTGACGGAAAGCTTGTTTTTTGTCGACGCCTCGCATTTCATCCACGTATTCCATCCCGCCTATGTTTGGTCGAAGAAGAGGGTTTTCATCAAAACCGCAAGCGGAAGGAAGCGGCATGATGTGCCAGGGCCTTGAATTTCGCGACGAAAGCCATATGCGCAATAAGCAGCGGCTCCTACATAAATGCGGCTTCAGCCGTAGATCTATTCAATAAGCTTTTGTCTGAATATCCCGGATCGATCTTGAATATCGTCCTGGACAACGCGAAATATCAAAAATGCAAGGCGATTTCAGAATATATCGCCCTTCATCCGTCGATCAAGCTTTTTTATCTCCCCCCTTACTCGCCCAATTTGAACTTGATTGAAAGATTCTGGAAATATGCTAAGTCTGAAATGCTAAATGGAGCGCATGCAGACACCTTCGCCGAGTTTAAGCTGAGAATCGACAAATTCCTATATGAAGCTGATAAAGCCAACCGCCGAAGAGTAAATTCGCCATCAAATGGAAATTTATAGTAATTATATTGCTGTTCTTTATACGGCAATATCAGCACGCCTCTCAAATGGTTATAATTACCATTTCTATGTCCTTGCGCGCGGGCGACAAGATGATTTCCGCCCTGTCGAGGACTCATAGGAGGAAAAGACCTCTTACAGCCTGTGTGAATTAAACTATAAATTACCAATGGAAAGCAGTATATAATCGAATTTAGTCAAGTAAATCCAATTAATGCAATGTAACTCTTGACTGTCAAGTTATACAGTATGCTGGCAATTATTATAAAAAAGGGAGAATGCGCAATGTTCAAGCTCAATGCGGGCTGTATTTTCCCCTGCAAGGAGGCGGCCGGCGAACTCGGGGCTGCGAAAGCGCCGAATCCCCGCCAGGCCGGCAAAGTCGGCTATCCGCTCGCGGACTTGCCCGTCGACGCGCCGCCCGCCCTTTTGCGAGGCGCGAACTCCTGGGGCGGCCTCGCGAGTTTCGCCGCCGCCAACGCCGCCCGGCTCAAATCCGCCGAGCTCCACTGCTCCGCAATAACGCTGGCGAAATCGCGCGCAAAGTGGTAGCAGTCATCCATTGCATGCCCGGGAACAATACAGCCTGCGCGAAATATATTGCAAAGAGTCAAAAAATAAGGAACCCAGCTAGAGAAAACTTTTACGAAGGCGGGAAAACTTTTTCGAAGGCGGTCAGACTTAGGCGTGCGTCGGCTTCAAAGGCCGATCATGCCGCACATACTGATTTTCATATACCGCTTTGCAGTCAAATGTACCGATTTTGATGCCTAATTATCCATTGAAGCAGTGTATAATCCGACATCAAAATCGGAACTATTCAGTGCAAAGCAGTATATCAAGCTATTTATATTTTGCGATGTATCCCGACCATCCGTGAGTTGGCTACTCATAAGCATGCAATTGCTCGCATTAACTGCAAATCAGCATATAAAGCTCGTCTATCGGAATTAATTGCTGCTTCTCTTTGCTGATTCGAGGTCAAACGCGCGGATTTTAAGGCTGGAGTTTTCAACTCGCATCAGCTTGGAAGAAGAAATGAAGATGCGCTAGCCTTCTTCAGAGAGCTTTGAGGCAACTCTCCTTAAACAGCTCCATCAGAGGCTCAAGCTTGGAAAACGGCATTTTTCTGCTCAGAAGCGTCCACCAAAGAGGGCTTTTAAGAGACATGCCATACCTTGCGCATGCCTCCTCAAGAAGCCAGGCGTCATGCGCGCGGATTATCCCTGGAAGCTCATGCGCACGCTCTTCTTCAATGCTTATGATGTCTGAAGCAATCATGAACTCAAGCGCATGCGCGACTCTCTCAGGATTAAGCTGGCGCAGCTGCTCTTCCTTCAGCGCCAGGTACAAGCCTTTCAACCTCCCCCCTGCAACATTTCTTCTCCAGAATTCCCCGTAAATCTCATCCGATGCAGCTTTTCCCCAATTATCCAGAAAGCGCCCCGTTCGCTCATCCCTCATTGCGCAAGTTCTTACCTCCAGCAGATTCTCAAGTGAAAAATGAATAATGTCCGGTATGAGCATAAGAGTCTTTTCACTGAATCGGGACAAAACATTTTCCGGATAGAACGCTTTTTCATTGGCTATTGAAATGTCTTCATACGCATCAGCCATGGCCCTGCCCCTTCCTGCCAAAAGAAAAGCCTTGCCGACGCCCTTTAGAGCCAGGTAATCCGCGAACGTTTCTTCATGCGGCGAAAATCCCTCAACCGCGCCATAGTCTGCAACTTTGCCCGTAAACACAAGATATTCCTCAAAGGCAAGGGGTCCCATGCTAAAAAACGCGCAGTTTTTCTGCTTGCGGCGAATATTCGACATATGCGCTGGAGAAGAGCTTGCAATTACAGCAAGGCCAGCTCCATGTTTTCCCGCTTCTATAAAGAGGGTCTCAAAGAACGCGTCAAAGGATTCGCAGCATGAAACTTCATCCACTAAAGCTATCCCGCCTTTATCGAAGAAGTCTAAAGCTGTGCTTAGCGGATCTCCCGCAGGCTTTTCACAGTCTATATACATCGCTCCTTGAAGGTTGCTGGATAAATGCTTCAGGACATTCGTCTTTCCGGAGCCTCTTATTCCCGATATTATAGCGACCTTTGGGTTTTCGAGATCTTTGCGGCCGCAAAAACCTAAAATCCTGTCGCAAATTAGTCTTTGTCGGCTTTGCATCATTTTCCTTCCTCTGTTTATACTGGTTTGCATTTGAAAGTTCCATTTTTATATCGCTATACAGATTTTCATTTAAAATTGCCTTTTTTGGAGCATGAGTATACAGTTTTTCAATGGATAATCAAGCTCCAAAATGGGAAATTTGATGAAAATCGGTATGCAACGGATAATAAGAAATCTAGCATTTGAGAGCAAATCAGCTTATCAATTCTTTAAATTCTCCTTTTTCAAGCACTCCTAGTCCATCAAGCGACTTATAAACACATTTCAAAATCAGAGCTTTCCTATGCGCGTAAGTTTAGCTAAATGGCATGAGTCAGTAAAGTCAGCGCCAAAGGCAAATGATAAGCCAAAATGCAAGCTTTGCGAACAAATGCAATGCCAGCTTTCAAGCAAGGCTTTTAAATGTTGAGAATATAAGGTAAAATGGTATTGGCTGAAAAAGCGCATGAAACTCAAGGCCAGTTGCGGCAAAGCTTCCATGGAGGGGCGGCTTTTTCAAAAGCTGCAACCCTCCTTTCCATAAAAATCAGGCGCAGCCGCTCAAAGCCCTAATATAAAATACATCTAAGAGGAGAATCCTTCATGACTAAAATAACATCAATGGACGCAGCTGAGAGAAAGTGCCCTTACTGCAAATCTCCCTTGCACCCTGTCGTATACTATATAGCGCGTGAAGGCAAGAATAAGCGGCGGAGCAAAGGCAAAGAGGCGTCTTCCAAGCTTAATAAATCCGTTCGCGCCTCAGGAGGCATATGCCTGAAATGCGGCCTTGAGAAAGAGAAGGCTATACGCGCGGCTTGCTTGCAGCTTGTCGTTTTGGGAATTTTATGTCTCATAGCCAGCTCAGCCTTACTCGCCTATAGGGCTCTAGAGTCAGCGGACTTCAATTTTCTCCTCATAGTCGCGATGGCATCTTCCTTTGGCATATCGCTTGCAGGACTTGCTGTATATCTTGCCCACAGAGGCTTCTCTGCGTTGGATAAAATGCCCTGGGCCCTTCAGCAAAGCCATTTGTCGGATCTGTTTGTGGAATACGCCAAGAAGGAGCACCCCAAGCGCGGAACCGCCTATCTTTCAACTACGATGGCGGAAAACTTGAATGTAATACGCTCATAGGCTCTTATACCGATTTTCATCAAATGATCCTTTTTTTGTTGATTATACATTGGACAGTGCGAAATGACAATATCGGCATTTCGCACTTGCTGTATAATCAACAAAAAAAGGCAGCTTTCAATGAAAATCAGTATATAAAAGGCTCATTAAAGGCGAAGAAAAGACCGTGCCGCAGGCATGCTCTTTTCCTCGCCTTTGCTGTTTCGGCGCAAGCATGCGCCGATTTTCTCGCTTGGCCATCGAATGGCCCGCCAAGCCGGGCCCTAGACGCTGGCTCCTTCCGCTGCTTTCGTGAAATCCCAAGGGGAATGGATTTTCGGGACGTCATTAATGAGCCGCTTCGTATACTCGGCTGAGGGAGAAAGAATTACAGCGTCCGCCTTGCCGCTTTCAACGAATCGCCCCCGCTCCATAATGTATACGGAGTCCGAGATGTAGTATGCCAGGCCTATGTCATGGGTGACGAAGATTATCATCATTCCGGTCTCATTTCTCAACCCCAGAAGCATATCGAGAATTGTGGCCCGAGAACACGCATCTATCATCGATGTTGGTTCGTCAGCTAAAAGAATCTTGGGCTTTAAAAGAAAAATTCTGGCAATCATGAGCCTTTGCTGCTGGCCTCCGGAAAGCTCGAAAGGATACTTGTTCGTAAGCTCCGCGTATTTCAGATTTACAAACGAGCATGCCTCGGTTATCATCTCGATCTTTTTCGGCCGGGGCAGGCTTCTCCCCCCGCGCATGTTTATGCAGTCCAAAAGAACGGAATCTATCTTGTGAAACATATTGTAGGAAGAGAAGGGATCCTGGAAGATGGCCTGGATGCCTTTCCAATACTCCTTCTTCTGCCTTCTTGAGCGGATGTCCCTTTTTTCTCCCATGAAATATATATCGCCTTCAGTCACCGATATGAGCCCGAGAAGCATCTTTACCAGAGTAGTCTTGCCGCTTCCGGACTCTCCGACGATTGAAACCAGCTCTTTCTCATGAAACTCGAAATCTACCTTGTTAACGGCGACAACCTTTTTGGCGCCGCTTCCGAAAATCTTCGTGACTCCGCTTCCGCTTAACACCAACGACTTTCCGTTTTCGCTCATATAGCCGCGCCCCCCTTCGCTTCGCTTTCATAGCTGGCTTTAAGCTCATGCACCGGAAGCAGGCAGCGATACGAGCGATTCAAGCCTTGATGGCTTCCGTTTTCATCCACATCTCCAAAGTCGGTCATTTTTACCGCATACGCTTTGCATAGGGGCGTCATGTACTTGCACCTTTCCGCGAATCGGCACCCCATAGGCGGATTTTTCAAATTCGGGGGGGTGCCTGGTATAGCGGCCAACTTTATGTCCCTGGCGCCTTCCTCGGGCACTATTATCGAGTCCATAAGCCCCTTTGAATAAGGATGCACGGGATCAAAGACCATCTGCTTGGCGCTTCCGCTTTCTACCAGCTGTCCTGCGTACATTACCATGATGTCATCTGTGACGTTGTAGAGAAGGGGAAGCTCATGGGTAATGAAAATCATTGACTTTATATATCCCATCTCCATGAGATCGCGAATCATTTTTATAACCATCTTTTGGCTTGAGACGTCCAGGGCGGACGACGGCTCATCCGCTATAAGGACTTTAGGCGAAAGAATGGTCGAGATGGCAATTACCGTACGCTGCTTCATCCCGCCAGACAGCTCCACCGCATGCCTTTGAAGGACGTCTGCGGGGAGGTTTAAAATCTCAAAGCGCTTTCTCGCCAGATCATAAATGTCCTTCTTGCTCGCCTTCGGCTGGTGCGCCCGTATTACGTCCTCTATGAACCGAATTATCCTTTGAGTGGGATTCAGGGCATTCATAGCAGCCTGCGGAATGTATGCTATCTCAGTGCCGAGGATATGCAGCCTCACTTCATCAGGAGACATTCCAGAAATATTTTTTCCGTCTATTATTATTTCTCCGCTTGTGTAATGAAGAGGAGGGAAGTAGTAGCCCATAAGGCTCAAAGCCAGCGTGGATTTTCCGCATCCCGACTCCCCCGCGATGCCCACCGACTTTCCTTCCTTCACGCAAAACGACACATGATCAACCGCGTAGACATCCTCATGAAAGCGGGTGATGTATTTGGTTGTAAGATCCTTGACTTCCAGCATGTTTTTCACAACCGATCCCCTCCTCCATCAATCTCTGAGCTGCGGGTTGAACACTTGATCCAATCCCGTATTCATAAGGTTAAGTGAAAACGATATTATGGCTATTAGAATCACTATGGGGAAGTACGCCCACCAGGCGCCGTTTATGTGCGCCGCGTAAGCCATCGCCCAGTACATCATAAGGCCCAGGGTGGGAACCTGCGTCGTTTTGGGCCCCAGCCCCAGCATTGAGAGCTGCGCTTCCGCAAGTATCCCAGAACAGACTTGAAGTATGAAAGCCATGATGACATAGGACGCGATGTAAGGAAGTATGTCCATAATCAGTATTCTTACCAGCGAATGCCCCGATAGCTTGCTCAAATTCACATGATCCCTGTTCCTAAGCGAGACCACCTGCGCCCTGACTGATCTCGTAGTCCAAACCCAGCTAGTGACCCCAATGACTACCGCAACCACGCGCGCCCCCCTCTGCTCCTGGCCGATGGAGAACGATATCAGTATGAGAAGGACGAAAGAGGGTATGACCGTAAAGAGGTTGGTAACGAACATGATGACGTCGTCGACGATTCCTCCGACATATCCAGAGAGAAGCCCTAAGACCAGCCCGATGAGAGTTGCGATCGTGCCGGCGATGAGTCCTATCAAAAGGGATGTCCGGCAGGCTGAAATCATCTGTTTGAGCACGTCGCGCCCGAAATTGTCGGTTCCTAGGGGAAGGATCCTGACGCTTGCTATGTCGCTGACATTCACATAGTCCGTTCCGAGGATGACCGAGGATTGGGAAAGCGTTCCATCATCATTCTCAGCGGCTATGATGACGTCCGCGTCTTCAAGTATCCCTTCCAGCTGCGCGTCGACGCGGGCGATGTACTTGCGCTTGGCAGAGGTCATGCTGTCGAAGCGGATGGATGGATCGTAGGTCTCCCACCAAAGGGTCACCAGCGTTTGCGTATCATTGATATCCATCTCCTCGAGATCGACGTCTCCGGGATTCTCTTCGAAGAAAAGCGTGAACCACTCCAGCATGACTTCGCGATCCGCATCCGAAAGCTTGCTTGCTACGCGCTTGGCGGCGGCGTCAGTCAGATTCAAGGTATAGAAGGATCTTGAATTCACGGCGTCGTATGCGGAGATATAAGTCCCAGGCTTGAAAAACGTCCCTACGCCAATCATTTCAAGAGGATTTCCCGGCACAAGAAGGGGGTATACTATGATGGCGAGAACTATTGCGACTATAATCGAAAAACCGACCAGAAATTTGCCGCTCTTGAATACTTGAGCCAATGAGTTTTTCACATTCATCCCCCCTATTCATTCTGCGCGGCTTTGACGCGCGGGTCTATGAATCCATAGACTATGTCTATGGCAAAGGATGCCACAAGAACCATAACTGTAATGATGAGCGTCGAACCGGATATCAGCGGGTAGTCGGACGCGAATACGCCTTTGTAAATGCTTGATCCAAGTCCGGGATAGCTGAAAATGATCTCCGCTATCAGAGCGCCGCTTACCATGGTGCCAATTGAAAGCGCGAGTCCCGTTATCTGAGGCAGCATGGCGTTTCTAAATACATATCCTACTATCTTCCTGTCTTTTATCCCTAGGAATCTGCTGTATTTAACGTAGTCTGCATTGAGTTCGTAGATTGACATGCTTCGCATGCCTATAGCCTGCCCGCCTATGGCTATAAGGACAATGGAAAGAAAAGGAAGCCAGTAGTGGTACAGCACCGACTTTATGAATGTAAAGGAAAAATGCGGCAGCAAGCTAAACGAGTAGCCGCCAGAAGTGGGGAGCCACTTGAGGTTTATTCCAAAGACCACAAGAAGGGTGATTGCCATGCCGAAGGCCGGGAGGCCGCTTAAAAACAAGCTGAGCGGAAGCAGCACTTTATCGAATCCCTTTCTGATGTAGGCGGCGAGAGCTCCCAGCACGTTTCCTATGATCCATCCGACAATGATTGCCGGGAACTGAAGAACCAAAGTCCACACAATTGACGCTCCAAGTATATCCGCCACCGTCCGCGGATACTGGCTGAATGATACTCCGAGATCCCCATGGGCCAAATTCTTTAGATACGTAAAAAACTGAATATACATTGGCTTGTTTGTCCCGAATCTCTCAGCGTACTGGTTATATATAGTCTGGGCGACGCTTGCGTCAGACATTCCCGAAACCGCTCTGCCTGTGATTCCAGCCACCGGATCGCCAGGCATCAAACGCGGAAGAAGGAAATTTAAAACAACTGCAAAAAACATAGTTATTAAAAACCAGATAATCTTTTTTCCGAAATATCTGCGGTATCCCTTCACAACCATCACTCCTTGAGGGAATTGCGCTGCTGCGCCGCCAATGAGCCTCGCCCCTGGCATCTTGGACTCTCAAGCGGCGCTATGCCAGCGCGCAAAAATCAAGCGTCCCAGGTGAAATATCAGCAGTCATGCCGATTTGCAGTCAAGCGAGCCTATTTTAGCTCCTCCGTACACCTTCACAGTGTAAAGTCAAGCGCAAAAAGAGGAGCTGTCATAGCAAATCAGTTGCTGTAAAACTGTCCTGACTTTGAGAATGGATTATCCATTGCGGCGTATAGTCCATTCTCAAAGTCAGAAATTTTCTTGCGAATCAGTATTTATACTGATTTCCAAAAGAAACTGCCTTTTTGGAGCGAGTTCGATTGATATCGGCGCTCCGCACGGCTCAGTGGATAATAAGCTCCAAAGAAAGGATCATTTGATATAGGTATAACCTAATGCTAATACACTGATTTGAAGTCAAACGCACTCACTTTGAATCTTGATTGCCATTAGAGTCAGTCTATACCGATTTTCATCAAATGTTCCTTTTTTGGAACTTGATTATCCATTGAGCGGTACGATTGATATCGGCATTTTGCACTCGCTGAATAATCATGATCCAAAAAAGGTTTTCTTTGAAAATCAGTATAGCTAAAGAGGTAATTCTAGTTCGAATAAGCATTTCAGAAGCTACTGCGTCCCAACCAAGCAGGCGCAACTTGGAAGTTCAAAATATCTTAGCCGATTGGGCCAAGGGAGCGTATGAAAGAGTCTCGTCCCAGCATAGGGCAAAAGCCACGAAAGATTCATCATTAGAATCAAAGCGTGGCTGGAGTAAGGATGATTGGGATGAAACTCAAACGCGTCCATTTTAAGGGCATTCATTTCATCCTGAAAAATGCGCCGCCTTGCCTATGCATGGAAGGCGGCGCATGATTTTGCTTAGCGCCTGTCTGCGCCTCTTTTTTAGCCTTAGCTTACCAGCCTCAAATTGTATAGGCCGGCTATGCCGTATCCGTCAGTCAAGCATGTCGGAGGAATGTTGTCTCCGTCAAGATATTCAGGGAATCCGGTCCAAACAGTCTCGTTGACCGCGTGAAACAGCTCCGGCCTGTACATGAGGGCGAAGGAGGGCACGTCTGTAAGGTATATTTCTACTGCTCTGGTATAAAGGCTCTTGAGTTCGTCAGGATCGGATGTGAGCGGAATTTTGGCGATTATCTCATCAGCTTCGGGATTTGAGTATCCGCCGAAATTGCCGGTCCAGTTGCTCTTCATCCCCACGAATTCAGAACTCAGGCGCTGGCGCACGCGATTCCAAGGAAATGTCGGGCCTGCGCCGTCTCCCGCATACATGAAAATATCATATTCGGTCTGATCCCCGTCTGTAAAGACAGTCTGATAGACTTCCCATTCCGGGAAATTAGTTGTGATTTCTATGCCGATGCTTTCGCCTGCGGCTGCGACTATCTCCATGCTGGACTGCCAGTCCGTCCAGCCGTTCGGGCAGGACGCGTTGTAGCTGAGCTTTGTGCCGTTTAACTCGCGGTATCCATCTCCGTCGGTGTCTACGATGCCTGCGTCGTCAAGAAGCTTTTTCGCGCCTTCTATGTCTTTTCCGACCCACTGGAGGTCTGCCACGGCGTCATGATCATAAGCCGCCTGCTCGCCTTCCGTCGGGTTCATCAGGGAGCGCGGCGCCTCAGCGAATGTCGGAGACTGATAAGTCATGGCGCTTGCGTTAATGCTGTCATAGTCAACCGCAATGGCAATGGCTTTTCTAACCGCGACCTGATCCAGGCCGTAGCTTTTCAAGTTGAACCATGCAGAGGGAGTTGACGTGCATATGCCATAAGGAGGCTCATCCATGTAGGTTGAGATTGGAAGCCCGTCTTTGAGCCAAAGATTCTCTACATTAGCCAAAAACTGCTGGTTGACGTCAATCTCGCCGGCTGTGAAGGCGACCTGGGAAGCGGCGTTGTCGGAGTAAATGGTGTGAGCCAGGTATTTAGGCACTGGAAGCCCGCCCCAAACGGCAACGCCCCAGTAGCTTTCGTCGCGGATGAAGACTACCTTTTGGTCGTCGTCATAATAAGGCCTGTACGGGCCTGAAGAAACCACGTCTTCCGCCTTGTCGGTCTTCAGCAGGGCGGCGTCTCCTCCCACTTTGGATTCAAGGGCCTGAGTCCACGCTTTTTGAACTACATAGACTCTTGGGATGTAATCAAGGATCATGAGCGGATTAAGAGGCTGGCCCGCTTCGTTAACCTTCGCCTTTATAAGCACCGTGCCAGGATCCGGCGCCGTGATGGATTCAATGTACGCGCCGAATGAGGTGCCTGTAGGAGTCTCGTATTTCACATGGGTGTCCCATGTGTACGCTACGTCCTCAGCGGTCAAGGCAGTGCCGTCGCTCCAGTGAGCGTTCGCATTCATCCTGATGGTGAGCTCCGTCTGAGAGTCGTTCCATTCCGGCTGATCTTCAGCCAGAAGCGGATACATGCTGCCGTCAAGTATGTTGTATAGGTAGAGCGTCTCAAACATCACAACCCGGGACGACGCGTTAGCGGAGACTGCAAGCGCGTTGTTGTTGTCTGCGGAGAATGGGTTCCAGCCGTTAACGGCGCCCCACTGCTGCCCTCCGAAGTATAGGGTTTCATTGCGGGGAAGCTCTGATATTGTGTCGGTTCCTTCCTCCGCAGGTTCTATCGGAGGCTCTGTCGCAGGTTCAATCGTTTGAGCGGCCGACTGCGTCGCCTCGGCTGTTGGCTCCTGCGTGGCTGGAGCTGGCGTAGAAGAGTTGCCGCAAGCGACTATGGAGCCGAGCATAATAGCCGAGACTGCGATGGACAGGAATTTCCTCATCCATAAATTCATTGATTTTCTTCCTCCTTTTAGTGAATTGACAGAGATTGCCTTTAAAAGCGTGTGCATCATTTATTTTCTGTATAACATGCTCACAGACAATACCCTATGTTGGCACTATAGCATATTAATAGCGAAATTACAAGAGGTTCATTAATGATATTTTATAAATAGCATTAAGATACATGCATTATCAAAAATCTATAAAACAAGATAATTCAACTAATCCTCTCAATAATAAAAAGCTTTTATGCAACATCTTGTCCAATTTACCGCAGATAGGTATAACTGCTCTGTTAATATGATGCCTTGATTTACATTTTTAGAAATATCTTCTTAGCCAAAGCCAAGCCGCCCGGAGGCTTTCGCATCCAGGCGGGCGCCCTTACTCTTCGATAGCTTTCCTGTAAAAATCCTTGAGCCGCCTAATTACTTTTCCATGCACCGTATCCGACGGGTATTTGCCCTTTTCATTCATCACGCCCGCAGGAACCCCTGTCAGAAGCTCAATGCCTTCATCCACAGTTTCTATTGAATAGATGTGGAACAAGCCGGCTTTCACCGCTTCCGCCACTTCATCCCGAAGCATTAGATCAGGCGTGTTGGACTTGGGGATTATAACCCCCTGCCCTCCTGTAAGGCCTCTTTTGCTGCAAAGGTCGAAGAATCCCTCTATCTTGTAAGTGACTCCGCCTATAGGCTGAATCTCCCCGCGCTGGTTCATCGAGCCTGTAACTGCAAGGCTTTGGTTGATAGGAATCCGCGAAAGAGAAGACATCACGGCGTACAGTTCGACCGAAGACGCGCTGTCGCCGTCTATCCCGCTGTAATTCTGCTCGAAGCAAATCCGGCAGGACAGCGAGAGGGGGAAGTCCTGGGCATACGTCTGCCCCAGGTATCCAATCAGAACCTGAACTCCCTTTTCATGGATGCTTCCGGACATGTCAGCTTCCTTTTCGATATTGACGATCCCGGCTTTGCCCACGTAGGACGTAGCGGTTATCCGGCTCGGCTTGGCGAAGGCGTAGTCTCCCATGTCAAGAACGGCCAAGCCGTTGATCTGGCCTACTTTGAAGCCTTCCGTGTCAATGAGTATCGTTCCGTCCTCTATCATCTCCGTGAGCTTTTCCTCATACATGTTCAGGCGCCGCTCCTGCTCGAAGATGGCTTTTCTCACATGACGCTCCTGTACGAGCGGAGCGTCCTCCATCTGCGCCCAAGCGGCGGATTCGGCAAGCAGCTCCGAGATTTTGTTGAACCTCGCGCTCATCTTGTTTTGCCTCTCCGCCAGCCGCGCCGACATCTCGATCACCTTCGCCGCAGCCTCGGCGTCAAAATCCGGCGCCTTCTCTTTGTCTACAAAGTTTTTTATGAACTTGCAGACAGATGAGATGTTTTCGTCATTCATCTGCATCTCGCAGTCGAAGTCCGCCCGTATCTTGAATAGCTTCTGGAAGTCTTCATCATATTCATAGAGCAGTTCGTACAAAAGCTCCGTCCCGATGAGGATTACCTTCACATCCGCCTTGATGGGCTGCGGCTTTATTCCGGAAACGGCTATGCCAGTAGCGTACTCCCTCGCGGGTTCTATGGCGATCTCCCCCGTAAGGAGCACTCTGCGTATAGTCTCCCACGAATGGTAGTTGGCAAGGACGTCATGCGCTTGGAGGATTAGGTACCCGCCGTTCGCCTTGTGGAGAAGGCCGGGCTTTATTTTCATGAAATCAGTCGAGAAGTTTCCGAACTCATTGTCGTACTCTATCTCCCCCACCAAATTGGCATAGGTGGGATTGAAGTCGACTATGACCGGAGCCCCCTCCTGACGGGAGTTGTCTGTGACAAGGTTTATCTTGTACTTCGAGAATACGTCTTCGCCGCCCTTCTTATTGTACCACGGCAAATATGACTGCATTCCCTCCTCTTCGTCCCCGTCTTCGACCGCAAAGTCTTCTATATGCTCCAGTATGTCCTCTTTGACGCTAAGGAGGTAGCTTACAACCTGCGGATGATCCGCGTATTCGAAGAGTATGGCGTTTATGTGGCGCCCCACTGCAAACAAGCCGATGGAGTACTCCATCTCCTCCACTTCCTTGCGGGTCTGCCTCTCGTATTCCTTGATCTGGCGCATCGCTTCAGACGCCCTCTTTTGGATGAACTCGGAGTCGGTCGATATGACATCTTTCTGCTCCTGGCTCAAAGCGTCGTATTGCTCTTCGCTTATGACTTCCCCGTCGACTATCGGCATGAAGTAGATGCCGCTGTTTGTGTTCTTGACGCCGAAATTCTGCTCCCTGGCCTCTTCCGTAATAATCTTTATCACTGAGTCTCTCTGCTCTTGATAGACTTTTACAATCTCGGACTTCTGAGCCTCAAACTCCCTATTTGCAAAAAGCGGTGGAAGCTCGTTTAAAAGCCTGTTAATAAGCTCATCCATCTGCTCCTTCAGAGCTTTGCCCGAGCCTGCCGGAAGCTCCAGCACCTTGGGGCATTTGGGATTTTCAAAATTGTATACGTAGCATAGATCCGAAGGAGTGCGCTCTTTGGCCGCCTGAGCGCAAGCAAATGCTTTGGCGAAGGTGCTTCTGCCTGTTCCCGGCGTTCCGCTGACATATATGCTGTAGCCTTTCGCTTTGATATTGAGGCCGAATTGGAGCGTAGCCGCAGCGCGACTCTGCCCAATGATTTCCGGCGTCGTTGAAATCTGCGCTGTGGTTTCAAAACCCAGGATCTGAGGATCTATATTTTTCTTAAGCTCAGTGTAATCCAGCTCCCTTAACATGTCATCACCTCAACCTAAAATTTTCCACATAATAATGGCGTCTTCACCTGTATCAGCGTAATATCTCCTGCGTACGCCTTCAGTCTTGAAACCGTGCTTTCTATACAGCTTTTGCGCAATTCCGTTGAAAATTCGGACTTCCAGCGTAAGTCCTGCCATCTCCTTTAAAGATCCGGCTTTAATAAGCGCCTCTATAAGGGCGTCTCCAACCCCTTCGCGCCTTCTCTCTCGCTTCACGGCCACATTGGTGATGTGGCCTTCGTTTATCACATGCCACATTCCCGCGTACCCCAAAACCTCATCGCCTTCCACAGCGACAAAGTATATGCACATCTTGGCATTGTCCAATTCCTTCATGAAGTCACGCCTCGTCCATGGTATGGAGAACGAGTCAGATTCTATCTCGCATACTTGATCTATATGTTCAGCTTTCATTGGCAATATCTCTATCATCGCTAGCCTTTCCTTCGCTTTCCGAGGTCTTTGCATCGGACGTTTCTCATTTGCCGCGCTAAAATTCCCGCAAGAGGATAAAAGTCACTTTTATAGCAAAACCGTTTTTTTAATGCGCGCGGCGACTTTAATATTCATTTACTTCCTTTCCATGCTGATGAGCTACATATTGCCAGTATATTTCATCCCGGCCATTTTTGCGAATGCATGAGCGTAATAGACGGTATTTTTTTCACATTGGCTCTATGTCTTAAGTCGCTAAGGAGCAGGCTCAAGCTAGAGTTGCAGAATATGCCGGCGCACAGACGAATGCTCCGATTTTGGAATTGACTGTCATCTTTCAAGGTGCGTAATGGCTATATCTGCATTACGCACTCTCTGCGCCGTCAAGCTTCAAAACAAGCATACTGATTCGCATGCTAAAGTTCCTTTTTAAATAGGCCATTGATTGCAAATCTCTTGCAGCTTGACTGCAAATCGATATAAGCATGAAAGCCTGAAAGGAAATAGTCAGTTCAGCTGCGCACGCGCCTTTTCCGCAAGCTCCCTCTCCGCTTGGGACTGCCTTAAATAAAACGGCTTGAAGCTGTCGCTGTCTAGCGTTGCGTCTTCCCGGAAGGCCTGAATGCCCAAAAATCCTACGCTGGCGGCTCGCTGCCAAGTTTGAGCGCAAGGGGCGAAAGAATAGTCCAACCCTGATTTTTCTGAAGCGGCTTTTATTTCTTCCTTCAGAGAAACAGCGCCGTCTCCCGCGAATATGACTTTTCTTCCATATCCCGCGCATTTATCAACCGCTTCCGCTACAGACTCCGCGGCGTATTCAGAAAGCCGCGCCAGCCTTGGCTGGGAAGCTGCGGACTCCGGACTCGCCCATTCGTATACGGATGTATAAACTTGGCTTCTTCTTGCATCCATTACAGGCGCTATCAGTGAATACGCGTCAAAAACATTATATGCCAAGGCGTCGATAGTAGGAACAGGGGCAATGGGTTTATTTGCGGCGTAAGCCAACGCTTTCGCCGTGGATGCGCCAATCCTCAAGCCTGTGAAGGAACCCGGCCCGCTGGAGCAGGCTATCGCGTCCATTTCCTCCAGGCTCATTTCAATCAAGGCCAGAAGCATGTCTATCATAGGCATTAATGTTTGAGAATGCGAAAGCTTGTGGTTTGCGGAAAACTCCCCGATTACGCGCAGCTCGTCCACAACCGCGACCCCAGCGGTAAGCCCTGAGGATTCTATAGCCAAAATTTTCATTCATTTCGCTTAAAGGCATTTCGCCCGCAGCTTCCCCCCCTTGCCAGTCCCCGCCGCCGCAGCTCGTTTCATGCACCTGTGCGGCATACTGTGATCTTCCTGTATTCCTCTGATATGCCCAGATCTTTTTGGATAGTTATCCATACAGCTCCCTGCGGCACTATCTCCATTATTATCTCCGCCCACTCAATCAGGCAGACCCCGCATGAGTAAAAATATTCCTCATAGCCTGTATCATCCATTTCTTCCATATGGAAAATGCGGTAGACGTCAAAATGATAAAAAGGCATTTTTTGGCCCGGCTCATCATATTCGTTAACTATGGTGAATGTCGGGCTTGATATGTTTGCCTCAACGCCCAAGCCTTGGCCCAGCCCCTTGGCGATTACGGTCTTTCCGGTTCCAAGATCGCCCGTCAGGCAAAATATGTCTCCCGGCTGCGCGCATTGCGCCAGCCCCTTGGCAAATGACAGAGTTTCCTCCGTAGAGTTCGTTTCAATTTCATAGCGCATTTTTCCAGCTCCCTAAGGACTCGCTATAATGATGCGGCTAAGCGAATAGCGGATTTTCCGCTAAAGCTACAGCCTTTATTCAAGCATGGAATCTTTGATCTCATTCCATCATTTTCTGAAAACAAGCTTGGTAATCGTAATAATTCAGTTCTCTCTTTACCGTAGATTTGCCGTAAAATGTACCTCTTTTGGAGTTTGATTATCCATTAAGCGGTGCGAAATGCCGATATCGGCATTTCGCACTCGCTGTATAATCAAGCTCCAAAATAAGAACTTTCAATGCAAATCAGTATAGCTTATAAAGAATCGGCTGCATAATACTGTTCAAACCTTCCATTGATTTTAGCGCAACTCTACGCTATAATATTAAGGATGAGCCAAGGCCTCAAAGAAAGCTCCGCTTTGGACAGTTCCGATTTTGCGACCGGATTGCGCAAAGCCTGTATGGATATAGTCCAGACCTAAAATCGGCGCGTTAGGCTGCGAGTCTATATTTGGACTCCAGCTCGTGAACGCCTGCCTCTTATAGGCTGGCGAACTAAATCATACCCCTTCTTAGAGGAAAAAGCAATTATTCATTCAGCTTGGATGCATTTCACGCGCCTGACTATTACTGGATTTCCTATAAAAATTTATCGCCAAAACTTGATTAAAATTTTCTTAAAAGCCGGCATAAAGGAGTGGAGGGATTAAATGGCCTATAGACTGGGGATTGACATCGGTTCAACCACTATTAAAGCAGCTGTGGCTGATGATAGCGGCAAGCTCATATTCGACCGGTATGAACGCCACTTTTCAAATATACAAGAGACTCTTTTAAGAATATTAAAGGAACTGGGTGAAGAACTCGGAGAAATATCCTTTTCCGCAATGATAACAGGCTCCGGAGGACTGTCTCTTTCCAGCTGGGTAGGAGTCGACTTCATACAGGAGGTTGTCGCGGTATCCTCCTCGATAGAAGCCTACGCCCCTAAAGCGGATGTCGCTATAGAAATCGGCGGTGAAGACGCAAAGATCATATATTTCACAGGCGGCGTAGAACAGCGGATGAATGGCATCTGCGCCGGCGGCACAGGCTCTTTTATAGATCAGATGGCGACTCTTCTCCAAACAGACGCGTTCGGACTGAACGAGCTGGCCAGAGACTACAAAGTCATATACCCCATAGCCGCCCGATGCGGAGTTTTTGCAAAGAGCGACATTCAGCCGCTCATGAATGAAGGCGCCGCCAAGCCGGATCTCGCCGCTTCCATTTTTCAGTCGATAGTGAGCCAAACTATTTCCGGCCTTGCCTGCGGCAAGCCGATACGCGGAAATGTGGCATTCCTGGGCGGGCCTCTTCATTTCCTTCCTGAACTCAGAAGCCGCTTTATAGATGTGTTGAAGCTCACAGAGGAAAGCTCCCTGATTCCGGAGAACTCCCACCTGTTCGCGGCCCTCGGGGCGGCGCTTAACTCCGATTCCAAGAAGCAAATCTCCCTCGAGAGCTTGGTTTTAAATCTCCATGCCAAAAAGAGGCTGCAGCATGAGATAGAGAGGCTTGAACCCCTGTTTAAAAGCGAAGACGATTACAGAGCGTTTAAATGCCGCCATGAAGCTTCTTCCATAAAAAGGCGCGATCTCGCTTCATACGAGGGCGATGCCTTTTTAGGAATAGACGCCGGATCAACCACGACAAAGCTGGCTCTTGTCTCCGGCGAGGGCGAGCTGCTCTATTCCTATTACGCAGGAAACGAGGGAAATCCGCTTAAGGTTATAATAAAGTCCCTTAAGGAAATCTACAGCCTTCTTCCGGGCGGCGCCTCCATAAAGAACTCTTGCGTGACCGGCTATGGCGAAGGCCTGGCTCAATCCGCCCTCATGGTTGATCTCGGCGAGATAGAGACAGTCGCCCATTACAAGGCGGCCGCTTTTTTCAACCCCGACGTAGATTTCATCCTTGACATAGGCGGCCAGGACATGAAATGCCTTCGCATAAAGGACGGCGCCATAGACTCAGTCCTTTTAAACGAAGCCTGCTCCGCAGGCTGCGGCTCTTTCATAGAGACATTCGCTAAGTCTCTTAACTTAAGCGCGCCTGAGTTTTCGGAAGTAGCGCTATTTTCTGAAAACCCCATCGATCTCGGCTCGCGCTGCACCGTGTTCATGAATTCAAGGGTCAAGCAGGCCCAGAAGGAAGGCGCAAGCGTTTCAGACATCTCTGCGGGACTCGCTTATTCCGTCATTAAAAACGCTTTAAGAAAGGTCATAAAAATAACGGATCCTTCTGACTTCGGTGAAAACATCGTCGTTCAGGGCGGGACTTTTTACAATGAGGCAGTGCTTAGAAGCTTCGAAATTGTTAGCGAGCGAGAAGCTGTAAGGCCAGACATCGCGGGCATTATGGGCGCTTTCGGCGCCGCTCTCATAGCAAGGGCTAAATGGGCGCCTGGACGCTACAGCACGCTTCTTAAAGCTGACGCCCTTGAGAGCCTGGAGATAAAGTCCACACTCACAAGATGCAAGGGCTGCGGCAACGCGTGCCTTCTTACCATAAACCATTTCTCCGGAGGCAGGCGCTTCATAAGCGGCAACAGATGCGAAAAAGGGCTTGGCGCCTCGAAAAAGGATGAAAGCATACCGAACCTGTTCGCATACAAGCTCAAACGGCTCTTCGGCTACGATCCCCTGCCTGCGGCCAGCGCCCCAAGGGGAATGGTCGGAATACCCAGAGTGCTGAATATTTATGAAGATTACCCGCTATGGTTTACTTTCTTTACTGAATTGGGCTACAGCGTGGCGCTCTCCTCACCCTCTTCCAGGGATCTTTACGAAAAGGGCATAGAATCCATCCCCAGCGAGTCTGCATGCTACCCGGCAAAGCTGGCGCATGGGCATATAATGGACTTAATGGAAAAGGGCTGCGATTTCATATTCTACCCCGGGATAGCCTTTGAAAGGAAGGAAATCGCGGATGCGGACAATCACTTCAACTGCCCGATTGTAACATCTTACCCTGAAAACATAAAAAACAACGTAGAGGAGCTGCGTGACAAGAAAGTCTCGTTCAGAAACCCCTACTTCAATTTGAATAATAAGCCGTCTCTGATAAAGCGGCTGATGGAAGAGTTTCCGGAAATACCGCCCTTAGAAGTTAAGTCCGCCGCCGAAAAGGCTTGGGCTGAGCAAGAGGCATTCAGAGCTGACATGCGGGAAAAAGGCGAGCAAACCCTGCGCTTCATCGAAGAGAGCGGGATGACGGGCATTGTCCTGGCCGGAAGGCCGTACCATGTCGATCCGGAAATACATCACGGCATCCCAGAGCTTATAGCAAGCTATGGCGTGGCTGTTTTCCCGGAAGACAGCGTAGCCCATTTGGGGCAGGTAGAGCGCCCCCTCGCGGTAAGGGATCAATGGGCGTACCATTCGAGGCTGTACAGCGCCGCCAGTTTTGTAAGTACGCAGGCGAACCTTGAGCTCGTGCAGCTCAATTCCTTCGGGTGCGGCTTGGATGCGGTAACATCCGACGAGGTGCATGACATTTTAGCCAGAACCGGAAAAATCTACACTCTTTTGAAAATCGATGAAGTCAGCAGCCTAGGCTCAGCCAGAATCAGAATTCGCTCGCTCTTTGCAGCTCTTGAGGATCGCAGGGCGGCTAATAAAGAGCTTTTGACTCCGGCGCCCAGGCCTCCCAGAAAAATTTTCACCAGCGAGATGAGAAAGACCCACACTCTTTTATGCCCTCAGATGTCGCCCATTCACTTCGAGCTTTTAAGAGAGTCGTTTTCATCTTGCGGCTACAATATTGTTATGATGCCAGATATAGACAGGGGATGCATCGAGACGGGATTAAAGTATGTAAACAACGACGCGTGCTACCCTGCTCTTATAGTTGTGGGGCAGATCCTCAACGCGCTGAAATCAGGATGCTACGATTTAAGCAAAGTGTCTGTTCTGATCAGCCAGACGGGAGGAGGCTGCCGCGCCACGAACTACATAGGATTTATACGCAAAGCACTGAAGAAGGCAGGAATGCCTGAAATCCCAGTAATCTCTATAAACGCCCTTGGAATGGAAAAAAACCCCGGGATGAAATACACCCCGGCTCTCGTAAACAGGGCTCTTCAAGCCATGGTCTATGGAGATCTATTCATGAGAGTGCTTTACAAAGCCCGCCCCTATGAAAAAGCGCCCGGCTCGGCAAATGCCCTTCATCAGAAATGGAGAGAAGAAGTAAAGCGAGACCTCCGTACAGGAAGCCTTTTCAAGTTCATAAAGAACATAAACTGCATTGTACGGGATTTCGACAATCTGGAGCTTTTAGACATCCTAAAGCCGCGCGTAGGCGTTGTAGGCGAGATACTTGTCAAGTTCCATCCCACCGCCAACAACGACATCGTTTCTCTTCTTGAAAGCGAGGGCGTAGAAGCGGTCGTGCCGGATCTCATCGACTTCCTCATGTACAGCTGCTACAATTCCAACTTCAAGAAGCGTTACCTGGGAGGCAAATGGCTTTCAGCCGCCATAAGCAATTCTGTGATAGGCTTCATTGATCTCTACCGAGAACCGATGCGCTCCGCCCTTGAAAAAAGCAAGCGCTTCGAGCCATTTGTGCCTGTCAAGAAGCTGGGGGAACTGGCAGAGCCAATTGTGTCATTGTGCAACCAGACCGGAGAAGGATGGTTTCTTACCGCGGAGATGGTTGAGCTCATCCATTCCGGAAGCCGCAACATAGTATGCCTGCAGCCCTTCGCATGCCTTCCTAATCACGTTACCGGCAAGGGCATCATAAAGGAGCTCAAGAGAAGATATCCGCTATCAAACATTGTCGCGGTGGACTACGATCCCGGCGCGAGCGAAGTCAACCAGCTGAACCGAATCAAGCTCATGCTCTCAACCGCCCAGAAAAACATGAATTTGGAAGAGGCGCGCGGCGAGGCGCAAGAGGAGAAAAAGGCCTCAGCCGCAAAGCCCAAGAAGCGGGCCAAGGCCAAAGAAGCCTTGGAGTATTGATAAGGAAAAGCCCTGGGAAAGTTTAAACCTTCCCAGGGCCTTTTCTATTCTGCGCCATGCTGAGCAGCATATATATTCAATCTCCAAAATCGTCTCTTTTACCGCGCTTCGATATGCCATGCTAAGCGCTGTTTTGTTTAACGCTTAGTTGCGCGGAAGCTCTCCGCTTAAGCGAGGATCTTCTCCGTTGCGGCGAAGGTCTTCTCCGCTGCGGCGCGAACCCTCTCCAAAGCGCCCAGGCCCTTCTTCATAGCGCTGCGGGCCTTCTCCGCAGTGGAGCGGGCCTTCTCCATGGTGATGCCGATGCCGCCAGTGCGAGTGCCAGCAATGATTGATGTGGCTGTGGCGGTGAGTGCGGGCGCATTCATCTTGAGGATATTCTTTCTCAAAAAAAGCGCACAATTTGTCGCAGGTTTCACAGAAGGCTCGCGCTTCATCCATCGTCAAGCTCGCAAGGAGCCGCTCATTCCGGCTTTGATGCTCCTTGGCATGTGCCGCATGCTCCTCACGCGCTTTATCCGTGGCATAGATCCTAATCACCCTTGAATCTGCTTCATCCTTTTCGCGCCTGATATATCCCCCCTCTTCAAGGGGCCTGAGCGCATCAGTCACGGAAGACGGCCGGATATCCAGTTTTACCGCGAGATCCGTGGTCCGCATGCCATCCTCTTCAAGCAGGACGCCCAGCAGGAAGCTCCCTCTGTGAGATACATGATGCTCCTTGGCATGGCGGCGCGACATGCGCGAAAGCTTGGCCAGACGTCCAATGACATCTGGAGCGTTTTCATTTCCCATATTCATTCTCCTCCAAATTTATTTAGGTTCCTAAATATCACCTGAATTTATTATATTACGGTACCTTATCTTTGTCAAGGGTCTTTTAAATATAATTTAAAATGCTTTAGCATTATGATTTCTCTCTGGCATGACAAAAAGCCCCTTCGCGCTAAAAGGGGCTTTTTTGCAAGAACTCTTATAAAAATAGCTTGTACTAAGAAAGGCGGCATGTTCCCGCCGCCTAAAGAGGCGGGGACTTCTCATTCAGCGCGCCCAACGGCGCGAGCATAAGCGAGCCAGCAGGGACTTCTCGACACTCAAGGTTAAAAGAAATCGTGCACGTTGTCTATCATTTCATTGGCTTTTCTGACAGCTCTTTTGCTGTCTCTCGCCATGCGCTTGCGAGTCTTGGTGTCGCTTAAAGCCCACGCCAGACCGGCAATTCCAATTAAAGAGCCGGTTATCAAACCTGTGGCAAATTTGTGCATCATTATCACTCCTTACATTAATTTCGATTCTAGTATGTGTTCATCTCGAATTTATATGCAAGGATTTTCTTAACATTGTAAAATAGGACTTTACTCTTATGCCGCTTCAGCCCTTCGAACCCTCAAGCTTCTTCAAGAGAGCGGCGCACGGCAGGACAAGCATTCCCGCAAAGAAATTGGAAGCGCCATGCATTGCGTCAAAGGCAAATCCCGACGCTATCCAAGCAAGCGCGCCCTTAAAGGAGAGGCCGTACATGACCGCCTGCATCGGAGCGTAAAGAATGCCGAAGCTGAAGCCGTGAAGGCTGCAGAGCGCCATATATGCGGCTATTGCAATCCGCTTAGGCATATTTTTTGGCAGAAGCATGGTCGCTCCCCAAAGAACGGTCCAAATATACAGATATGGAATCCACCACATGGCAAACCCCGAGTACAAGCCGTTTATCAAAATGTAAACATATATCGGCACAAGCGCTTTTTTTCGATAAACTACAGTGTAAGCCATCGTAAGCATGCTGAGAAGATGAATGTTCGGCGCCCATTCCAAGACAAGCTTTGAAATAAACATCAAAGAACCGAGCATTGCGAACACCGCAATCTCTCTGGTGCTGAGACCTTTTCTATATTGAGCCTCGTTCATTAGATTTGGCGCATTCCTCCCCCGCCTTAAATGCCGCCGGGCAATGGGCGGGGGAGGAATGCGCCCCTCTCTTTCGGTTAGAATAGCCGTGCGCCTGGCCAATGGCTCTGGGGCTGCTGCGCTATTTAGTTTTATCGGAGGTTATCGCCCTCCCCGGAGCGAATTTCTCCCTGGGGGCTTACGCTCGTTCGCTTTCAGCCTGTTTTCGGGAGGCTTCGATTATTTCCTCTGGTATATCTATGTCTCTGAGGTTCTCAACTATGCCGTCCAAATCGGCTCCGGGCTTCGCCTTTCGAAACTTTTTGAGCGCGATTTCCATATCACGCTTGGCTATGCCTATGGCTTCACCCTGCGCCTTTACGCGCTCGATCTCCTCCACCATCAAGACCTGCTCTATCTGACAGAGCTTATACTCCCTGCGGACTCGGCGAAGATGATCCAGCAAATGTCGAAAGAACGGTTGCATGAGATCTCAAACAGCCGGCCTGCGAGCGCAAAAATCCGCGCCGGAAACGAAAGTATTCCTTAAACTATAGGCTGGCATTTTGAATGTTCAAAAATCAGTTGAATTTAATAGTATAAATTTATTCTTAAATCAGCTGTGCCGTACAAATAAGGCGTGAATATGTTTGAAGCAGCTTGGATGCGGTCATGAATCGGGAGACTCGTCCGAAAAATAGCATGCCGAGGGGCGTATGCCAGTTGCATAGGCATTCTCGCGGGCAACGTCGATAAAATGCTCGCAGCGCCTCTCTTGTTCGAGTTTCGCAATTCTCCCGTCTGGATCATCAGCTCATTCCGCCTCCAATCGAAACAACCTGCGCATGCAGCAAGAAGGCGTCCGTTCTTTCAGATATCATGAGCATGAACGTATTATTGGTATTTATTACCAGTTGGTCAGCCTGAAATATCCATGCAAAAGTCACATTTAGCAGATCTACAAGGTTTAAATATCTGAAAATGATATTTTTGTTGCAAACAGTTAAGGCTTAGCCTAGCCAAAAAGAACGGGTCTTTAAACTTAACGGGTTAAAATGCTAAATAAAGAATAAATCCCATGAAATCCACTTATAATGAAATGGACGCAGAATTAACCCCGCTTAAGCTTAAAGACCCAAAAGAACTTGCTGAACTAAAGCCCCAGCCTCAAATGTCATAGGGTTTAGCCCAGAAACATTAGGCGACGGGTTGTTGATGCAAGCTAGGCTTTTTCTTGCTTGAATTCGTATACTGAACCTTCTTTTATTTCTGTAGCGTCAACGCCGGTCATCGCATACTCTCCGTCGATGTAAAACGCCCAGTATACGCCGTCTTTCTCATAGTCCGCCACGATTCCGTTGACCTTTACCACATACAGGCCGAACTCCCCGGTAACCCCTTCAATGAGAGCGTTGCTTAGAAGAGCGTTTCCAACGATTGTTTCATCCGTGCTGACGATGAAAGTGGATGTGGAATCGCCCGCAGTCACTTTGAAGGTGAACTTCACCGCTCCTTGGCCTACAGCCTGTTCACTCTGACTTTCCGCTCCGCTTGGGGCTTTTTCCGATTGAGAGCATGAGGAAAAAGACAGTGCCATTGCCGCAAGAAGCACAACTAAGCAAGCTAAAGACAAGATGCTTTTAAAGGCAGGAATTACCTTTCGCATAAGTTTTCTCCCTTTAATTGTATTTGCTTGAGCGATTGAGCTGCCTGGCATCCAGGCGCCGGTACCGCGGCTGACGAAATATAACTCGTCAAGCTCTCATCTATGGAGCAAGTCTTCCGGCTTGCGAATAGCAGCCAATCCATCCTTCTCAGCTTTTACGCCAATGGATGGGATGATCGGACGGGCAAAAGCCTTCCATCATCCCCAGAGCGCTTTTGCGGCAAAGCGCCGGGACTCGCATTTTCGCCTACGGCGACGGACTCGCTTAGGCTTTTAGGAAGCAAATTGGTTCATAGCTCCTATACCGACTGCATGCAATCAAATGGGACGGATATATTGGATGCGCGTCGGTACACCTAATTCCTTATTATCAGCTGCAAGCAGCTGTACTCCAACTCAAGCATCCTCAATTCTATCAGACGCAAAGAAAGTATTCAAGCGGGCAACTGGATTGGGTGTAGATATAAAAAGCAGGTAATCTCCAGGTCATTTCCGTCCATAAACTCTTGCCTAAGGCAGTAAGCTGAGAGCCTGGCGCCCCATCTGCACCCAGGCATCCTCGAACTGCCTTCTATCAGCCTGGGACGAGCCGGATAGAGGGCAGTTGAAATAAATGAGATTATCATCATATCCAGTCATCAGTACAGAGTGCTCTTTGTATGTTACTCTGATTTCTCCCCGCAATGTGCTCCAGGAAGTAAAGCTGTCATCAGGAAGCATCCTGAAGCTCGTGTTCGTTATCACCCAGACGGGGATTTCCAACGACAGCAGGCGGAGCAATGAGTCGAACCCGCACCCCGTGAGATCTAAAGCCCTGCCGGCAAGATATTCTCTAAGAAGATCAAAGGCAGGCCCATGGTACACCCCATACCCGCGCAAGCTTGAATCGTTCATGCTCCCCACGAACCCGACATTGGGATCGCCATAAAAAGCGCGCCCGCCTTCTATGCGGTATGGGGTTTCATCCTTCTTTATGCGCTTGGACAGCTCAATCTTGCCAGCCTCTATGCCCTGGCTGCTTAAAAGCATCGAGAGGCTTGTAACTTCGCATCCTCTTGGAAGCTCTGGAAATTGCAGCATCGGACTTACATCAATAAAGGCCTTGTCTGGAAGTGAAGACGCTCCATCCCATGCCAGGCTTCCTCTGTATACTGCAAATCCATTTGGCATACGCCCTGCAGCTTTTTCAGCTTCGGCAAACGTATTGCATTCTTTTGCTGCTCCTCCGCAAAATGCGACAAAATCAGGATAGTTGTCCCAAATCCATCCAGCCTCGAATCGTACCGCGCTTCTAGGTCTTTCGGTTGCGAAGCGCACAGCTTCTTCTAAAGTGATGAAGCAGCCTTCATACTCTCCGTCGGTGTAGACTTCATAGAAGGCTGGCGCTTCTGCGCGGGGAGCTTCAACAACTTCCTTTGGAGGCGAAATGCCGCTTCTCTCGGATATTGCAGAAGCGGCTTCCAGAAAACTTAGAAATCCTGAGAAGAACAGCCACGAGAATCCAGCAAAAAACGTTAATGCGCAAATCCAGAAGAATGGCGTCAAGCCGAGCGTGATGGAGGTCATTCTCTCTTTCAAGACCACGGCTCCTCTAATCCAGCCTTGCCTATGTTGCTCGCAAAATCACCCTGAGATAGGCTGGCCGCTTCGAGATTTTTTACGCGAAGAAGCGCATGACTTAGATGAAATGCCGCTAATGCTCCTCCTCCACCCCGAATTTGCCGTTTAAAGCGCTCCACGCAACCTTTGCCAACAACTCTTATGCAGTGAATCATTCAATCCTCACGCTCCCTTCTCTTTGCCGCTTAAGGCAGTCAATCATCGCCTTTTCGCTTAGGCTACAGCAAGACCATCCATATCCTTAAGCCAAGCGCGTTAGTTTCGCGTACTTCTTGCGCGCTCCCGTTTGGACTCCAGGCAGACAGGCCTCAACTTTTCCCAGGCCTGAATGATGCGCCGTCTTCATGTCTTCCACGCTCCACAACCTTCCTGAGCGTCACTCCGCTAGCTTCTATTTCCCCTATGAATAGTGAAGCGCGGCATTTAGGTTCCAAAGCCATTAAGTTTTACAAATGCACCGATTTTAAAGCTAGAGTATTCAATGCTTCAGCGACCCAGACCGCAAAATCAGCAAGTTTTGCTTAATAGTTTTTAATAATCCTGCCCTTTGAAACCTTTGTGTGCAAATCAGTATGCCAGCTTAAAAAGCAACCGAAGTATCTTCCTTTGTTTCTAAAATCTTTTAAGGCAACAGCTTTAATATTCACGGTTCTCATGAATTTTACGCATCTACGCACTACAACTGATCGATTGACTCATCATTTAACAGCCGATTTAGGATCTTGATTATCCACATTCAAGGTGCAATTGATATGGGCATTTCGCGCTCGACGGTTAGTCAATCTTCTGAACCGAAACTCTCCTTTGCGCATCATATGCCGTAAACGCTAGGCATAGTGCGCCAGCATTCGCCGTCTAACATCGAAGTTTATCATTTGAATTCATCCATCATCAATGTTTAATTGCTTGATTACTGATTTAATTGTCCTGCTGATATTTTCACCGCCAACATGATCCGGCGGCCTCTACCATAGAGGAGTTGCGGCGGCGAAGCATGCGAAGTCGCTCCAAGGCACGCGTCCTGGAAAGGGGCGAGCAGGGAGGAGGCAGAAATGTCAACGAGCGGAAAGATAGCTAGAGAATATATGTTTAAACTTGCAATACTTATCAATCTATTTATATAATTCTTGGATGATGTATATGCTTTGATAAATTATACGGATAAATATGGCAATATTAAACGTCAAAATTATTCAAAATAACAGTCACTTTGCAAAACGTCGCAATAGCAATAAATATTCCTAATTTGATCTTCAAATGCATTTAAAGATTTCGAATCCAGCCTGGCCTGAGGCGCACCCTACTTACGCAATGCTTCGCCGGGCACATGCAAATTCAGGGAGTCCTTGCCAAAGTTAAAAAGCCAAAAAACAAAAAGCGCCATTCAACGGTTTAATTCGTAAATGGCACTTTGTAACACTGTTAAGCTGTTTGCGTTTAAAGGGGCTGATATTATATACGGGTATTGTATCAGAAGAAGTCTTGCGTCAATGACGGGTTGCCGATACCTCATATAAAATGCGTACGGCTTTTACATGCATTTACTTTACTGATATCGAAAGTATTTGGGATGCTCAGTACTCTTTGGCAATGCAACACCGCCTTAAAATCAATTTTACGATAACTGTTCTGTTGTTTTAAAATCAAGGTTCTTACATGCACATTCTTGCTTTTTGCCCAACTAAGTTTAAAGGCCCGGAAGTTCTAAGAAGTATTCAATGTCAGTCAATATTCATTTGCTGGCGGCTGCGCGCCCGCCATCCACTCCTAAGAAGCATGAAAAATGAGATGTAAATGACATTCAGCAGCACTCCCATAAGAAAGGTCATGCCCCAAGCCCCAGGATACATTGAAGGATTCAGTATTCTCTCCAGGATGTTTGAGGCAAGTTCGCGCGGAGCGGCAAGCATATCCCAGCTGTTCCACCTCAGATACCTGCCGAGGTATATGCCAAAGCCGCTTAAAAACAGCAGGAATGCTGAAAACGCTTTAATAAGCATTGGATGCATGAACCTGCTAAGGATAGACTCAATTTCCAGAAGGCTGTAAAAACCAAAGAGAAGACCTGTCCAAGCGTAGCTCAGTATAAGAATCAAGTCGAACCAATTTGGAGCGGCGTAGCCTTTGCTCAAGTGAAACAGATCAGTAAGTATATAAGGAGAATTTGGAAAGAATAGAAGCCATACAGGAAGAAAAAGGAGCAAGCACACTTTAGATTTTCTTATCTTCGGGAAGATATTGAAGGCTGTTGTTAAAAGCCATGGTATGGCCGCAAGAAATAAATTCCAGTTCAAGAAAGAGTAAAATCTCGAACTTGTATAGAATACCCTCGACAAGTACAAGATAATGCAAAGCAGACTGAGCATTCCCAAAAATACAGCATCTATAATCCGTGATCGCATCTTACATTCCCCCATTTCTTTTAAGCGCGGCGTCTGATGAGCCGATGAGCAATGGATAATCGAGCTGTGAGAACGGAATATTCCTATGCGCATCAGCATGCAATATTACAAAAAACGTTATATTTATATTTATTCAATATTATAATGCTTTGTGCATAGGCAAAAAGCTAAAAATTATTGAATCTCTTGTTCTCGGCAATTGCTATACTGCTTTTCATATAAAATTACCTTTTTTGGAACTTGATTATACAGCGAGTACAAAATGCCGATCTCGGCATTTCGCACCACTCAATGGATAATCAAGCTCAAAAAAGGAACATTTGATGAAAAGCGGTATAAAGCATCCCTTAAATCGACATTGTGCAGATGCGCTCAAAAGCATCTATTTTAGAGTTCGATTGTCCTTTTAGACTCTCCATATCAAGTTCCAAATTAAGAACTTTCATATTCAATAAAGTACAGCTACAGTCTAATATACGTCATAGCTTGCCATTAAGTCTCTGCATTAAGAGCTCACAGTAAATATGAGAAAAAGTTATTTCGTCTCTCGTATATCCAAAGAACCATTAAGTCTCGCCATTGAGCCTTATTTACTGATAACCTCTAAAGCAGCAAATGAATTAAAGATTCAGCATGTTAGATAACTCTTATTTATTCATAGGACTTTTTTCATTCGCCTCCCCTTGGCAGCTCCAGAAACTCTGCCCTATACCGGCCTATTCGCAACCTAATGCGCAGTGGAATATTTGTCCTCCAATCCTAATGTCCATCCGACTTTAATTCTCTCTCCTTGAAAGGCCATTCCCCATCAATAAGTGCATCTACAAGCGGCTTGTCAATACCATACTAATTTGCACTGGAAACGTCCGATTTAGGCTCTGATTATACAATTAGCGCGATTGATATCGGTATTTCACACCTTGAAATTGGATACATTGACCCTAAAATCGGTACAATTTAGCTGCAAATCAGTATAATTCAGCGTAGACTTGTTCTGCATTCTTGCATTGCTAGGCAATTGCAACTGCCTAGCCTGGCAGAATAATCTAAACCGCTGGCCCGTCCAATACCCTCAGATTAGACAAATCTAAATTTCAAGCAGCCTCTGAGCAAACGTCTTAATAGGAGTGAGAATTTTAAAGTGGATTTTCTCTCCGGCTTCTGCTAAAATGGCATAGTCGGGGAATTTGCCAGCTCAGCCCCACATCAGAAAGCGCACGAAACCATAGATGCTAAAGAAAAAAGCAGCTTAGGCAGACTCATTTCCGAAAAGATGGGGATCATGCAGAGTTGCGGAATGAAGCCTCAAATAAAATAAACGAGGCCCCAGCGGAGTTCAAGTCCGCCAAGCCATACAAGAGTCTGTCGAACGAAATAAAGGAGACTATGTGCGGGGAAGTGCTCAGGGCGCTTCTGCCCTGAACTGCTGGACAGTATCGACAAGGTCAGCAAGTACCGTGCGCCTGGCAACATGGCCCGCACAAGCCATATACATAGAATATTACGATAGAGGATCACGACCCTTGCAAGGGTGGATTTTGAGAACTTGGGCGGGATAGAGATGCGTGGAAGCACTTTGCCGACGGTTGCCGGGACTTGAGCATGATTGCGCCTGAGGTGCTTTAAAAAGTCTGCATTATAGTTGCAATTCAGTTCATTATACTTAAAAAGCGCATACTATTGAAAACATTTCTGCTAGATCGAAAAATGCACATTAAGAGCTCTAAAAAGAAAAATATGCCCCAATCACAGAAATTGCCAGCTAATTCTTTTTAGAGGCGTTTTTTATGCATAAAACATTTAGAAAACATTCAGAAGGGCTTTGAGATAAAGAATCACACTTCCAAAAAGCGCTGTCTGAAATGGAGTGGTCAATTGGCAATGTTTGATGCGGTTCTGGATGGGGCTAAAGCTGGCGCGGAGGGGCCAGCGCCGGACTCCGTGAAAAGGTAGCTTGAGGAAGGCGCCTTCGTGAAAGACGTTAAAAGGTTCAAGAGGTTCAGGGACAGGAAACCTGGATCCGCTTTGCGGCGGCTTGTATCCGGGCCTGTATGTCATAGGCGCGATCAGCAGCCTGGGCAAGACAACATTTGTCCATCAATTGGCTGATCAGCTTGCGGGGTATGGGCGAGCACGTGCTTTTCTTCAGCCTTGAGCAAAACCGCCTGGAAATGGACACAAAAAGCTTGAGCCAAATCACGGCCCAGCGCGACAGGGCCACTGCGGTGAGCGCCATGGAGATAAGGTGCGTGAAGCTGGACGGCGCAGACGCCGGGGCGATTGCGGACTATACGGCCATTGCCGGCAAGGTGAGCGTCGTGAACGCGGGCATTGATTTTCTGGTTGGCTATGTTGAGAAGTACATGAAGGGCAATCCCGGATCCAATCCGGTTGTTGTGGTTGACTATCTGCAGATCATCCCCCGTCGGACTCCAGGCAGGGCTACAAAGAGAAGATCGACGGCATCGTGAGTGGACTCAAGAAGATGCAGAGTTCCAATGATCTTGTCGTGCTGGTCGAATCAAGCGTCAACCGGGCCAATTATTTGAGTCCCATGGATTTCGAGTGCTTCAAGGAGAGCGGGGGCATTGAGTACACCGCTGACGTTGTTTGGGGGCTTCAGCTTCAAGCGCTCAATGAGGCGATTTTCAACAGCGACAAGAAGACGAGGGAAAGGCGGGAGAGGGTGAGGGACCGCCAAAATGGAGAGTCCTCGCAAAATCGAGCTGGTTTGCCTGAAGAACCGCTATGGGGTGTCTTCTTACTCGTGCGGCTTCGATTACACGCCCGAATTTGACTTGTTCGAGGTTGACGCTGATTACGGGAGCGCTGGCAAGGCGTGCGGAGAAGCCACCGACAAGAGGCTGTGAAATAAGGGGAATGAAAACCTAAACTTAATGCAATGATGCTTTGGAGAGTTCGGAGAAAAAAGAATTGAAAGCAAAGACGATTTTCGGAAAATCCGAAAAAACAAGAAAAGCACTCATCATGATGCTCTCCTAGGGAATCATTTTTTTGCGTACCCAATGCCCTCTTGTGAATTCAAAAAGCGCTTCGTGAAACCGATGTTGGCGCATGCGCAGTTTTCGGTTTTCAGGGCGTGCGCCAGTGATGGAAAGAAAGCGATGAAACAGCGCTTTTTGGGACAATTCAAGCTTTGCAAAAGACTGCGGGCGCCCGGGAGCGGCTGGCAAATGGCGCGCCCGATTTGGAATGGAAGATAGTGCGCCCTTTGCGTGCGCAGGGTTTTGCTGAATGCAAGCAATGCATTGCAGCCTCCGTTTTTCTGGGAGTTGAAGCCCTCTTTCTCAATTTCCCGCCTGTTTCTTCCGGTTTGCATAACATAGGGCGGAATTTCTTGGATATAGACATGCTGGCGGTGAAAGTGAATGATATTCATGGTCTTTCGGATGGGCGGGATCATACAGCCTCAATTCCGATATGTCTGCATAGAACTCTCCGAATTCGGCTCCATTCTTGAAGCAGTATGTATAAATCCCGCCTTTTTGTCTTTTTCCGTAAATTCAACCCCGCGTATTTCGGGGTTGTCCCTGCCCTCTGCAATTTTCCGGGCGACGGCGGGCGCGGAGCCGTCTTTGAATCCGGCTGCGGAAAGCCAGCCGCACTCGATGCATTTATCCATGGCAGGCTGGCAGGCGCAGGGCTGTCCATCGCGGCGCCGAAAACCTCTCCGGGAAAAGATTTATGCAGCTTGCCCGCCAGCTTGTCGAAGGCCTTGAACTCGCACTCCTAATGCCGATTTCGGTATTAGGAGTGTTATACCGATATGCATATAACCGTTAAATTTCTCAACGCCTAATTTAGAAGCGCTATCCTGCATGCGTTGCCGGCGGACATGGGGGCCGGCCCCGGAGCCCGCCCCCCCTCCCGAGCAGGTTCATCGCGGCTTCCCGCCCATGGCTTCGATCCCCCTCAGCTTGAGGCCCGCGATCCTTTATGCCGATAATAGGCAATTCATTGCCTGATCTTAATGGATAGATGATTATATCGACATTATATGGCTATCGGCATAACATTCCCGCTTTTGCCGGCCGTCGCTTTCATCCCCGCCTTCGAGCGGGCGATTGAGGGGGAGCTGCAAACTGTCCTCGCTCTGTATGAATTCAGTGCAAATGGAAGCTGCGGCTTCACCTTGCAAAAGCAGCTTGCCTTCAAGCGCTGCGGCTTCGAATTCTATGGAAGCCGCTTCTTTTTTCTTTGAGCGGCGTTTTTTAAAGGTTTGGAAGGGACAGTCGCGAGCGAGCCCCTCAAAGGGCTCCTCAGCGGCCTCCACGCCCTTCAGCGGGATCGCACCGCCGAGGAGCTTGGCCCCGCCGGCGGGCGGCCGGCGCGCCCCGTTGATCCCGCCGCCTTGGAAAACGGGCGCGGGCAAGGGCAGCCTGCGCATTATTCCCGCAATATCCGCCGAGTCTTCCGCTTCAGCGGCTCCGAGCATGCTGTTCAAAGCCTGGGAGCCGAAGCTGCAGGTTCCGGCGGAATTCGGATCCAAATCCAAAAGCGCGGCGGCCGGCGACGCGGCTGCGGGAGCGTCCAAGGCTTGATTCATCGCCCTGAGGGACTCAATATGGCAAACTGCGGCTAAATTCCCGCCGATATATACAAATCCAGTTTTTTCTAGGGAGAATCCACTGGATCGATTATATTTTTATATTTTTTTTATTTTCTACAAGAGTTGGAAAAAAGCTCCTAATTATGAATGAAAGCAAATTTAGAAACTGGGTTTCCCGCCTTTTATGGTGTAAAGCTTCCTTTTTGTTGGCCTGCCTGGATTTCCCGGCATTTTTATCCTCAGGCTCCCCGGATCCCGAAACTGCGTATGAAGGGTTGCAGCCTGCCGGTATATCTGCGTCAGCTTGAGGGCTTTGAGATTCAATCAGTCCGACAGCCATGTCGTTTTCATGCCTTTGCTTGCCAGTATATGCCGCCTCCGTCCGCGCCTGTTTTTCCCATTATTATAGCATAATTTGGAAGAATGTACCGCAATATCTTATTTTTTATAAGATTTTCTAAGGATACAGCCTGAGCAGGCTAATTATTCGCCAACCAGCCTAATAGGTTCCTCTAGTATATTCTGAGATCCATAAAATTTTCGAATTATATTAAAATTATATTATTTATCTTAAATAATATATATTAATGAATATATAAATATATATCCAAAATATCGTTTTATTCAGAGCTGGAGATGATTTATTATGGATAATATTACCAAGTCTTTTTTGTTTGCGTCGATATTATCGATATTATTATTAGAAGGGGGGTGCACTTCACCGACTTTACCACCATCCTTTCTTAAAGTCACGCCCCCCCCGATAATTTCCCCTTCCCCTCATATCGGCTCCCCATCTCCCGGATATCCTGTGGGCGCTGAGCATGGCGACATCGCTTCTGATTCTGAGCATGAGCAACTTGTGCCTAATTGGCGTGATAGTTATGACATGGATCTCTCGCTTGATGTCAGCGGCAAACGGCTTTTCGGAATTGTTCGCCTTGCGGCAAAAAACAGCGGCGACGATGCATGGAGCAACTTATGCCTTAGAGATCATCCATCTTCCGCGCTTGATCTTTTTGCCTCGGATCTAAAGGACAACAACCTCTTTTCTGATGAACTGAGAGAGTTCTATTCCGAAAAGGAGCTGGAGAGCGGGATTGAGTCAGCGCATGATTTGCGGACAGGCAAAGCGTTGGGCATCACCCGGGATGACGACAAGTCGATTTATTTTGTGGAGCTGGAAGAACCCTTGGAACCCGGCTCGACAGTTGAGATTGAAATGCGGTTCTCCTTCGACATTCCCCCTGGCGCCTACACCGTCTCATACCGCGCGCTCGACACCGCGTCATACCGTTCGGACGGCCAGAATATCTCCTTCGAGCTAGCGTACTTCTATCCGATATTGTCAGTGCGCGAGAACGGGGAATGGATCGCGAATCCGAATTCAAGCCTCGGAGAATCCTTCTACAGCAGAAGCGCAGACTACAGCGCCAAATTGTCCTTGCCCAGCGGCTACACTGTCGCCTCAAGCGGAGATGAGCATCTGGCTAGCGAAAGCGGCGGCAATGCGGTTTGGGAAATGCGGGGCGAAAACATGCGCGACTTCACGATATCCGCCAGCAACCACAGATCCATCGCAAACGGAGAGTCATGCGGCGTTGTCATCAATGTGCTCTATCCATCGAATGACGTCAAATACGAATCCAAATATGAACCGTCACCGTCGATCCGCACAGCTGAAGAATGGGAGGCGATTGGGGAGAGCGTCCTCTCCGCGGCTGAAGACTCCGTCGATCTGTATTCGGAGCTTTTCGGCGAATGTTTTTACAGCGAGCTTGATGTGGTTGTGTGCGATATTAGAAGTGCAGGCATGGAAAACGTCGGGCTTGTGAGGGTGAGCCTATCCTGTGCGGGCATAGCGCCATCTCAATTGAGGCTGCTTGTAGCCCATGAGATCGCTCATGAGTGGTTTTACGCGGCGGTGGGCAACGACCAATACAGCGAAAGTTGGCTGGACGAGGGCTTTGCCACTTTTGCCGCAGCGCTGTTCATGCGTGCGGAAGGTTTGGAAGTGGACGCGCCTAGCCCCCAGATCATCAATCGACCGCTAAAGCACTATGTTGACAACGGCTCTGGCATGGGTCCAATTTACTCGGGAGGAAGATCTTTATTGTGGAGCCTCATGGATGAGATGGGCGAAGAGGATTTTTTTGGCATGATCAGGCTCTACTATGAGTCTTACAAGGGTAAAGAAGCTAAAACTGGCGACTTCATTGAGATTGTGAATAAATGGACGCATAATGACCCAGATGTCGAAAAGATAATTAAACTATATATTGAATAGCAAACGATACATTCAACAAGGTTGCAAAGTTAGAGCCTGGCAACATCAATTAGTTACAGGTTATGAATTCGGCGAGTTCTAAGACTTGCCGCACCTGCTCGCGGAAATTCTCACGCAGCCCGCCGACATATTGCGCGTGCTCCAATGCGTGCGGAGAACTAATGAGGCGCCAGCAAGGATGCGTCAAGGATACGCCAAAGCTTTCTGTGTGAAAAAGCAAAATTATTATCTTGGTTTCCATTGTCTTCGTATTAATTATTTGCTTGGAAATATGTAATGGGTAAACTGGATTCCTATTTGGAGACAGAATATAAGTATATATCAAAATATAAAGGAGAACCAAATATATAAGGACTGAAAATCGCAACATATGTCTTTGAGGATATGAACGGAGTAGCATTCAATGTCGTTGCCTATCCTCGTTTCGGTGATTATGACAGTTCTTAACCGAACTATCCCCGCTGTAATTACTTAACGGCTTGCTATAGGTTTAAAAAAGAGACCATTGGAAAAGTTCTTCATGTCAGTTATTTGGGCTAATGGGAGAGTCGAGATAACAGCCTCCAGTTATGATGAGCTTGAAGTAAACGCACCAGTTATAGAAGAATCGTTTAGCATGCTTGATCCTTTGATTTCAGAGAATTACTTTGGTTCAGCAACAGATGAATTAGAATTTTATATACCTGAAATATCCGTATGGACAGATGACAAAAAGTGGATAACAGCTTTTGAATTCAGGCTTATAAAAAGACAAACACAATGGACTAAATATTCCTATAGATTCCACAAGGCAGTGGAATAGATCCAAATATATCGGCATAAGCAAAAAACTGAGGCGCCTTCCTTGCTGCTGCCAATTGTGCTGAGCATTCTGGCAGATAAACAGCTTTTAAGCATTTCCGGGATTTTAATCCTTTCCTCTTGCTGCTTATTCTTTGCCTTTATCCTGCTCCTGAATTTTTTTAAAGAGCCAAGAAAAGAACTGCCCGCATAATTTAAAGGCAGTTGTACTGATTTGCAACCAAATGCACCTAAAATATTTTGTGAGTGCATTGCAGAACATTATGCTGGCAGAAATCTGAAGCATCGTCGCTAGCATCTGTTTTAGCTAATGCTTGAGCAGCAAAGGCGGCGGGATGCCCTGAAGATCCATTGACATGCTTTGCTTAGCCGCAAATCGGATTTCGTTTGCCTTAGGGCAAGCCATTTACACAGGTTTAGAGACAGTCATTAATATACCGCTTTTCATATAAACTACTATGAAGCTTCGCTTCACCACTAAGGATGAAACCATCACTTATTTAAAGTTTTATTTCCGCTAAAATCGGCAAAAATATGGAAGGCAGGATAGGTTCATTAG
>JAISZB010000077.1 GCA_031269465.1 Clostridiales bacterium | reverse complement strand
CAGAGGAGAGCGCAAGGGCGAGATCCTTGGAAGGATTGGAAGCGCGATCAATCTCATCAGAATGGATTTTCCGAGGGAAGTCATCGCGGAGGCTGAAGGTCTCCCCCTCAGCTTCGTGGAGGGGCTCACCGCATTCTCCTCGGCCGGAGGCTCCTACGACACGTACATGCGCGGGCTATTCGGCGAAGCGCTCGGCATTCTCAAGGGCGGCGGGGGGATGGACGAAGCATGCGTGAGGACCGGCCTGTCGAGAGCCCTGGTCGAGAGGCTTCACGGCAGCCCCTGCATCCCCGGAGATGGCGAAGAGTTCGAGGAATGCAAGAAGATTGCCTGGGAGTAGACGCAAGCATTGGAAAAGCCTGTTTCGCAACAGGCTTTTTCTGTGCTTGCAAAGGACGCCGCGCAGGCCTATGGACGGTACGCATGCGCCTGGCAAGCAAGCTCTGCGGCTTGCAATAACGACAGTTCTTTCGAAAGAGCACATGTCAAAGATATTTGATTGCAATGTCATCATGAACGGCGGCCATTTGCGCCTTGATTATTATCTCAATCAAGATAAATACTGGAAACTGAAGGACGAAGAACTCGGAAAATCAATTCTGTTCACGGATCATTTTGATTGGGAAACGGAAAAAACAGTCTCTGCATATCTTCACAATATCATGTAGAAGCTTGCCTTCGGCAAATGAAAGACGCCAAATGCTTGACTTTCCGACCCGCTGATGAACATATCACAGTGCATGTGTTTTATTGTGTGCTCGCGCTTATGTTGTGCTGCGTTATGAATAGAGAACTCTAGCAGATGGGTCACAAAATGAGTATCAACTGCATGGTTTCTATGCTGAATTCAATCAAGCAATCCAAGATGACCTTTCCCGCAGGAAAAAGAAGATCGAAAAGACCTCAAATAGCAATTTGTCTGGCATTTCTTTGCAGTATTTCAATTAACATAAAATTCTAAATCGCTTAGAAATAAAGAAAAGCAATGCGAAATTGGTATAATACACATGCGGAACCCGCATGAATACACAGTTCTATTATTTTTTTACTCTGTTATCTTGTAAACTCGGGCTAGTATATAATGCGTTGGGCGAGTTCCCTCGGATAATGCGGAGGGCTGAAGGGCGACAATGCCGGAAAATGAAATAAGCAATATAAAGGGATCGATCTGCATAAGAACCTGTTTAGAATCTAAATTCGATATTAACTGTATAATCATGTAAGCATTTTTGAATATTTAATGTTGGATATAATATCATTGCGGTCCTTTTTATGCGTCGAATGTAGGCGTCAAAGAAGAAGCTGAAGCTTGCTGATATTTGAAAATGCCAAAGGCTTGGGGTAATAATTCCAAGGCTGAAGGGCGAGCGCGCCAGCAATAACGAAATAGGCAACATGAAAGGATCGAAAGCTATGTTCGAGTAAAGAGAACGCAGGGAGAGCTTTTATGAGTCAATCATAGGAGTCTCAGCGACGACGCAGAAGGAAGAGCTGTACGCCGCCGAGGAGGAGCTGAGGGATGATATAGCGGACTTGCTATCAATGCGCAGAGCTTTTGAAGGCTCAATCGAAAAGAGCCCTATCGCGAGGTGCGACAGGAAGACAAGGCATCGCCAGCCCTGCTTCAAAAACCACGTCCATTCAAAGCATAAGGGCTGGCTCGCTCCGTTTATAGAAAACTGGCTCGCTCCGTTTATAGAAAACAAGATTCAGACTCACGTTAAACGGCAGGTAATGTAGATAATATATTGCCGACTGCGAAAATAGTTGTAGAGGCTGCCTCTTCCGATATTCAGAAAATCAAAATCCGGATATACCCGGAGTCGGCTGCCAGCAAGGAGATCAGCTTGAATTTTGGAACGCGCGGAAATACGTCTTATTCAGCGAAAGGCATGTATGCCATGGCAGAAAGGATTGCAAGAAACCCCATTTTGAGAGTCCATCTTATAGAAAGCCGCAATATGGGAGGCGATGCGCAACTTGCCATAGAAGCTATCGGAATGCCGCTTTTATGGGCATCGGGGTGCCTTTTTCGGCATCATGCGGGGAAGCTGAAGCTGAGTCTAAAGGGGGGGCAGCCGTATCGGGACGCCGCATTCATGGGGCGTCATGAGGCGGGTCTTCGGCAACACGCTGAAGGAGATATATCCAAGCGCTGGCATGACACATGGATATACCGCAAAAAACACGAAAATCAGAAACAGCTTGGCAAAGGATCACCCCGTAAGACTCGAGATGCACCGGCGGCAATCCGGCATTTGCGCCACTGGATGCAATCTGCATGCAGAAAGCCGCAGCCGCCGACTGCACAAGGCGGCCATCAACAAAGGCTGAAGGAGAAAGCTGAACCAAACTCCAAAGCTTGTATTTGGATATCAGCTGTTCGATCAGCTGTTCGACAAGGTGCAAATGCCGGATGGACGCAAAGGCTTCATTTTTGGAAGGCGCCAAAGCGGAAGCTTCGATGTGCGGACGCTGGACGGATATCCGCAGGCATAAGCTATAGGAAGCTCAAGCCATTGGCTGGGTGAACTGCCATCCCAGCCGAAAGGAGCGAGGGCGTGCGGCTTCCTAGCCACGCCTAAAAGCAGGGGACTCCGCCGCATAACAATCGATGAAAGCGCAATCAATCTAGCCGGAAGAAATAATCTGATAGAAATCATTGCGAACGTTATTGGCGGGTGGATGGACGAAGAGAAGATTCCGAGAAGACTGGCTTGTCGCGGATCCTGGTTGAGAGGCTCTGGAACAGACCCGCAAGAAGCTTTCCTGTGTGATCTTGCCATGAAAGCAAAGATGCCTAAGTTGTTGCATTGCGCGGAAAATAAACCAAGCCTTTTTCTGCTATTGTCTTCATAGATATCATAAATTGCCTTCCTCCTCAGTAGAATAGGAATAAATGCTTTTTTGTATTCCGAGGAGGGGTATTTAGGTGAAAGCCGAAGTGAAGACGGAGAGCTCCAGGTTTATGGCTCTTTTGCAGGGCGTTTTGGTGGGTTATGCCATTACATGCATAATCTTTTTAGGCTACTCCATGCTAATCACTTACACGTCCTTGACAGAGGATAAAACGCCGCTTGTGGTGGCTGGCGCAACACTGGTGTCTGTTATAGTGGCAGGCTTCGACGCGGCAAGGGGGGCGCCTACTAAAGGATGGTTCTGGGGGATAATGGCAGGGCTTTCATATGCCATTATATTGGTCGCCCTCATGACGATAGCTCTTAAAGAGTTTTCATATGACTCAAGGACCATTACTCTTCTTCTTCTTTCTCTCGCAGGTGGAGGGCTGGGAGGCGTTATTGGGATAAATTTCAAAGGCGGGAAGTAATTTCAGGCCTTAACTCGAAAATGTCGTGGGATGAGCCTGTTGCGATTTTCATAGATAAACTTCCAACTGTAAAAGGGAAATGGTTGTTTCAATCATTTCCCTATTGATTTTAATGCCTGTTCCCAGATATACTGATTTGTACTGACTGCCTTAGCTTGGATATACAGCAGCAGCAGACAGCCGAGCTAAAATAGGCGCATAGGTATAAACGAAAGCTGCCTGCGCCGTCTAAATATATCGATTTTCATCAAATGTTCCTTTTTTGGAGCTTGATTATCCACTTTCACCTGAATAATCAAGCTCCAAAAAAGGTAATTTTCTATGAAAATCAGCATAGAGCAATAGACTGATGCCCATAGGAGAGTACAGATTCTGCAGATTGATTATCCGGTGAGTGCGATTGATATTGGAATTTCGCACTCACTGGATAATCAATCTACAATACTATCTGCACACCTGTATAATTATTTAAATTCTTTAGCTTAATAGAGAACATGCCGATTTATCTATCCTGCTAAAGCTGCAACGGCTTCTCTTCAACTTTGGATAAAGCCATAGAAGTATCCCAATGCATTTTTTGAAAAATTTTTCTATTTATCATCCATCAGACAATATAAAAAGTGAAAATTGATTGGCATTCAAAATAAAAAGTGCTATACTGCTTGAAGGACGCACGAACCGATTAGAATAGGCGCTCTTAAGCTGAGATTTTTCTTTGATTGATATTGGCGGTTGTCTTGCCTGGGCTTTATATGAAAGGCCAATCGGGAATCAGCCAAGCTTGGGCGATAAAAAAGTGAGCGTTTCTTCAAGCGCCAATTGCGTCTCAAATTTAAAAAGGGGGGGGTTTATGTGAAACATATCAAGACCATAAACGCCGTCTTGTTTGCGAATGCCATTTCCAAAGGCGGCTGCGGGGAATGCCAGACATCCTGCCAGTCGGCGTGCAAGACATCATGCACAGTCGCAAACCAGGCTTGCGAGAAAAGCAAGAAATAGGGAATGGAAGCGCCGCTTCAAAACGCCAAACCGCCCGAGGCGCCCGCCCCGGGCGCTGGTGCGTTAGAAGCGCCGCGCGCCTTGAAAGCTTGCTTGATAATTTACGATTTTCAATCATTGCATCTAGTATATATGTGTGTCTTCCTTATAAAACTGAGCGCATGATGATGATCGGCATAGTCAGGAGAGTATCATGCTTCATAAATTTTCCATGAATGGACTATTTTTTGTGTTGGATATTAATAGCGGAGCGATTCATACTGTTGATGAATTAACGTATTTTATCATAGACGACTATAAGCTGATGTCTGAAGATGAGATAGCCCGCCGCTTCAAATCCAGGTTTCCTTTGGAAGATATTCTCGAGGCGATTAACGAAATACGTACGCTGGAAGGTCAGGGGATGCTCTTTTCGCCAGATGCGCATGAAATCGCAGCCAAGCATGCCTTAAGATCCCATGAATCTTTTCTTGAATCCAAAGCGCCTATAGTCAAGGCGCTTTGCCTCCATGTATCCCATGACTGCAATCTGAGGTGCAAGTACTGCTTCGCGTCAAAGGGCGGATATAGCGGTCGAAGGCAGCTTATGGCAAGCGAGACCGGAAAGCGGGCAATCGACTTCCTGATAGCGAGTTCTGGCAGCAGGAGAAACCTTGAGGTGGATTTTTTCGGCGGAGAGCCAACGCTGAATTTCGAGGCGGTCAAAGAGATTGTGGCTTATGGGAGAAGCAGGGAAAAGGAGAGCGGCAAGAACATCAGATTCACTCTGACAACGAACGGCGTGTTGCTTGAGAGCGATATGATGGAGTTCATCGATAAGAATATGACAAACGTTGTGCTGTCAATAGACGGTCGCAAGGAAGTAAACGACGAAATGCGCATAAGCCCGTCCGGAAAGGGAAGCTATGAGCATATCGTTGACAGGCTTAGAAAAATGGCTGATATGAGAGGGCAGACGGGGTACTACGTTAGAGGAACATACACGCGGCAAAATCTGGACTTTTCTGAAGACGTCCTGCACCTTGCGGATCTAGGTTTCAAGCAGGTATCTGTAGAGCCGGTAGTATCACCCCAGGACGAGCCTTATTCACTGCGCAAGGAGGATCTTCCCGCTCTTTTTGAGCAGTATGAGCGCCTGGCTGATAAAATGGAGAAAAGGCGGAAAGAAGGCAAGCCTTTTAATTTCTTCCATTTCAACATAGACTTGACAGGGGGTCCATGCCTTATCAAGCGCCTCACAGGCTGCGGAGCGGGTACAGAGTACCTGGCGGTCACCCCGCAGGGAGATCTCTATCCGTGCCATCAGTTTGTCGGGATGGAAGAATTCAAACTGGGGGATATTACTGGCGGAATAGACAATGTGAAGCTTAGGGGAGAGTTTGCAAGGTGCAACGTATACGCTAAAGAAGAATGCCTGGAATGCTGGGCGAAATTCTACTGCAGCGGAGGATGCGCCGCAAACGCCTACCATCAAAACGGAAGCATTTTAAAGCCTTATGAGTTGGGGTGCGAACTTCAGAAGAAGAGGATAGAGTGCGCTCTATACTTGGCTTCAACTGAAATGCTTGAGGAGGCTGAAGCATGAGAGGCTTTCCGTTAATTATTTGCAATCTTCTTCAATTCTGATCTGTAGTTATACTGATTTTCATATAAGATTACCTTTTTTGGAGCTTGATTATACAGTGAGTGAGAAATGCTGATACCGGCATTACTCACTGCTCAATGGATAATCTAAGCCCCAAAAAAGGAACACTGAATGGAAATCGGTATAAATGTACCAATTAGATAAGAACTTCCATATGCAAATAGTATATGGAAAGCTTTCAAGGCTGCAAATTTTCGTCGTGGCTCTCGACATTGCCGCGTTTCGGCGCGTCTTCCTGGTATTGAGGCAATGAGCCAATTCATTGCCGGGATTTGATATACTGCTTTTCATATAAAATTACCTTTTTTGGAGCTTGATTATACAGGCTTCAATGGATAATCAAGCTCCAAAAAAGTAACATTTGATGAAAAGCGGTATAGTTCCTATTTTGCGGCTGACTCTAAAGAGAGTGCGATTGATATCGGCATTTCGCGCCTTGAAAGCGTTGAATTCACTCATATATGCTGATTTTCATTGAAACTGCCTTTTTTGGAGCTTGATTATACAGCGATTGCGATTGATTCTGTCATTTCGCTCTGTCCAATGGTTAATTTAAGCTCCCAAAAAGGAGCAATTGATGAAAATCGGCATATGAATATCAGCGCCAGTGGACTCCCAAGCTCCAGAAAAGATGCAGTTGACTGCAAATAGGCAATTTAAGAGCCGAGGCGCAAGATGATATTCATTCGCCTCGGCGATGAAAAAAGTGGACATTAAGGAGGACTCAAAGATGAAGGGAAGAAGCATTTTTTTGCTTGCATTGACGATTGCCGTCACGGCAGGCCTCGCCGCCTTGTCATATTTTGGGGTTGGAGCCGGAAAGCTTTTCGGCGTGGGAGGCATCAGGCAAGGGCTAGATCTTAAAGGCGGAATCACTATGGTTTACGCCCCTAGGAAGGACAACCCCACATCTCAGGAGATGGGCGCTGCCATGAGCCTAATCAGGCGCAGGCTCGATGCGAAGAACTACACTGAGGCTGAAGTGGGCCTGCAGAGCGGCAATCAGATCCGCGTGGATATACCGGGTGTGGACGATCCTGAAACGGCCGTCCAGGAACTGGGGAAAACCGCTTTATTGACCTTCAAGAATGAAGCCGGGGATACACTTCTTACGGGTTCTGATGTCGCGGACGCCCAGAGGGCGCTCACCTCCCAAGGGGCGGGGACTGCGAGCCAGTACGGAGTGTCTCTGGAGTTCAACTCCGAGGGCGCGCAGAAATTCGCTGATGCGACAAGCGCGAACCTTCAAAAGACCATTTCCATTTTTCTGGATGACGAGATGATATCGAATCCTACAGTGCAGTCTGTAATAACAGACGGGCACGCAAGCATCACGGGCACATTTACTGCTCAAGAGGCAGAAGATCTTGCCAGGAGCATTAGAGAAGGTTCGCTGCCGTTTGCGCTTGATGTATTAAGCGTAAATAATGTCGGGGCGAAGCTTGGCTCAAATGCTTTAAATACAGGCGTTTTGGCGGGAGCGATAACGCTTGGCTTAATCCTCATTTTCATGATCATCATATACCGCACATCCGGGCTTGCCGCTGATTTGGCTCTTGCAATCTACACTGTAGCAGTCCTCATACTGCTAAGCCTCTTCAAAGTCACGCTGACTCTTCCCGGAATAGCCGGCATTATTCTATCTATCGGCATGGCCGTGGACGCAAACATCATAATATTTGAAAGGATGCGTGAGGAAATCTCCACAGGCCACACTCTGAGAGCATCGGTTGACGCGGGCTTCAAGAGGGCGTTTCCTGCCATCCTGGATTCCAATGTTACTACTCTTATAGCCGCAGGCGTCCTCTTCTGGCTTGGGACAGGCCCTGTCAAGGGCTTCGCTCAGACGCTTGCGATAGGCATTGTAGTTTCTATGCTGACGGCGCTTGCAGTAACCCGATTCATTATAAAAAATCTTGTAGGCGCAGGCCTGAACGCGCCGAAATTCTTTATTCCCGTCAAGAAGGAGGCGTAATCAGGCATGCGTATAGTTGAAAAAAGGCTTTACTATTTGGCGGTTTCCATTTTCGCCCTGCTGGTTGGAGTCGTCTTCATGATCGTAAACGGAGCGTCCGGGCGCGGCGCTTTCAACTTTGACGTTGAATTCTCCGGAGGCACATCATTTCAAATTGATATAGGACAGAGCTTCAATAATGATGATATAGCCGCCATAACCAGAGAAGTGACAGGCCAGAATGCTCCTCAGGTTCAAAAAATAGCGGGTGAGAATCAAGTCATGATTCGCTTGCGCTCCATCGATCAGGAGACGCGAATAAAACTTATCGGAGAAATCTCAGCCAAATACAACCTGGCGCAGGATGCCTTCACCTATTCAGACATAAGCCCGACCATCTCCTCAGACATGCAGCGCGCGGCTGTGCTTGCTGTGGCTGTAGCATGCGTATGCATGCTCATTTATATCTCAGTGCGCTTTCGCGACATCCGAATGGGTACTGCCGCAGTGTTCGCGCTTCTTCATGATTCGCTTGTAATGATAGCTTTCTATGCAATATTGCGAATTCCCCTGAATTACTCTTTTATCGCGGCGGTTCTCACCATTTTGGGCTATTCAATAAACGCCACAATCGTAATATTCGATCGCATCCGCGAGAACAAGGTGCTAATGCGCAGGGCCGGGTTCCTCGAACTGGTCAATAACAGCATCCGCCAAACTATGAGAAGATCGGTCTTTACATCGCTCACTGTCTTCATGTCCGTGCTTGTGCTCTACATCGTGGGAGTTTCCTCCATAAAGGAGTTCGCCCTTCCGATAATGATAGGCGTCGTGGCCGGCGGATACTCATCCATTTTCCTAGCTGGAAGCTTCTGGTACATGCTTGCGAAAAAACCCGAGACGAAAGCTGTTGCGACTCCCGCGCCAGAAGCGAAATCCGCTGGCTCGGCTTCAAGCGCGTCTGTTCGGCAAGCTGCGCAGAGGGCTAGCGGCGGCAACAGAGGCAAGAAGAGATAGCCTCCATACGGAGTTGCAGTCGTCTGCGACGGAGTTGCAGTCATCTGCGACGGAGTTGCAGTCGTCTGCGACTGAGTTGCAGATGAAATCTTCTGCTTTGGAGATTGACTGTACAACTGGTGCGATTGTTATCGGCATTTCGCGCCACTCAATGGATAATCAACTAAAAAAGGAACATTTGATGAAAATCGGTATAGCTCCATAATATGTACATTCGCCTGCATTTTAGCATGGGTAGGCAATCTCTTCCGCAAGTCACCTTGAGAGCTAGGCAGTCCAGTGCCAGAACATTGGCCTTGATGTTCACATCTTTGCAGAAAAGGCAAAGAAAAGCGCGCGGTTTATTTCCGCGCGCTTTTCTTCATGCCACGACCATCAGTTCTTTCCGATAAGAGCCTCCGCAAATAATGCTCCGTATTCAAAAGCTTTTTTGAGATCCTCATCATTAGGCTTGAACAGAACCTTCAAGCCTTGCACAGGCATCTTCAGCCTGAGCTGCCTCAAGCGGGCCTCTATATTTGGCACAGCTTCCCCGCTCCATCCGTACGAGCCGAAAGCGCCCGCAAGCTTCCCTTTGTCAATAATCGGGTTCAAATGCGCAAGCGCATTGTAGATGGGCGGCAGAGCATCACCCACCAAGGTAGGCGAGCCTAAAATGAAGCCGTCAGACGATTGCAGGGCTGATATGGCTTCCGCCTCGTCTGCTCCTGTGATGTCGAAGGACTTTACGTCTATGCCGGAGATGGAATTTACGCCTTCAGCTATCTTTGTTGCCAGCTCTTTTGTATAGCCGTACGCCGTCACGTAAATTATAGCAACCGATGGCTTTTCGTTTTTTGCCGGCTTGGACCACTGGCTATAATAGCCGATGTACTTGCCGGGGTTTGTTCTTATGACGGGGCCGTGGCCATTGCATATGACATCGATTTTTAGGCTCTCTATCTTTTTAAGCGCGCTTGCGACACTGCCTTTGAACGGACCCATGATGTTGTCGAAGTAGTATTTGTAAGCGTCGTAGAAATCGCCTTCAATAAGATCATTGAAAACTTTGGAGTCACAGTAGTGGCATCCGAAGGAGTCGCAGCTAAAAAGCGCAGCGCTTTCCGGAATGTAGGTGAACATCGTGTCTGGCCAATGAAGGAGGGGCGCTGTGATAAACTTAAGGGTTTTTCCTCCGATGTCCAATGAATCGCCGTCAGATACCGCCAATGAAGGAACGTCGTCCTTATTTAAGATTTCCTTTATGAAGCGCAGGGCGGTGCTGGTTCCGACCAAAACGGCCTTGGGGCAAAATTGCAGGATCTTGAAAAGGCTTCCCGTATGGTCGGGTTCAGTATGGTTCATGATGATGTAATCTATTTCCGCAGGATCAACGACGCCTTTGAGGCGCTCAAAAAACTCTTCAAAAAAGCCTTCCTTGCTGATTTCAATGAGAACAGTCTTTTCATTTCCCTTCACAACGTACGCATTGTATGTTGTGCCGTAATCCGTTCGCATTATGATATCAAAAACTTTGATGTCATAATCTAGAGAACCTACCCAGCAAATATCTTCCTTAACTTCAAGCGGTTTGAGCATGTGCAACTTCCCTTCAAATTATGGATTCCTCAGCTGCATGGGTTCTATTGCGGCGTTATGAAAAATCGCCGCCATGCAGGCTTAGGCTATCGATAAAAAAATAACATATACATTTTATACTATATTCAAGCTGAAAAGTCAAATTATTGCCATGAACGCGTTTAAAATCATCTTAGAAGAAATGGAGGGGCGGAAGAGGGGATTGCTTGTATTTTCTATGATTTTGCTTGCAATGTTTTTGTTAAATGCATGCTGATTAGCATTCAAACTCCATTCATTATGGAAATGGCTCTTAAGGGTTTTAAACAAGCAGAATAATCTTAAATTGACTTAAAGCAAACTTATTGGCCCGCTTTTCGTAGTATGAAATAGGAAGCTTTTATTTCAATGACAATGTTACGCGATTAATCGAAAGCTGGAGTATGATAGAGAAATTATAAAAATGGAGATATGGTAAATTTTGAAATTAAAGCAATATTGCTCATGTAAAGATTGCAATTTAATAAAATGTAGAGTAAAATCTAGAATATATAGAGCTTGATTAAAGATTGCCAGCACATAAAAAAGAAAATTAAATGAATATATGGCAAATAATGCTAGAAAATGCGAAGCTTTATTTTTAAACTTTATTTTACTTATTTTCAGGCGCATGTATGCCTATTGCAGCTTATTTCTCATGTTTTGAAGCCTTACTATCGCTTTTTATGCTTATTTCATTCAATTAAGCGTTTTGGGATTGAAATATCCTCTTTCTCATAAGTATGGTCAGACCTCAAAAGCGGAAATTTCTGAAGCAAATTAAACTGTACAGTCAAGCTAAAAGGCAGTTTCATATGCAAATCAGCATATGATTAAGCCATAGGCTTTCCTGTATTCAGCTGGATATTTAATGAATAAAATGCTGCCTGCGGCTTGGCTCAAGCCTTTATATAAAATCCGCGGGGTAAGCCGAATCCCTTGCGGATGGATTGCAATCCTCTTCAGTGCTGATTTGCAGTCAAACGCGTTGATTTTGGGGGCCTCTTCATCCGATTTCAAGTTGCGAAATTCCGATATCCGCATTTCGCGCCCATTGCATAATCCGACCCCGAAATCGGAACTCTCCAGTGCGAACCAGCATAGTTGATCTTTAGGCGGAAGGGAGGACTCGATTTCTCGCCAGCATAGACGCGCGTTTTAAGGCCTGCGCCGCCTGGCGCATAATGCATTTGAAAAATGCGAATATTTTAATGATTTGGCTTTGCGCCGCCAAGATTGATTTTGGCGTCCAAGATTTGGATCAGCCATCCATCCGCCAGAGGCGGATGACGCCATCAGGCTGGTTCAAGTCGAGCCTTCAGGTTGAAAGAGATGATATTATGAAACGGATACTCATGGACATATGCACAGACATAAGCAGAACCGCGGTTGTAGAAAACGGGCGCCTTGTAGATTTAATCGTGGAGAAGAAAAACACCAGATCCATTACCGGAAACGTATACCTTGGACTTGTAAAAAATATACTTCCCAACCAGTTTGCCTTTGTTGACATCGGTCAGCCGAAGAACGGCTTCTTGAACGTTGTGGAAATGAATCAAAAAATAAGCTTGAAAAGCGGACAGTCCATTCTTGTGCAAGTAAGGAAGGATCCCTCGGGGGATAAAGGCGCCAGCCTAAGCAGGCAGCTGGACATGATAGGCAGATACGTGGTTCTTTTTCAAAGCTGCTCCCATGAAATAGGCGTCTCCCACAAAATTAAGGATGCGCATGAAAGGGAGAGGCTCAAGGACGCAGCCAAGCAGCGCCTTCCTGAAGGCTACGGCATCATCATGCGCACAAGCAGCGAAAATAAGCCGGTCGAGGATATATTCCTAGATATAGACAAGCAGGTTGCGCTTTACAAAGACGTCATTGAAAAAGGGCCTATGCAGAAGGCGCCGGCTCTCATATACCAGGAGAACAACGTCCTTAGGGAGCTTTTGCGGGAGGATGTGGAAGAAGTCATCATAAATGATCCCAGCCAGCTGGAGATGGTCAAAGAGGAGGTTGAATACTGCCGCGCAGGACTCAGCCGACAGGTTCGGCTTCATGAAGGCGCTGAACCGCTTTTTGACGCAAACTTGGAAAAACAGGCGGACAGGGCTCTCGACAAGAAGATTTGGCTTGACTGCGGAGGATTCCTGATAATCGAGCAGACCGAAGCCTGCGTCATTGTCGATGTCAATACAGGCAAGTACATAGGAAGGAAGAGCAGAAGAGACTCAATACTGCAGGCCAACCTTGAAGCCGCCAAAGACATAGCGGCGCAGATAAGGCTCAGGAACCTGTCAGGCATGATAATAATCGATTTCATAAATATGGAGCATGAAGAGGACATAAGGCAGCTTTATAACTTCTTTTCCGCGGAGATTGCAAAGGACAGGATAAAAACCAACATCATAGGCATGACGGAGCTTGGGCTGATGCAGATAACCAGGAGAAAGACAAGAGAAAGCCTGGGTCGCATTCTGCTGGAGGATTGCCCGTACTGCGGGGGTTCGGGGCATCTGTCCAGGAGTCGGGCCAGCAAGATCCACACTGATGCGGAAGCATGAAAAAAGGCAGGGTAAACCCTGCCTTTCATAGAGCGCAAATAGATTTTTCTTCAGCCTGGGGCCATCAAGAAGCTCCAGGCTGCCTTTATGACGCTGTCAACCCTCTTTGAAGCATCTCATTTAGAACATGTTCATACTCTTCTTTGACAAAGCCGTATGCCAAACGAGCCATTGTCAAGTGAAGCTGATTGTTGTAACTCGAGCCATGGGATGTGTTTAGATAAGCATCCTCTTTTTTAGAAATTTCATACAATAATGTCTGATGCATCTTTAAAAGCGTTTCATCGTCCACTGAAAGCCTTTCAAGCAGGACGGGGAAATCGCCAGCTCTTAGTACCATAGCGGCGCCTCCTTTTTAAGTGGCATGGCATTTTTCTTTTTTTGCTGCGTCCAACTAAAAAGAGGGTCAGTCTCAGCTACTCTATTGTAGCACAAAAAATTGCTGCAGGGAATTAACAATTGTTGAAAAATACGTTACAATTTTATTACAGATTTATTATTCTTTTGGCAACGGCATGATAGCCCAGCAGAGGATATATAATATGAGCGGAAGAAGGGCGAATGTCAAAACGCCTATCAATACCCATATAATCCTTATAAGCGTGGCATCAACGCGGAAATATTCAGCGAAGCCGCCGCATACCCCTGTTAAAATCTTGTTGTTTCTCGACAGGCATAGTTTTCTATCCAAACCTCTCACACTCCCGTCGTTTCAAATGCGCAGATTGTTATTTTCCAGCAGATCAGGCAAGCTTAGTTAAAATATGATCTTTTTGTCATTAATAGATGCATCCTGGGCATTTCAGCAAAAGCGCAGCAATTCATTTCAATTCCTAATACGGCCAGGCGGCATTTAGCCAAGAAGCGCTGAAACAGTCAATGCCAAGAATAAAATCCATGAAAGGGCTCCAGGCAATCCCTAGTCATTAAAGTTGCACTGCTCCATATACTTTGGCATATGATTATACATTCTAAACTTCAAAGTCTAAACATCCTAGGGACGGCTTGAATAAAATGCCTCAAGCTGGAAAGTTGATTCTGAAGACGGCGCCGCTGCATAAAGCTGTCTTATTGATATACGGACGCGAATTGAGGAAAGTCTGATTTACATTAAATCTTCTTCAGAATAAAATCCCATAGCTCATTGAAGCCAGCCTTTGATGTTGCTGAAAACGGCATTATAATGGCATCCTGCCCCAAGCCGAATCCCTTTCGCAGACTTGAAATCCTTCCGCTTAAGTTTGGTCTGCCTATTTTATCCGACTTTGTCGCGATTATTGCGCGGGTGAAGGAGAAGTGATCCAGCCATTCCAGCATCGCTATATCCAATGGGCTGGGATCGTGCCTTATGTCCGCAAGCATCAGTATCAGCTTGAGCTCTTTGCGTCCAAGCAGGTAAGATTCCGCCATGGGCCCCCACTTAGCTGATTCCTGCTTTGAAATCTTGGCGTATCCGTATCCGGGCAAGTCCACGAACATCAACTTCCCGTTTATATTGAAGAAGTTCAGCGTTCTGGTCTTGCCCGGCTTGGAACTTGTTTTGGCAAGTGCCTTGCGGCCTGCCATGGCATTTAGGAGAGATGACTTTCCAACATTTGACTTACCGATGAAAGCTATTTCCGGAAGCCCTTCGGTTGGGAACTGGCTGGGCCTGACGGCGCAGGCCGCAAGCTCTGCGGAGTTTACAATCATTTAGCCGCGCCCCCTTTGACCAGAGCGTGGGATAGGACTTCGTCCATGCTCTTTATGAGAACGAATTCCAGGCCTTCCGTAATCTCCGCCGACAATTCGGAAAGATCCGGGCTGTTGTCGAAGGGGATCAAAACCTTGGATATGCCTGCGGCTTTAGCCGCCAGTATTTTTTCTTTCAGGCCTCCTACGGGAAGAACCCTGCCTCTTATTGTAATTTCTCCGGTCATGGCCACGGAGTTTAATATAGGCCGCCCTGTAAGCGCGGATACAAGGGCGCATGCCATTGTGATGCCGGCGGAAGGGCCGTCTTTGGGAGTCGCGCCCTCGGGAATATGCATGTGTATGTCTGTATCCCTATAGAATGTCTTTGATATGGACAGCTGCTCTTGGCGGGATCGGACGTATGATATGGCTGCCTGAGCCGATTCAGCCATGATGTTTCCGATATTCCCGGTCAGCTTGAATTTACCCGTCCCTTTCATAGTATTCACTTCAATTGATAATGTGTCGCCTCCGACAGGAGTCCACGCCAAGCCCTGGCATACTCCTATCTCTGAGAATATGGGCCTCGCTGACTTTCTGTATTTTTTCTTGCCGAGGAAACTCTCAAGATTTTCAGTTGAAAGCGTAAGGGATCTCCTTTTTTCCGTCAAGAAAATCATCGCGGCCTTGCGGCAGACCGTCCCTATTTCCCTTTCGAGCTGGCGAACTCCGGCTTCTCTGGTATAAAAAAGTATCATATCGTTAATCACATTTTCCTTTATCCTGATTTGAGATTTTTTCAGCCCGTGTTTCATAAGCTGTTTGGGAAAGAGGAAGTTCACGGCTATATGCAGCTTCTCATCCTGGGTGTAGCTGGAGAGCTGAATCACTTCCAAGCGGTCTATGAGAGGCTGGGGCACAGTTTCCATGGTGTTTGCCGTGCATATGAACAGCACGTCAGAAAGATCGAAGGGCATTTCCAGGTAATGATCGCGAAATCCTGAGTTCTGCTCTGAATCAAGCGCTTCCAATAGCGCCGAGGCTGGGCTTCCCCTGCCGTCAGATGAGAGCTTGTCGATTTCATCCAAGAGAATGAGAGGATTCGAGCTTCCCGCCTGGCGCATCGCTTCAATGAATCTGCCTGGCATGGCGGCTACATAGGTTTTTCGATGGCCTCTGATGTCGGCTTCATCGCGCACTCCTCCCAAGGACATGCGAGCATATTTGCGCCCCAGGGCGCTTGCGACGGATTTGGCGATGGAGGTCTTGCCTACCCCCGGAGGTCCCAGAAGGCAGATTATCGGCGCATTCAAGGAGGAAGCCAGCTGCCTGGCAGCTAGAAACTCCAGAATGCGCTCCTTCACCTTATCCAGGCCGTAATGATCTTTCTCCAATATTTCCTTGGCGTGAAGAAGATCTGTGTTTTCCTTCGTCTTCACGCCCCAAGGAAGCTCCAATGCCCGGTCTAAATAATCCCTCAATGTCGCTGCGTCTGTAGAGGCGGAATGGCTCTTCTCCAGGCGTCTGAGCTCCTGGGAAAGCTTATCGGCGGCGTATTGCGGAAGGCTTGACGAAGCGATTTTCTCTTTGTAGGCTTCAATTTCGCTTGTGCCGTTGTCATCGCCCAGCTCTTCATAGATGGCTTTAAGCTGCTCCCGGAGAATGTATTCGCGCTGGCTTTTCTCGACTCCAACACGGATTTTTTCGTACAGGCTCCTTTGCATCCTGAGCACATCCAGCTCATAAGAGAGTATTCCTATGGCTTTTTCGAGCCGGGATGAGGCGTCAATCTCTTCAAGGAGAATCTGCTGCTTCTCGAAGGGCATGGGGATGTTGGCGCCAATTATGTCAGCCATTCTGCCTGCGGATCTGCATTCAGCCGCTTCAAATGCTATATCAGGCATGAGTTTCCCATATATCTCGGCGTACGAGAGGAAATTCTCCCTAGCGATCCGAAGAAGCACTTCGACATGCGGAATGTCTGCAGCCAGATCTCGCTCTCCGGAGAATGGCGGGCTTGATTCCTTCTCTTCTACTGCTATCGCTTGAACCTTGAAATAAGGGGATTCTTGTATGAAGCTTTGAATCTGCCCCCGCTCGATTCCGTGGGCTATAACTCGAACGGTGTTTCCAGGAATTCTAAGGACCTGGAGTATTTGCGTGATTGTTCCGACTGTGTATAAGTCCGATTCCGACGGCTCTTCCGCTTCGGTGTTGGCCTGAGCTGTGAGGAAAATGCGGTTGTCTGCCTCCAGCGCGTCCTCCAGGGCGAAAACGGATTTGCCCTTGTTCAAATCGAAGCTTACCATAGTGCCGGGAAATACAACTACTCCTCGCATATAAGCCAGCGGAAGAACTTTGCCCTCAGGCGAGGACTCATAAGAGGGCGCGCCGCCTTCAACTGGAAAGGCTTCCTCTTGACTTGAAGGAGCGATGCTTACTTCTATATCTTGATTATCATTCATAAGATCCCCCATTATTTTAATGGCTTTTTTTGCCAAGCATGCTGGCAAATCGGGCCGCCGGCAATGTTAATGCTCCAAAGCCAGTATGTTTTCAATCCTCCAAAACGGCAGCTTAAGCCCGGGCGCTCTAAGGCTTCCATAGCGCGCCAGCGATTGATATAGGGCTTTCGCTGAGGGAGCGCTTGCACCCTTATAAAGTGTATTGTATTCCAGCAAAGAAGATATGACAATATATTTTTATCTAGTCGGCTGCGGCAGCGGAAAGGTTGAGCTATGTTCTCAAATTGCCTGAAGTGAGATAGGGTTTTCATATGGATAGTATAGTTCTTTAGCGAGGCGTTGTATACCCGATTGATTTGATATGCTGGGAAAGTTGGAGTGCTGATGCTGCGATGAAGTAGTGTTTGTGGATTACTTTACATCATTCGGAAACAAAATTCAAGCCCCTAAAACTAGGATAGTCAATATCGTTAATATAATTGATGCGTCACATTAAAAAATAAGGCGAAATGACCATAATTGTCTAGATATACAATAATTAATTGCCTTCAGCTCACCTGTCGAAAACTGAGGTAAATAATAATGATTATTATAAAAGGAGTGCCTTAAGGAGCATGAATATCGGTTTGACTTGACAAAATCTGCGGCAAGCTGTATTATTCTCTTATAGGAAGCGAGCATAAGAGGTTTTGATGTCGAAATTGAGAATTGGCATTTTCGTCACCTCTCAAGCCTTAACCGTATCCTTACATTGAAGCTGTTTTATAAGGATAATGGCATATAGTGGCATTTAAAACCTGACGAGCTTTGGAAGGCTGCGATTCTTGGTCTATATACTGATTTGCAGGCTATGCGCCATAGGCAGTTTCATATGCAAATCAGCACTGAGTGCTTAAATGGATGAACCTGCTCCAGAACTGCATGTTTGACTGCGATCCGCAGGGTATGCAATTGCTTTATTTTGCATGCTTCTACCAAGTTTTTCTCTTTTCCTCTAATGCTTATATTACATAAATCTAAATAGCTTCTAAATAGGCAAATCTTAAAAAGCGGCGGAAGTCGTCCAGGATCCATTAGGCTTATAGTTCCTCTTGCTTTAAGCCTGCTAGTGCAACTTATCCTTAAAGAAAACGAAACGCCCTGATTTTTAGCGGCTAGGAATAAACCTTTGCTCTCAAGCGGCTAATAACGAATTTGTAGGCGGAACTGGATTTCCGCTATTTTTTAGCTCCTGGAAAAGGCATGCCGATTTTCATCAAACGCTCCTTTTTTGTTGATTATCCATTGAGTGGCGCGATTGATATCTGCATTTTGCTCTCGCTGCATAATCAGGCTCCCAAAAAGATGGTTTTCTATGAAAATCAGCATATCTCTCAGGACTTGCTTGAAAGCTTGAACTAAGCTTGCTTAGTCCAAGCTTTCAAGTTTCAGCATTGCTTCTTATACTCATTTGCACTTGAAAGTTCAGATTTTTCGAAAAACCTGTGACTTGATTGCAAATCTGCATATAAAGCTTGGGAAAAGAGGAATATTGCCTTTGCTCGATTTGCCTTCTGAAGCCCTGATCCCCAAAAAAAAACTTGATATATGCATAGACATAGCTTGGAATAATCCTCTATAAGTGAAGAATACGGCGCAAGCCGCACTGATTTGCAAGCTCCTATTTTGAAGCTTGGATGTATACTGCTTCATATAAAATTACCTTTTTAGGAGCTTGATTATGCAGTGAGAGCACAATGCTGATATCTGCATTTCGCGCTACTCAATAGATAATCAACCCAAAAAAGGAACATTTGATGAAAAGAGTTATAGAGAGTTTCATTTCATCTCGATGTATAATTAAACTCAAGATAGTCGCATTGGCTGCAAATCCTTAAAAGACAAGACATTGGCTTAAAATTCTCTATAATTAAAGGCTTATAGAAAAATAGAGAAGATTGCCATACAGATTAAAAAGCATTTGGAAAAATTTATGCGAACGCGGCATTTTATTATTTAATGCTGATTTTGCGGATCTTTCGCCGCTGGCGGGCATTTGAAAACCTTAAGGAGGCTCGCTATCCTCCTTGGGGATTTCAAGGCCGCCAAAAGCGGCAGCCGTCTAGGGACGGCCTAAAAACCTTGCTCTTAAAAGCCTGACGGTTTTTGACGGACTCGCCAAGGCTTGAGAATGCTAATATGCCGGGATGAGAAAATCGATCCCTCTTATACTGATGCGCATTGGACGGTTCCGATTTTGGGTTCGTACTATGCAGTGCGAAATAGATAAACCCACCCCAAGAACGCTGAATTTGACTGCACATCTATTTGGAAGACGCTGCAAAAAATGATTTCAGAGACAAGCCTGTTTGCAGTAAAAGACGCCTAGGCGGCTTCACATGCAAATCAGTATAACAGATCGTTTATTTTTTCAAAAGATGCAGCTTGGGTAATATTGCGTGAACCTTGAGATGCATAGCGGTGGCGTAATGAATTAAGGGGGCGCTGAGCTTGAAAGTCAGGATTTTAGTCATCGCCACAGTGCTGACATTGGTTGGACTCATCTTGTCAGGAACGTATGCCTGGACGAATTTCAATCAGCAGATGCTTAACGAATGGAGCGAGCTCAATATATATAACGGCGGCACTTTGCATGATGATTTTTGCGGGCCTAATAAAGACATTTACATAGAAAACTGGGGCAATAATCCTATATATGTGCGCATCAGGCTTGACGAATACATGGAATTGGGAGTGGGCGCCGGCGTAAAATCCGGAGACGGGCTTAATAATGCCAAGCCGCTTGTACAGGGCACAGATTTGAATAATCCGAAGACATGGATTCCGCACAGCCCGAAGATGAAGCCTGAAATTGGATCAAAAAACTTTCACGAGTACTGGGAATGGGTCATGGGCGGCCAAAAGTATTACTTTCCTGTTTCTGAATCTAAAAGAAACGGCTCTTACGTAGATCAGCTCAGCCCTGAAGACTTGGGGCCTGGAGACGTAAACCTGGACGGCGCGGCCGCAGTTCAGACGCCGCTGGCGGCAGTTCTCACAATGGGCCAGTGGGTAGCGGCTGGCAAACCTGTCGGGAACTATTGGGTTATGGATACGGACGGCTGGGCTTACTGGGCATCCGCTGTTGAACCTGGGAAAGCTACCGGTCTTTTGCTAAGCGAAGTGAATTTGATTTCCATTCCTTCGCAGGCATACTACTACGGGATCAACGTAATAGCTCAAATGGCTACAAAGGATGGGAAAGACGACGAGGGAAACGATGACAACTATACGAAGTTCGAATACGCCGGAGGCTGGACTCCTGACGGAGAGGAGTTAATGCGTCTGGTTACCTCGGCCGCGCCGGGCTGGGACGGACAAGCGGAAGAAGAGAAGCCTGCGCTCCTGCGTGAAGAGGCAATAGGCGAAGACGGAGCCTTGTATATGAATTTGGGCGACAATGCCTACTTGAACATGTCCGGGTCGGGAGACCGCCAAGAACTTATATGCGCGGGCGAAGACATGCTTCCGGGAACTGAGGATGACATGGGCGGCGTTATTTCAGCCAACGGAGTCAGATACCTGGCGGGTGACGGCGGACTGTACTTCAGCAAGGGCCAAGATCGCCTGCTTGGAACTGCAGATGATGTCTTGGTTGGCTTATGCTTGCTGGAAATTACTGACAAGGTTGTGCTTCCTGAATATACGTCTGCGCCTGCAACCCCTTCTCCAAGCCCTTCAGCGGCGTTCACGCGGAGTCCGATGCCGTCAGATTTGCCAGATCCAGCCTCAACAGAGCAAAGGGATGATGTCTCAGGAAATTTCGATCCCAGCGAAACACCATTTCCAGGGAATTTAGATTATTCCACAACATCGTCCGCGCTTAAGGCGAGTCCTGCTCCGACGGCAACTCAGACAGCGCCGCCGTCAATGTCGACAGCGCCGCCGTTTTCGGGAGCATCCTCGCCTGATCCTGCTCCCAAAAGCGACATTGGAGATTTGATAAGGCGAGGAGACATAGATGCAGTCGCATACGGATACAACACTTATAAAGGAGTCTACGTGTACATATACAACAAGCTCAATTACTCCATCTATATAAACGTGCCTTACGGCACGTGGTTTCAAAATAGCGACCCAAGCCATCAGAACATGCTCTGCGCAAAGAATTACAACTGGTACATGGCGCCGGGGGAATCCAAATACTACTTTTTTGACGCTGCGTGCATGAACGCCCACAAAGTGACGCCGACTTCAAATGATACTTTCACCATTGTAAACTATGATGAGAATGATCCTCTGGCAAAGCTTGTCAAGCTCTGCAACCAGAAGTCGCTGCCGCATCAGGTGATGCAGGCTGCTGTTTGGGTTTTGACTGACAACTACTCCGACGCCTCAATCAGCGCGTTTCTTGATACATCGGAGCATACTCCAATGATAAGGAGCTTGATTGCTGAAATTTCAACCAGCTGAGTACAATTTATGCGCAGTCAAATGCGCCTCTGTTAGAGATGGAGCATCCGCTTTCGCGATAAATATACTGATTCCATAAAAAACTGACTTTTTTGTTGATTATGCTGCGAATGAGAAATGTCGATATCAGTGGATAAGCAACAAAAAAAGGAAGATAACGGAGCAAGGCTGATGAGAATAAAAGTGTGCTTTCTATTAGCGGCGGTTCTATTGTGCTTCGCTGCTTGCAATGCTCCATCTGAAGAGACGGGCCCTGGAGTTGAAGAACCTGTAGCATATGATCTTTTGACGGATGAGGATATACGAATGCTTATGCCTGATCTAGTCGACAGGGCCCTGGAAATTTACTCAATGTTCAATGGAGTGGGCTTCAACATGGATCTTGATGAAACCATGCCTGAAAACGGCTCATACACGCTTATTGCAGACAGCGGATTCACTAATATGTCGGATCTTAAAAATGCTGTTGAAAGCGTTTTTTCAAAAGAATGCGCGGAATACTTGTTTTACAGCCGCTATATCAACGTGCCTGACGACATAGGCCTGCCATTGTATAAAGAGCATGCCGGCAGGCTCTACGGCAACATAGACAACGGCGGGCATGGCTATGCAATGGAATGGTTCGCTGACAGCTCCATAATCATATATCAGGAGCCTGGTTTTCTTGAAGTCATGATCCCTGTCAAAATATATGGCGAAGACGACAAGAGGATAGTTATTATTAAGAATGTGAATGGAAAATGGCTGTTTACAGGCCCTTTGTTATATTGATCCCAATGCCGAAATAGTTTTAATGCCATAATGGATAAAAATATAATTAGCTGGCGCATCGGTAATAACTATATTTTTATCCATGTACTTTTACTGGCTTTTATTGCTTTTGCCAGCTTAATTTATATTTGCCAACTATACTGCTTTTCATATAAAATCATCTTTTTTGGAGCTTGATTATACAGGATTCAATGGATAATCAAGCTCCAAAAAAGAAACATTTGATGAAAAGCGGTATAAATAAACGGCATCGGCAGTGAAACCTCTGCTTATTATTTGATGAAAATCGTTATAATCCCCGATGGAATCGGAACCCTCCGATGCAGAGCCGCTATAAAAATGGAGAGTTGAAGTTCTCATGTTCAAAGCGAGAACTTTTAGCTCTCCGCTATAAAAAGGGACAGGAATTAAGCTATGCTTAGTTCCTGTCCCTTTTTGGCGCGACTAGCCTTTCTTTGCCTGATTCGAAGAGCCCGGGCTTTCCTTGAAAGCTGGAATGGCGGCTGAAGGGGCGGAATCGGCCTGAGAGCCTTGGCTTGAAAAAGACGCTTCTTTCAGTTCCAAGGCGGCTATCTCGCTGTTAAGAGACTTGACGCTTTCATTTTTTTCCTTGATGCTAAGGCATATAATCTCTAATCTCTCAGGAGAAGCTTCTCCAGACTCCCATGAATCATAGGCTATTTTGCCAAGGTCTATCATAAGAAAGGAGATTTCTCTCCTGAGTTTGGAAATTTGAGTCTTAATTCTTGAGATGTCGACTAAAATGGATGTTTTTGAATTTAAGGGTGGCGCGTGTCGGGATAGAGCGCCTTGAATCCTGTTAAGCGGTTCATTTGGCATAATTTTTTCCTCCGAATTATAAATCTTATATATCGCAAATGCTGCATAATCGCATGAGCGATTTAGCCGTGTTTATCTATGATAGCATTATTAGCCAATATACACTGCATTATAGCATATAAATCTAAAATATAACAGTTTTCGATTAAAAATTAATGGCATCATATAAGGAAAAGCTTGAATTGAATGAATATCTAAAAGATTAATTAAGCAGGCGGGTTAATGTCCCTTCATTTCAAGAGCCTTTATTTGTCACGATAAACTGCTCTTATATTTGAAGATAAACGTATATGAATCAGCTATTGTGAGATTATATATATGTTGAGCATTGTCACAACCCAGCAAACGAAAGTCAAGGCCTAGTCCTTTAAGATTCACTATTCCCAGATTCTGAGCGTTTTCTCGGACTTGCCCCTTTTATGAGGCGTTTTTGAGTTAATCTGCAAATTATAAAGGAAAGGAAAATAAAAATGAAAAAGCTAGTTTCATCTATATTGTTTTGCCTTATGGTTTTCCAGCAAGCGATCCCGGCTTATTCAGCTGAGGGAGATTCGCTTTCAATAGATATAAGCGTAGCGAAGAAAATAGACGTCGCTTTGGCGGTCGGCCCGACAGGCGTCGATTACTCAACCTTTGAGAAGGATATAAGGGAAGCCTTGAGCAAAATGCCCAATCCAATACCTGATGAGGATTTGTACATCTCTGCGGCAAGCAGCATAGAGGTTAACACAGAATCCTCATTTTCATGGTGGACCTATGACCACGCTTCGAGCAACGGCTTGCGCATTGCCGACGACGGCACCCATGAATATATCGAATTGGATGGCTCCACATATGCGGGACACCCGTATAATGACTATGACTCGCATATGAAATCTTCTGATAGCGGAGCTACAATGGACTTTTACGGCTATTCCATGAATGGCTATAAAGATTTCAGGTATCTTCCCAACGAGCAGAGCACCAAAAAAGCCTTTGAGTTTTCAGTTGAAGAAGACTTGGCTTACGACGCCCTCGACGGGATCGGATTTTTTTTCAACCTTGACATTGAGGGATCCTATGCATCTAAGAATCAGAAGATGAATGGATATCTCCTTTTCATGCAGTACAGCGGCAGCGGCAGGGGAGAAAAAATGGTTTTGTACAAGCTGAAGGACGTTAACAGCCATGACTTTCATCATGCAAGCTCATCTACTCTTATGGCGTCGTATCCGGGACTGACTAAGATAGCCGAAAGCAGCGTCTACAGTTCAGGCGACAAGTACAGGAAAATAAAGGTGGAGGCTCAGCCTTCAAAGGTCAAGGTCTGGTACAAAGGCAGCGCCAGCGACGAAGTCGTGCTTGATGAAGCTATAGAAGAAAATGCGGAGCCTGTCGAGTGGAGCGCCACGGGCAGCGCCGAAGGAGATCAGAAAAACGCCTCCGTCAAAGTTGTAGCGCTTGATTCGAGCTATATAAGCTCTTACGGCTTCGGGCCTCTGGGGGCGTACAGAACCCACAGCTGCGCATTGCCTACGCATCTGGCTATGCAGAAGCTTTCAATGAGAATGGAAAAGGTGCGCACTCTGCCTGAAGTTGTGAGAGAGCCGAATTGGCACGAAAATACAAATAAGCTATTGATTAATTTAAATGAAGACAAAGTAGAGGATTTTTCCAGCACAAGTATCACGGCGGAGCTTTTAGCGAGGCTGGCTTCTGATGACATCTATTATGTGGGCTGGGCTTCTGATGTCAATGCGCAGGATTCGGAGGAATTTCTGGCCAAGCACAATCTAAAGGGCGCCGTGGTTAACATCGACGAAGATGAAACAGACGAATACCAGGAGCAGATCAATGCCATCGCAGAGGAAATCTACAAGAGGTATTGGGGCAAGCGTGAAGGGGACGCAGTTCTTGTCACCGACAATGTAACGCTTAAGGTGAACGGAGAGCAGGATGCCGATGCGTCTGATCTGGAGTATCCGGATGGGAAATGGAAGATAATCCATGCCATTCCCGAAGATATGGACAATCCTGAAGGGATCCATCCTTTAAGCGGCGCCTATATGGAGGATCTGGATTTCAGCTTCAGCCTGCCTGGGGAATACACCGTATATTATAAGGACTCCCCAGTAAAAACAATCTACGCCCACAGGGCGCCGGTCGCCGCGTTTAATGTGGCGTTTACAGGAGTGGATGAAGCGGATTTCATCAATGAGTCATATGATCCCGATGACATGGAGTATATAGCCAATAACCCGGAAAGCTCGTCATATTCATGGATAGATCTTGACGACCCGATGATGGCCTCTCCTGTTGCGGGGCTGCCGGAAAAGCTTGAAAAGGATCACACTTACCTTGTAACCTTGACGGTGACTGACGAATACGGAATTTCCGCGACTGCGGCAAGGCAGGTGCAACTGCCTGACGCGGATAAAGCTGACGATTCTTCGCTTCTCTACGCGTACTTCACGCTGGCGCCCATGGCGCCCGCGGCCATTGTTAAAAATTCAGGAAGCCAGGAGATTGCTTTGCAGAATTTAAGCTATCATTTGGCAGGGGGAGACTTCATATCAAAGTTCACGGTTGAAAAGGATGGAATTCCTTTTCAGGGCCTTTCAATAGACGAAAAGGTTTTCGACGAGCAGCTGATAGATGTATCAAGCCTTCCTCCAGGCGTTTATAGAATAACGCTGATTTTAACAAGCGATAAAGGTGAATCCATTCCATTCTCGCGGTTTTTTACTGTAGTGGAGGATGATATCGCCCCGACTGCGGAGGTTTCGCAAGCTCCGCAGTCGTTTACCCAAAATACTCTTATAACGCTCACATTCGCTGATTCAGGAGGAAGCGGTTTCAAAAATCAGACCATTGCAATGTCAACTTCTAAGGAACCCCCCGAAAGCGGCTGGTCAATCCTTTCTGAGAAAACTCTTAGAACCGCTGCCATAAATAGGGGAGATTCCGTCTACATCCATTATAAAGCCTGGGACAATGCCGGCAACGAAGCGTCAGGGTTCTTTGGGCCGTATAGCTTGGAAAAGAAAGAATCTAGCGTGGAAATTTTGTCCACTTCGCCTGAAAGCGGAGGAATTGTTTATGGCGACGGAGGCAAAATCACCGTAGAAGCGCAGGTGAAGGCAGAAGGCCCTCTGGACAGCGGCGTCAGGGTATACTTCTATCATGAAGGCGATCTGGTTGGAAGCGCGCCCGTAGAATTCTTAGATGGAAAGAATATAGCCTCCTTTAGCTTTGAACCGGGTTTCGCGGGAGATTCAACCATCAGGGCGGTCTTCTCCGGAGACAGCCTTAATAAAGGCTCTGAAGGAGAAACAGCTTATATAGTGGAGCGAAGCGATGAAGCCTCAATCTATATAGGAAAGCAAACCGATCGTGAGTATGATTCCACGCCATATGAGGCATCGGATATTTCAGCGTCTAAAGCATCAAGCTTCAAGATAGAGTATGAAGGCAGAGACGGCACTGCATACGGCCCAAGCGAGACTCCTCCTTCAAAGGCCGGGAAATACTCTGTCATCGCAACGACGACTGACTCCAATTACAAGGAAAAGTCAGCCAGAGAGGATTTTGAGATATTTCCCAGGGAGCTCTCTCTCATGCTTAAGGCGGAAAACTTGACAAAGAAAGCCAGCCAGAATAATCCTCCAGACTTAGCGGAAGAGCCGGATGACGCAGAGTCGCAGGGGCCGGCGGATGGAGAGGCAGGCGAAGAATCGCCGCCTTCGGACGGCGAACTTTCAGAGGACGAGGACTCGAATGCTCAGCAAACTGAAAAGCATGAGGCTTTCGATGACATTCTCTTGACTGTTGAAATAGGCAATGTCGTAGAAGGGGAAACACTCACTGGAACCGTCACGTTTTTAGTAGACGGAGAAGAGGTGGATTCTGGAGTTGCAATCGAAAGAGGACTAAATGGAGAATATTTTGCATCCACGGACGCATGGAAGGCTTCAGGAGGGGAGCATGAATTAAGAGCAGTATATGTTCCTTCCATGGAGGATGACTATACCGCGGGAATAGGCGAAGACAACGGATCCATATCTGGATTTTCAGTCGACAAGATTGATCAGGACGGATTTTCCTTCATAATTGGCGGAAAAAAGACTGACAAGCTGTACAAGATCTATGGAGACGTGCCATTTGCGATTGACTTTGCCTCAGGCGGGCAATCAGGCAGCGCTGTTAAGTACGAGGTCATAAGCGGCCATGACGTCATATCTATAGACGAATTCGGCCAGGCCACCGTGCTTAATGCGGGCGCAGCCATTATTGAAGCCATAAACCCCGGCAATGAGTACTACAATCCGACAACAGCGATACTTGCCGTCATTGTTTCTAAAAAGGATAATTTATTGACCCTTACCATAGAAGACAATGGCATTTACCAGTTTGGGCGGCCCATTGGAATTTCAGTCTATGAAAACGAAAGCGGCGGAGTGATTTCTTATACCTATGAAGGAAAGAATGGCACCCAGTACGGGCCTTCTAAAGAGCCTCCAACTGCTGTAGGAAGCTACTATGTGACGGCCGCGTCCGCAGAGACTGTCAACTACAAGAGCGCAGAGGCCACTTCCGATTTTGAAATAACCGCATGCGGCTGCGAAATAAACAGCATTGACTTTAAAAACAGCCTTATAGAGATTCCCTTCGATTTTAGTCAAAGGATCTGGGAGCTAAATGCATTTGTTGACAGCTTTACAAGCTGCGGCGTTCATGAAGGCCTGTTTTCATATAGCTATGAAATTGAAGGCCAGGTTCCTGGAGTTTCTATTTCAGGCAATATTCTTTATATTGACGATCAGGCTGAAGGCAGCATGATTAGAGTAAAGGCTACTGCGCTTCATGTTCCTACAGGCGTCACAGCCAGTAAAACATCTGAGTTTTCAATTATAAAGCAGGTATCGCCTATAGAAGAAAGCTACAACAAAAACACCGGAGGGAGCTTTTCTGTTGATGCCAAATCTCCGGTCAAGGAAATATACCTGAATGGCAGGATTCTTGTGGAAGGAAAAGATTTTGAAATGAATGCCTCAGGTGTTCCCGAGCTTTACAAGGAATTCATGGATTCCCTTAAACCAGGGGAGAACGAGCTTATCGCAATGCTAGATGACGGTTCTTCCCAGAAAATTTTCGTCAATATAGCTTCAGGAAATATCTATGAAAGCCGCGAAATCGCTGCGGGACTGCCTGACATCCAGACTCCTGACATTAAAGACATTGTGGTAAATGATGATGATAGAGAAGCTGTAAGCGAAGGCTATGACGTATCAATAAACCTAAAGGTCGGAAAATTAAGGGAAGACGGCCAGCCTGACGCAAGGCTCATTCAAAGCAGGCTTAATGGAAGGGAAACCGGAATCTTAATGGATTTGAGCCTAATCAAGACAATATCCAACAAATCTCCTGAGTATTTGAAGGATGTGCCTGAGAAGATAAAGATAAAAGTGGCGCTGCCAAGAGATCTTCAAGGTTTCAGCAAATACTGGGTCGCTATGGTTCACTCTCGGTCGACAGGCCTCAGCTATGAAATACAGGACGCCAAGATTGTAGACGGAGGCGCCAGGCTGCAGTTTGAGACCGACAAATTTTCAACCGTTGCTATACTCTTTCAAAGGAATGGGGCTAATGCGTCTCAAGCAACAGGCTCCGGAACCTCGGAGTATTCGCCCAGCCCGTCAGGCACGCCTGGAAGCGTCGATTCCGGCGGGGAGAAGGATCCGGATTATGATAAGGATGACGGCGCCGACAACACTGCGAGCGGACAAGGCTTGACAGCGGTTATAGAAAAGTCGAACGGCTTGCCTTATTACATTAAAGGAAGCAGGGATATTTTCATAGGGTTTTCCAATCCTATCCAAGATATGATGAAATACTTGAAGCCAGCAGAGGCAGGAGAAGTTTTTTTCAAGCCAAATGAAAAGATCTTCTATGATGCATCTGAAAGCTGGGCTTTAAAGGAAATAGAGTTTACAACCCAGAGAGAGGTTCTCCTGGGAACCGGAGCAAATATCTTCAGCCCGAAGGATGCGTTTACGAGAGGCATGTATGCCGCTATTCTTCCAAGACTGTCGCATGCGAGCCTGGATGGTGAGAAAGAGAGCCGGTTTACGGACGTGCAGCCGGACGATTGGCACAGCGCGTCTATATCCTGGGCGGCGAATCAGGGATTGGTGTCTGGGTACGCGGACGGCAGCTACAGGCCTGACTTGGGAATTGCAAGGCAGGAATTGGCGTCGGCTTTAAAAAGGTATGCAGAGCATATGCATCCGGGAAGCACAAAGATTGAAGGAATTTTGGAATACTCAGATTCATCGGAGATAAGCGCGTGGGCAAAGGACGGAGTCTTGTACTGCCAGGCGAAGGGCATTGTTAAAGGACGCGGAGATGGAAGCTTTGATCCTAATTCCTTGGTTACGCGTGAAGAATCCGCCTCAATAGTGCGAAGATTCATTGAAGTTATTGTTTTGGAGGCGGCGGTTAAGACAAGCCGGTAGACATGTCCATAGCTAGGAAAAGAAAGCCCTGAGCAGTTTGCGCAGGGCTTTCTTTTCGGTGCGCCGCGCGTGGCGAATAACTAGGCGGTGAAAGTCCGCTGTCGGGGCTGGTCGCTGCCAACCATTAGCTAAAGGCAAGGGCGTCCGTCGCGGGGTGGAATCTGAATTATCCAGGTAGAATGATTATCCGAGGAAATACGGTGTACATGCGTATCAAAGGCCAAAAACAAATATTTTCCCCGGATGATTGCAAGCCTGTCAAGTGAGTTTATTCAGAAAATCCAATCCCGGACATGCGGCTTTCCTGCTTTCACATAGGGTGTTCCCGGGAATGGCGTTTGCCATGCCGCTTTCTTTCAGGCGCTTGCTCTTCAACTCATCGCCGGCAGCCGCGCAAATCATGGCGGCCTCGATGGATGAACGCCCCAAAAAGCTCTTGATTGCGGGAAGCGGAATTCCCGCTTCCAGCATATGGACTGCCATTCCGCCATTGACATCGAGCGTTTAAGAGGCTGCGCCCTTGAGCGTCCAATAGCCTCCGGCCCGCCCCTTTCATATTTGGAGGGAGGCGGCTGGAAACGGGCGCATTCATCAATCCGCTGGGAGCAGGGATGATTCAGCGCCTTGACATCCTTAGGGAAGCTGGCCGGCATGCAAGGGGAGTCGAAGGAAGCCTTGTCTGAAGCCATCCTGCTTCAATGGGGCGGCGGCCTGGCCTACCCGCAAAAGACAAGAAAATGCAAATGCACAGAGCTGCGCGGCTTTGTGAAGCTTCTCCGATCAGCGGGTAGCCCGCCATTGTATTTTCTATAGTGCGGCCATCCATGCCTTCCCATTTACAGCCAAAGCGATTGGAATGATATGGGTTTAAGCCTAAATTATTCCTTATGCTTAAATTAACATGCTCTTTTCAATCCGGGCAGGTTATGAATAAAACAAATGGCTTTAAAGAATATCCAGCAAATTGTCAAGATTAAAAAACAGTTAGGATTATGGCTGGCTTCAGCGCTGTTGAGAACTGAGTCCAGCAAAAACCACTCGCCGATTTCGGAAATCTTCTCCTATGACGTGTCGCCGTCATCTATACTGATTTTCATAGGAAAGCACCTTATTTGGAGCTTAATTATACAGAGAGTGCGATTGATAACGGAATTTAGCACCACTCAATGGATAATCCGGCTCAGCCAGCCGTAAGAACTGTTAGCGCTGTAAAGCTGATTAATCGAGCGTATCTCGTGAATATAAACATCTTGAGCGATATCTTGAGCGTCCTGCTCGCTACGCAGGGTTTTGAGCGTCATAAAGTAGACGCAGCGTCGAGTTTTCCCATAAACCTCGCCCCACACGGAATCATCGCCCCGCATAGCGCTGTCAACGAGAGCTGTCACTTCGGCTCTCTCTTACTGTTTCGCTTTAGCGCCAGTCTTTCAAATCCATTGACTCACTACATATCGTTTGTTTTTTTTCGTTCGTATAATATGACTACTGAGGTTTGCGCCCGGTTTTATCACTCTCAAAAAAATATTGGTAATAGCGACGAGTTATGAACACTAATTTCTACAATATGTTTAAAAATAGAATCATCCCTTGGCCTGGGTTCCCGATTGGCTCCCAGTCATGCGGATTCCCATCCGGATTCGCAGAAATCGGCGCCAGGCTTTACGCTCCGGCGCAGGGATGCCTAAGCTGGATCGCGGAATGCCGCTAGGCAACAATGGGCAAACTCACCGAGATTAACCTGTTCCAGAGCGCTGTCATTCCCGCAAGCTTCGGTGAATGCGAGATTCAAATTAAAGGCGATGGTGCGAACGCTGTTGTCCTTATTCTCTGGAAGAAGGGATGCTTATAATGCATGCATGCAAGATTTCATCAGTCCTGATGGCTCCAAGAGGTCTGCTCTTTCTGTTGTTTCCCAGGGAGCGAATGCTTGCGTGAGAGCTTGGAACGGAATTCATACGAAACCACAGGAAATAAAGATAATATTTTTGAAGATTTTGCTGGATGATTCATAAGATATTAATAAATAAAAAACTCCCAAAGTGAGCCTTTTATTTATTTTCAATGAAAAAATCCCTTTATTCTGCTGTCTTTTCTCTAAAGTACAAATTCAAGGACTATTCAACTAGTCTTGACATGATTTGTTGAGGGTGGTAATATTCAGTAAGGACGCAGCTATCCAATGACGGAAGGAGCGTGCCGATATGAGCGTCAAATTGTTTGATTCAGAGCTGAAAGTGATGGATGTTCTTTGGAAGGAGGGTGATATGCCTGCAAAAAAGATAGTAGAGGCATTGTCCAGAGGAGTGGGCTGGCATAAAAACACCACTTACACTATAATTCGCAAATGCATTGAAAAAGGCGCGGTAATTAGGATAGAGCCAAATTTCATTTGCACAGCCGCTTTAAGCAAGGAGCAGGTGCAGGAATATGAAGTGAATGAACTTATAGGCAAGCTTTTCGACGGTTCAGCGGATATGCTGTTTGCATCGCTTCTTGGCAGGAAGAGCCTGCCCGCCCATGTTATATCCAGGCTGAAAAAAGCTGCGCAGATGCATAAGGAGGAGAGCTCATGAGTTTGCTTCAAATGAGCATATCCGGAGCTCTCATAATTCTTGCTGCGACTCTTGCCAGGCTTGTTGCTCTTAACAGGCTTCCAAAGCGTACATTCCTATTTCTCTGGGGCTTGGCTCTGATTCGTTTGCTTCTGCCATTTTCATTGCATTTTGGCGCGAGCATTTTCAACCTTCAATCATTGTCCGAGAAGTCGCTTGAATTTGGGGGTTCTCTCCCGCAAGCCCTTGAAGGCGCAAGCCTTCCGGCGGCGGAATTCATATCTCAGTCTCTGCAAACGAAAGAAGGGATTCCTGCGGTGCCCTTGGCGCTTGCATGGCTTATCGGATTCATAATTTCCTTTTCCTTCTTTGCCTGGTCCTATATAAAATGCCGGCTGGATTTCATGACTTCATTGCCGGCTGAAAATGAGTTTGTAAATGAATGGGTAAAAAAGCAGAAATTCAGAAGGAAAGTAACTGCTCGGGTGACTGACAGGATAACCTCCCCGCTTACATATGGAATCATCAAGCCTGTTATATTGCTTCCAAAAAGCTTGAACTGGTCCGACGAAAATCAGCTTAGCTTCATACTGATGCATGAAGCGCGGCACATAAAAAGATTAGACTCTCTTTTAAAGCTAATAGGAGCGGCCGCCTTGTGCATTCACTGGTTCAATCCGCTCGTGTGGATTATGAGGATAATGCTTAACAGGGATATAGAAATAGCTGTAGATGAGGATGTTGTAAAATCCTTTGGGACGGAAATGAGGTCTTCATATGCCCTGGCCCTTATTGGAATGGAAGAAAAAAGGAACAGGTTTGCGCTGGTTTCAAACGGCATTGGGGAGTACGCCATAGAAGAGCGGATAGATGCCATAATGAAAGCTAGAAAGACGACATTGGTCGGAATCATCCTGGCGATTTTACTTGTGGCGGCGACTGGAGCGCTCTTTGCTACATCCGGCGCGGATGAGATTTCCCGGGAGGAAAGCGCTTGGGAATACCTTGAACGCTTGGGATTTCTGGAATACGATGATAAAAGCTCCACCCATGCCGTATACATTTTCAAAGGCAGGTGGGTGAACGCAATATATGATCCAGATGGGGATGAGCCGCAGGAATGCTTGTATGCGGATGTTGGAGGAGCCGCATGGGAAAGCGTCAACGTCAAAATTGTAAGGGATGGCGCCACTAAAGCGGTGGTAGGGCTTGAAGAAATGTCAGGAGCTGAGTCCAAGGAAGCTCTTTCATATGAAGTCGGACTTTCGTCTCATGCGTTTTCACAAAACCTGTACTGGCAGAATGAGAAAGAGATATATAAAGATAAAGCGAAAGACGCTGAAACTGTGAGGGAAAACTTTGATGGGCAAATAGAGCCGTCCGCGCCGGAAGATGCTCAGTATTGGCGCACGATTCCTGAGAACCCCATCGGAATACGCTTGCTTAGGGGATTGACGCTTAATGCGAAGATCGAATTCTTGCCATATTATGAAATTTATTTTACTAACACTGAGTTTACTTTTTCTATATCAGACGACAAAGACTCGCAAGGCAAACTCTTGCTTATAAATGCCGACACTGGGGCTATAGTGGATGAGCGGAGCCTCAACGGCAGCCTTTCAGGAAGCTTTGCCGGTATAAGCGCAAATATGAAGTATAGGATTGAAACTCAGGGCATAGACGGCTTTTCTGATGTAATTATAGAGCAGTGAAGAAATTATTTCTCCATAAAAATTTTTAAGGCCCCTCTCGCAATATCAAGAGGGGCCTTTTGGAGCGTCTGGCATGAATTCTCGGAGTCAAGCGGGCATCCATACCAGAATCTTTAAAGATGATGAGTTTAAGCTGTTAATCTTGGCATTGCTAAAAATGATGAATAGAAAGCGCATTTACCTGGTTCGGATGTTGTAAGCGCAAGGTTTGCGTATCAAACTATATTTTTGAGGGGAGATCATTTCAAGCGAGTTTTCGGATTATCACAGTTTGATTTAAGGCAATCAGTATATATACTGCTTTTCATATAGAATTACATTTTTTGGAGCTTGATTATACAGCGAGTGCGTATAATCAAGCTTTAAAAAAGGAACCTTTGATGAAAAGCGGTATATCAGTACATGAGCAATGAGATTATGGGCAAAATATAAAGGCATGCCGATGCCTCAGGCTATTGCCGCTGATGAGGCGATTAGCTTAAGCCTCGCCTGACTCAGTTTTAGCATTGGAGAGCGTATTTGCATAGAATCATGGAAACTTTTCTTTCATAAGGCTTGTTTTTGATTCTGCTTGAAAAAAGCTTCAAATGGGCGTCTTTGCCCAGCATATACAGAACGATTTGCAGTCAACTTTCCCGCCAAAATGTGGAATGCTATATGCAAATCAGCGTATCTATTGACGGTTCCTTAATGGGAGCACAGTGAAACGGAGGAAAAGCATGTCCGCATGCAAGCACTGCGGGAAACCGCTGGACGAACCACAGTACCGAAATGGCAAAGAAATGAAGTCGTGCCCTAAATGCTCATCAATTAACGGCGAAGAGCATATTTTCTACAATAATCCGGAAGCTTTTGAGAAAGCCTTGGAAGTATCAGAAGGGGCAACTTTGACATCCTCTCTAGACATCGCCAAAGAGGAGGGGCATGCCTGCAACTGCGCGAATTGCAGAGGCGGGCATCACAAGCATCCTGGAGTGAGATGCCGCGAAGTTTAGCATCAAGCCATAGGCGTCCTTTTAAGCGCAGCCAAGGAAAAATATGAGGCGTTGAGACGCGCAACTATGGTTAAAAGGCTGCGCCTTGGCATGCTGATGCGCAGTCAAACGCACTGTTTTCGGGTCGGATTATCCACATTCAAGGCGCGACCGATATCGGCATTTCGCACTCGCTGCATAATCCGGCCTCAAAATGGAACTTTACGATGTGCGCCAGCATAACGTCGCCTCAGTTCCATTTTTTAACGCCGGAAGCTGTCCTTCGCAACCATCCCAGCAAAACGTCGGCATCTCTTAAAAGTTGCTGAGGATCATCATCTTTAACAAATTCCAGCAGTACATATCTTTCGCCTGGAGTAGAGGAGGCATGGGAAAGATAAGAAAGCCATTCCTCTTCATTGTCCGAAAGGGGAAGCCTCTCGTATCCCTGCCAAGAAAACGCGTGGATGTTGCTCAGCCACGGCGAAATAAGCTTTAGCCCTTCCAAGCGCTCAGTTGCGGACAAATGGACGGGAGGCTGCCACAGCGCTCCGATATTGGGGTGATTAATGGCTTGGAGCAACCGAGCTTCATATGCGGCGTCATCTGTCAAAGTGCCGCCATGATGCTCGAAAGCTATTCGGATGCCATGCTTTTCGGCTAGATCTCCTATCCTTGAGGCGTTTTCTGATATTTCTGAAAAATATGACTTGTCTGAATCCTTGCTGCCTCTATTTCCCGCCCATACACGTATAAGAGGAGCTCCTAAAGACTTTGCCGCATTAACGACAGATTCGAAAACTCCATCCGCGCGCTCTTCGTCTGTCATTTTGCAATAGGAGCCGTAGCAAGCGCAGGAAAGTCCGCTTTTTCTTGTGCTTTCTCCAACGCTGAAAGCGTTTTTAACATCTCCCGGCGGCACGTGCACGTCCGCACCCCATTCAATTCCATGCAATCCTGCGCGCTTGGCAAGCGATATAACATCTTCAGGAAGAAGATTTCTCATTGTTACAGAAACTAGTCCGGGTTTAAGTCGCATATTCTCCACTGCATCAGTCCCTTCATGCTTAGCTGGCTAATTCCAAATAATTACGGGGAGCTTTTAGAGGATAATCAAGCTTCGAAATCGTTATATTTGACTGCATATAGGCATAAGCTCCAAAGCAGGCAGTTTTCAATGAAAATCAGTATAGCTACAGTTAGGCGCTTAATGCGAGAAGCAATCATTTATATTTTAGCATACGCTGCGATGACTATCAAATTATCTTCAAGCAGGCTGACTCTTCAGATGCCTTGAGAAGGAGAGATCTATAAAGCGCGCCCCCAAACCGTTTCGCTGGCTGAGCAAATCGGGTTGGGGGTTTTATAAATCCGATTGAAGTGGCCTTAGGAGCATTAAACTTTTTTAGCCCATGCCCTTACGCACAGATTTGCGTCAGGGATGCTTTCAGCGACATCCTGCCAGGACGAGCCGTTGTTGCTGGCGAAGCTTTGCCCCTTTTCAGCCTTGGCTGCTTCAAGTATTCTAGCCATGTTCTTTTCAACTGGAAGGCTGATTATGCTTTTGGCAGAAAACTTGACGGCTACGGCGAATTTCGGATTTTCAATCGGAACGGCATTGTTCAGATCCACTGTGATGTATCCGGGATTTGTTGATTTTCCGCTTTTAAGAAGCGTCTTCTGGTTGAGATCACCATTTGCGCTGAACCAAATTTCATAATCAAGGTTGAGGTTGTCCGTGTAAAAAGATACCGCGGTTAAAGCTTCATCGTTGCTTTTCGCTGAAAAAACGTTTGCGCTCCACGCTGAATTCGTGCTGAAATTGATGGCGCCCATTCTGCCGTAAGGATCGTAGCTGTAGAGCCTCTCATCCGTGCTGTGGGAGGATATCCTTGTTACGGCGTTTATGCTCTTGGCGATTGTGTTGTCTGCGAAGCTGACGTAATTGTATCCTTTTTCGCCGTAGCTCTCGCCAAGGCTGTTCTTGACTATCCATGCGCCATTTAAGGGAGGCGCGTCCTTAAAGCTTGAAGCGGGGTAGGAGTTGTCCCAGCCCACAATCTGAACTTGATGATTTGGAATGGCTTTCTCATCTTTCATATAGTAAGCCGATGTTTCAGGATTATATGAAATATGATCTGAACCTTCTTCGATGTAAATGGCTGTGACCAAACTCCCGTACTTCATGATGGCTCTCTTCATGGAGCTTATATTGTATGCCATGGATTCAAAATTCAGCACCTTTGTGACAGGGGTTCCGTCGAAGCCGCCGTTACCGGTGAAAACATAGTCAAACGGCTCTTCTTCCTCGATTATGGGGCCGGAAAGCGTTGTCATGTAAGCCATGCTCATGAAGAAGTTTCCGGCGTCTGAAACGGATCTTTTGAATCCTCCTAGCTTGCTGCTCAATTTATACGCGGCATTAGACTCAGACAAATCATACTCTTTATTCGTGAGCTTTCCGAGAAAAACCTCCACTGCGCTGATGGAGCTGAAAGCCCAGCAGAGTTGAGTGGATTTTTGGTTCTTTATGGCGGACATAAAGGCTTTGTCTCTCTGATCGTACGATTCCGGAAGACCTTTATCATATGGGTTAGTTATATCCGCCTTTGGAAGAACCGTATTTATGGCTGGCGCATTTTCAACTTCTCCGCCGTAAAGTTGCTGAAAGTCGGGTATGAAGCCAGACAGGTAAGAACTGTCCTCAGGACTTGACAGATATCTTTGAAGGCTGCTGCTGATATATGATGGAATGAGAGTGCTTTCCGACTCTTCAGGCTTGATTTCAAAGAACTGGATGATGTCCTTGTCCTTAAGTATAACTGCGGCCATTGAAGTTTCACTGTCGTAGGACATATCAATAAACTGCTTGGCGCCGTCTCTAAGTATGACAGCTGCCATGTGGCCTGCAGCATGGACTTTAATGCTTGCAAGCGAAGGATTTTCGGTATCTTTCAGCTTAACTATGAAACTATCAGTTAGCGCTTCGAATGAGGATGGTACATCCAAGGAGTTTTCTGCTACTTTAACTACCGCCTCGCTTTCTTCACAAAAAATGAGTTCATTCTCAGGCATTTCATCAAACGCAGCCATTGGCGCGCCATATACGTCGGCGTCTAATTCTTCTTCATCCGTTTCAAGCGACTGTTCTGTTTCCGGTAAAATGCCGTCATCGTCCATGTTTGGAAAGTAAGGAGATGGAGAATATGGTTTTTTTTCTGGAGCTGAAACTTTGGGACTTTCAGTAGCGACAGGCTCTAAGGACTCTTCATCCGGAGTCGAAATGTCTTCGGACATATCTAGATTATCGGAAGGTTCAGGGTCGGTTGGCAAAGGAGCGGGGGACGGAGTAGGTGCGGCGGAAGGCGAAGGAGCGGGGGACGGAGTAGGCGAGGCGGAAGGCGAAGGCGTGGAGGACGGAGTAGGCGAGGCGGAGGGTGAAGGAGTGGAGGACGGAGTCGGAGCGGCGGAAGGCGATGAGGACGGAGTAGGCGAGGCGGAAGGCGTAGGCGATGAGGACGGAGTAGGCGAGGCGGAGGGTGAAGGAGTGGAGGACGGAGTCGGGGCGGCGGAAGGCGAAGGCGACGGAGTAGGCGAGGCGGAAGGCGAAGGTGAAGAGGACGGAGTAGGCGAGGAGGAAGGAGTAGGGGCGGCGGAAGGGGAAGGAGTAGAGGCCGGAGCTGCGGAAGGTGAATCAGGAGATACTGGATCCGGCTGGCTTTGCGATTGCTCTGGGTCTTGCTCAGACGGTTCTGCATCGCTCCACTGTGCGTAAAGGGTTGCATAGCTCCCATTTTCCGCTGGAGAATAAGATATTTCATATAGAGCCGACTCAGGGCTGATGGAATTAAAAGACGAGCCTTCAGCCAATAGGGCTGAACTTGAAGTTAGAAGCGCATCTCCGCCTTCCAGCTTCCAGCCCAAGAAATATAATCCGCTCGCTTCCGGCAAGAAGCTTTCAACATACAGAGGACCTGTTGATACATAATCTTTTATGAGAAGCACTTCATCAAAGAAAAACGTGTCGCCTAGATTTCTCTCATAAACGACTGTAAGGCGGCTTTCTGAGGATAAATCCACGGCGACTCCAGATGCGATGCTGTTTATGCTGCTGGCGTAGACGCTTTTTGAACTGAGGTCTATACGCTCGACTTGGGACTGTGCGCCGCTTAGCCCTATACCTTCTGCGTTGGCGCCTATAGCCCAGACTAAAGTTTCGGATCCGGAAATGACGATATCTCCGACTTTAGATAAACTGAAACTCTCAGTAGCGCTGCCTGCTCCGATTCCGGCGCCGTTCTGACCTCCAAAGGCGGCGGTGAGAGAATCGCTCTCAATTGAAATTTTGCCGACTGAGCTCAGCGAGCCGTGAGTGGCAAAGCTTGAGCCTATGCCCGGTGCGCTTAAACCTCCTTGAGCTGATGTTCTTGATCCTTCAGAAAAAAGAATGTTTTCGACGGAGCTGTTCTTGCCAAAAGACGAGCCTGCTCCTATTCCTGCGGCGTAGTCTCCGCCAGTGGCGTCTATGGAAGCGCTTCCGGATATATTAATGGAATGAACTGAATTCATGCCGAAGACGGCTGAACCAGAACCTATTCCGGGCGCATATACTCCGCCTTTAGCTTTAACGAAAGCGCTGCCGTCTATATTAATAGAACTCAGAGTCATATTTCTTCCTACGCAGGAGGAGCCTCCAGTACCTATTCCGGCTGCATTGCTGCTGCCTTTCGCGTCTATCTTGGCAGTTCCTCCGATTGTTATAGAACCCATTGACATTGCGTCAGGGAAGTAAGTCATGTTTGACATGCCGCCCATGCCAATTCCCGCGCCGCCAGAAGCGGTATAGCTAATCATTGACTCTGCGCTGATGTTTCCTCCGATTATGTTTATGCTTCCGGCTGAGGAATTCTCGACGCCGCCTATGCCTGCGTCATACTCTGAGCCGTAGGCGCATAAACTCCCGGAACCTTTTATTTCAAGGAAAGATCCGGGAGAAACTTCAATGCCTGCGGCTTTTGCGTTTATAGCGGCTCTGGAGTCTAGAACATTCACGCCCTCCAGGGTAAGATTCAGCTTGGCGTTTTCCCTCAATGAAAGGGAGGAGTATTTCGAGGATGAAATATTTACGTCGCTTAATGTGGCTTCAGCGACTTGCACCGATGAAAACTCTAATGGAAAGGAAATGCTTGGGTCGCTCTGAATGAAAAGATAATTTCCTGAATCTGCAATTATTATTTTATCAGAATAAGCGTTTTTATAGTTTTTAGCATTGCCAAGTCCAGTGCTTACATCGATTGTGTCAGTGTACTGGGAGGCGTATGCCGATATGTTTGCGTCTGAGCCTGCCAATCCAAATATCATGATGAATGCTAAGGCTTTAGCGACTAATTTGGTTGACGAATGATTCTTCATCTTATTTATCCTCCCTTTCTAGTATATAAATTGATGCGTTATCTATAGAAACAATTGCGTAAATGAATCTGTAATACAGGTTTAAGTCCCTTATATATCTGCAATAAGCATCGCTTATATTCTTTCAACTGCAAAAAGCGCGTCAATTCTTTTATCGGCATTATTTGAAAAATGTTGAGAGTTTTTTATCTCCAATTTTTACATTATAAATATTTGGAGAAGAATGTACAGTAACTTTCATTCAGTATAACCTCTTTTAACTTAAAAAAGAGTCCTGGGAGGACTCTTTTTAACGCTTAAATAATTTGCCAATGCCAAAGGCAAGATTGGAGAGCAAATAATGAATGAGAACTGTTGCCAGGAGAAACGAAACATTAAGTCCTCTAGGTGGGAACTGCATTGTTAAGGAGGAATACAAGGAAGCGGCAATAAGGCTGAAAATAAAGCTTTTCGATGCAGTTGCTAAGACGAGGCCAGATTTGCTGCGCTCCTGATTTTCATGCTTTTTAGGTGTGTATGCTATGACTCCATGATAATAGCCAATTAACGCAGTGCTAAGATCGTGAGACAATGCAGCAAGTGTAATGGCAACTAAAATGTAATTCAAACTGACGACCTTAAAAGTGAAAAGTAAAATTAAGAAGAACAGCAAGTTTAAGTACATTATTCTGCTTATTTTTTTATATGATTTATAAAACTCAGCGTTTTCTGGGTCGTTAATGTAAGTGATAGAAGAGTAATCAATAAAAATGCTGCCCATAAATGTCATCTCCTAACTAAAACGCATAGAAAAATATGTAAAAAGTTTTCCTGCTTCAACGCGCCCCAATATTAACAGGTTAATTAATTTAACAATGTATTGATGCGCATAATCCTGTCTCTCGTGCGTACATCCATTTCGACGAAGATCCGGCGGATTTTCGCCTGCGAAGGCGCGGATTTGGAGGCGACCCGGCAGTCCTTCCGCGAGGCGGGGGCGAAAATAAAGTGGGAGGCGGCTCCCCGGCGCAACTTTATCTGGATCGGCGGCAATCTGCAATGCAAATCAAATTATAGCAAGATTTGGCTTAATTGCAGACAGCTCTAGCCTCCAAATCATCGATTTTTCTTATCCTTATAATATTGGGGTAAAGGGTCGTTGCTGCTCTGGAGGATGAAGCTAGCCGCCGGCGTCGCGCGGCGAAGCCGCAATTAAACTGACTCTTCATAAAACGGGCGAATTCATTGCCGAGCCGCGCACAATGAATTCGTACAGCTCGCCGCCAAAATCCTCTTCTGCCATTTCCTGGGATATTTCCCGCGCCCTTTCTTTGTAAGACGGGTTTTCGTAAAGGTCTTTTAGTTTCAACCTGAAAATATCTTTTCCCAGCCTGCTTGCCGGAACTCCAAGCGGCCCCGCGCCGGTTTTGCTCACCAATTCGTTCCACATCGACTGGTCGCCCATGTGCGGTATCAGCATGGTGGCGCAACCCGCCTTCAGCGCCGAGTGTACCGTGCCTGCCCCGCCATGATGGATCGCCGCGTACATTTTTGGCATCGCCCAGTCATAAGGGATGCTTTCTGTAAACAGGATTAAGTCGCGGTTGTACGGCTTGTCCGGAGGTGCGAGGCCGCCGCCGGAAATGTTCAAAATCGCAGGGATGCCCATTTCTTCCAAAACTTCGATAAACATGTCAGACTTTTCTTTCGGGTTCAGATTAGTCATGCTGCCGAAGGTGATCAGCACGATCTTCCCATGCCTCGCAAGAAAATCAGACAGCTCCTGCGAAGGCGTCCAATTTGATGTTTTGTCTCGTTCCCAAAAGCCCGACACCATGACATTGCCGCCCCAATATGCGGGACGTTTGAACAGGCTGGGCGACACAGTGTAAAAAACTGGCGACGCGAGCAGCGCCCTCTCGATTTGCTTTGGCGTGTATTCCCCTTTGTAAAAACGGTTGACCGCCGTCATTATGCTCTTGACATGCCCGAACCGCGCCAGCCTGTACGACATGTCAATCGGCATTTTGCCGCCTATGCCGACATGGGGCATGTCGTTCACCTTGTGCAGGACACAGGGGACCGGCAACAGCAAAACGCTCTTTTTGCCGGTGGCAAGGCTCCATACGAGCGGATAGGCCGCTTTCGGGTGGTAGATTATTATGTCCGGCTCAATGTTGTCGATGATTTGTTTTTGGGATTCCAAAAGCCGTTTTTGTATGGGGAGGGACTGCTTTGTGACCTCTATCAAAGCCCTTGCCTTTTTATATCCTTTTTCGCTCATGGAAGCCTTGCCAAAATACCCGTCCAGCAGTTCTAAATACTCTCTTCCCAAAGAATAAAATGGAAAACAGCTCCCTTGCGCAACATAGCGGTATTGCTCCGGGAAAGCGCAAAACACGTCCTCACCTCGTCCGCGCAGCATTTCGCCGACTCCGGCGAAGGGCTCTGCGTCGCCGCGCGTTCCTATCGACAAAAGCAGTATTTTCATTTTAGCGCCTCTTTCTTTCGAAATTATTTCGCATCACACATTCCCATCACTGTAGATCGCCCTTTTCAGCAGATCCAAATAGAATTTGAGCTTCGACGCTATCATGTCCGCCGACTCGTCGGCGGCGTGCTCGCGAATGTATCCGCTTGAAACATATGATACCAATTCAATCGCGGCCTCCTTCCCAACTTCGGGTTTTATCCTGCTCCAGTCCACATTATCATAAAGCTTGTCCGACGCCGCTTTCACTTCTCCCGTGTTACACCTGCGGAGTTCCTCAGCCAGATCACTGTCGTTAACCATCGCTATTGAAAGCAAAAAATCGTACATGCCCGGGTAGTCGGCCATCGTCCGCATCTTTGTCTCGCATCCAATCCAGATGCACTCGAAAAAGTCGCTTGTCCCCGGCGTCATCCGCTTTGCGATTTCTCCGCACGAGAATCGGAATAGATACAGATACATTGCTTTTTTGCTGCCAAAGTAATGAAACAGCGAGGGCTTGCTCACGCCTGCCGCTGCCGCGATCTCGCTCATGGCCGTCCTTTTGTATCCATTCCTGCCAAAGCAGGAGAAGCCAGCATTGATGACCGCTTGCCGTTTCTCCGGCGATGCCTTGTTGAAATTCTCAAAACCGTCCGTGAAAATCACCTCGAAAATCCTTATTAACCGAAGTTGCAAACGATGGCATGTCATAAATTAACCGTAGCGGTCAATGACAGTATAACACAAGATAACCGCAATGGTCAATAGACGTGGAGAGGATTTTGTTTATATTCCTGAAATTTGAAATAGCACACCATCGAAATAAACTTGGGTTTCAGCTTCTTTTCTTGCAGTACATAAGTTCCAGCTCATCAAACTTGCATAGCCTCACGCAATCGCCGCAGGCTCTGTATTTGAAAGGATTCTTTGCAAAGATGCGCGCTCATTTATACTCGCTCTACGTAGCCGGGACATTATGGCGGCATCCATTCAGGCAACGTTGGCATCAAGTGCAATTGTCATCAATGATATGCATTGATTTCCCATGTCCCCGCACATAATGATAAATGTCTGCTATCATCCAAAGCACGACCATCATAGCTATAACTCATAATGTGACTTTCAAGCCAGGCTCTCCGAATGAAAAGAATTTTCGGCAGTCTGGCAAAGGATTTTGTGCAATTTCTAAAAAGCACTGTATAATAAACAGACAGTCGAAGCCGTTGAATTGTGGAGGCAAGATCGCTGCCAAAAAAACACTTAAAAATTTAGAAAAGGACGGATGGATTTCAATGCCTGGAGCTGGGTCGGAGCCCCTTTTCGGGTTTTTGGGATTTGCCGGCGCCAAGGCGGCGTCCAGGCGCCATCGCGGGCTGTTTTCGGCGCCCCAGCGCGGACTCCTGCACGCCGTCCAGAGAAGAAATATAGAATCCTGCAACATATGCAGATTTGCCGAATTTGTCTATTTTAGTCTCTGCTTCCACGGCAGCCGGCTTCAGCTCCTCCCATCTGGAGGCGTTGAATGAGCGCTTTGGGCATTCCGCCATGAAATAGCCCCCAGTTTCAATATTGGAGCCCCTCTTTGATACCCATCTGAGGATCCGCATGCCTTTGTTGAGGACTTCGCCCCCCCCCCCCGGCTCCGATCTAGATCGCCGCGCCCACGCCGGAATATGCGGCTATATCGCCGAATATATCGCCTGCATTGGCTTTTACCGCCAATAAACAGTACGCCTTCGCCTCTTCGGTGCATTTTGCGGCCGCCTTTTGATACAAAAGTGAATAATTTTCATTTCACAACCTGGTGAATCTGGATTGGATCACAACTGTTCTAGTTGAATTATAAATTGCGTATAAATATATTTCTCATAATTGATTTCCGGCAATTCACAGTACTCCTTGGCTCTTTCAACTTTACTTTAGAACCATTTATTATGTGTAAGAGGTGTTATGAAAAGAAGGAAAATTTCCCTCGATTGAATCTTTTTGCATATTGGTTATCCATGCCTCCTCGAAGCATTTTGAATGCATAGCCAGTGTTACATGCCGTTTAGTCAAGCGTAAAGGCAGCTGCTCTCCATAATGCTCATAAAGAAAGGGCGAAGGAAGATCGCCCTTTCTTTACTGACTTGCATATGAACCCCTATGACGCTGCGCTTCTCCGCCAAGAGTGAAAATATTAAGTCAATTGTGCGTTTGAGGCATGGACAAATATCCATGAAATGTATTTTCGTACCAAGGTTTCAGATTATGAAGCCTGATTTTACGGTTCTATATGAATAATCAGGCTACATAATCTATGCATTTGACGCGAATCGGCATGACATGAACTAACTGGAATTTTAAGCTATACTGCTTTTCATCAAATGTTTCTTTTTTGGAGCTTGATTATCCATTGAATGGTGTGAAATGCCGAAATCGGCATTTTGCACTCGCTGTATAATCAAGCTCCAAAAAAGATAATTTAGTACGAAAATACATTTTATGGACATTTGTCCATGCCTCAAACACACAAATGGCTTTATATTTTCATCCTT
>JAISZB010000076.1 GCA_031269465.1 Clostridiales bacterium | reverse complement strand
CCATTCTTATTCAGAACATAAACCATATATCTTCCTCCGCGCTTTTTAGCGCATAGCGCGCATATAAATCCCTATTTCTAGGGCAGGCTGCCCTTCGCCAATGCTGTTCCAAGGTTTTATATGCCTGCAGCACTGTCTCTTCCCCTAGAGAACTGTTCAGCCGCAGACCGTAGTGTCCGGAGCTGGAGCGAACGCTCCAGAGTACCTATATATTCTTGGACAGCGCAGCTTCTCGATGGAAGCTTAGGCTAGCCGATCAGGGCTATTGCTAAGCCCCTAGCTTTAGCTATGGGGTGATTGACTGGCGCATATGTCTAGAATTTTAAATCTTCTTTGAGCTACGTTCAAAACAAAGTCTATTTCTTCTTTGGTGACGGACGTTCCGACAGGCTCTATGTATTTGCTGCATCTCTGCGAGAATCTCTTCAAGCCTTCCACGGCAACGCCAAGCTTTTTAACGTATGGGACATCAAGTGTCAAAAAAAGATTGGGGCGAAACTTGGAGGTACGAAGGAGTATTTTCCTGATAAATCAAAGTGAAGAGGGATGCAGCACTGCCAGGCGATTTCCACTAGCTTTAAGCATAATCTGCGTTTTTTGGCCCTATCCCCCTTTGAGCATACGTAGGCTAGAAAGTCGTCCAAGCGGCTCTTCAGATCCAGAAGAGATTTCGCTTCGAATAAGAGCATATTTACATTGAAGGCTGGTTCACTTAATGCGTTTTCCATTTTAGGATTCCTTTCATATCTCATACTGTAGGGGAGAGGGAGAAAGCGTTCAATGGAGCGGGCTAATGCCAGCCGACGCGCTGAATGCGCCAGCTGTTCAATTATGCTGATGAGCAGTCAACGCGGAAATGCTTCTTTGCAAGGAAATATACTATTTGATCTTGATTATATAGGGCTTGCATTGTATAATCAAGCTCTAAAATGGCAGTTTCACACGCAAATCAGCATCTTCTAATCACTGAAGCCCGTTAGCAGAAACTCAATTTTTTCTGATTTTAAAGTTCTGCCTTGCACGGCGTTTAACCTTCAACTCAAAATCGCGGCATAGGCATCGCCGCATACACAGAGCATAGCATATGAAGCCTATTTGAGTAAAGGCTTAAGTCATTAGAACTGTGCTGTCAAGGGTATTTCGGAGATTTTGTGAGAGATTTATCCATGCCGCAATAACAGCAAAACATAAAAAGAGCGCAGAAAGGGATTTTCCCAATCTACGCTCTCTTTTCACCGTTTTGTTACTCAAAAGAAGCCTTGTAGCCTTTGCCCCAATCCTCCATTGACCTCAATATTGGACGCATTGACTCGCCGAGTTCGGACAGGGCATATTCCACTCTCGGCGGTACTTCCGGGAACACCGTGCGCGTGATAATTCCGTCCGCTTCCATTGAGCGTAGCGAATCAGTCAAGACCTTTTGGCTGATACCTTCAAGCGACTTTTGCAGTTTGTTGAACCTCCACGGACGGGCAAGGAGATTGCGTAGAATAAGCAGCTTCCATTTGTTCCCGATAAGAGCTACGGTTGTTGCCACAGGGCAAATGGGCAATTCATCTTTGGTTTTCATATCGTTTACCTCGCGTTTAATCTATATGTTACATCATATTATAGTCTAACACCAAATAAAAGTCAATACGCACAATTTTGTAAGTAACTAATAAAAATATGCGTACTTGAAAATTCTAATGCAATAAGTATAATTAAATGCGAGAGTTAAACGGCTCGAAAAAATGAAGGAGGTACTTGAGATGGCTTTTACACATGCTGACTGGCAATCCGGTTCTTCGTGCGGAGCTGGCGACAAATCCGCCGCTTGCGGAGCGGCTGACAAGCCCGCCGAGAAACCTGCCGCTTGTGGTTCGGCTTGCGGAGCGAACGACAAACCTGCGGAAAAACCCGCCGCTTGCGGATCTATCGACAAACCCGCAGAGAAGTCTGTTGCTTGCGGGGCTGGTGACAAGAAGTGAAAACTTCACCGCACTAATTGTGGTTGTCCTCGGTTGGTAACTGCCGGGGACAATTTGTTTATTAACGGTGAAAGCTGACTAAAATGGAGTGTTCCGAATGAAGCAGTATTTTTCCTTTCAATGGCATATTACTGATGAATGCGACCAGCGGTGTAAGCATTGCTATATCTTTGCGGACGGACACCCCGAACTGCTCTCTATGTCGTGGGAGCAGATACAGGCCGTTCTTGAGAATAGTATGAATTTCTGCGAACGCTATGATCGCTTGCCCTATTTTTATATCACGGGAGGCGACCCGATTCTACACTCGGATTTTTGGCGGCTTGCGGAAACTCTCAAGGAACGCGATATTCCGTTTACGATTATGGGTAATCCGTTCCACGTCACGCAGGATGTGTGCGAACGGCTGAAAGACTGCGGTTGCCAAAAATACCAGATGTCACTCGATGGCTTACGCGACACACACGACTGGTTTCGCAAACCCGGCTCATTTGATTGTACGCTTGATAAAATTTCCATCATAAAGGCGGCAGGTATCCTTAGCGTGATTATGACTACGGTTTCCGGCGCGAACATAATAGAAATTCCCGCACTCATTGATACTGTTGCCCAATACGGCGTTGACATTTTTGCGTTTGCTCGATACTGCGGTTCAAGTCTTAGCAATGATGATATTTCGCCGCGGGACTATCGCGATTTCCTCGAAGTTTGTGATGAAAAATCTAAGCAATATGCCAATACTGAAACCTATTTTAACCGTAAAGACCACTTGTGGACGCTGTTTGAGCATGAGCGCGGTGAGTTCGTTATCCCTGACAATGCCGATGAATACACGATTTACGACGGCTGTAACTGCGGCAACTGCCACATTGCAATTCTGCCAAGCGGGGATATTTATGCCTGTCGCCGCCTTGAAAGCAAAGTCGGCAATGTGTTTCAAGATGAACTGGCGTATGTCTGGCAAAACCCGATTATGAATAGTTACCGTGACTATGGCGCGTTCAAGAAGTGTGGGAAATGTGAATTACTTCGGTTTTGTCGCGGTTGCCCTGCTGTGGCATATGGCAAGACTGGTGATTTTTATGCGGCAGACCCGCAATGTTGGAAAGAGGTGGCAGTATGAACGACGTCATAAACTGCATTATGGAACGCCGCTCCATTCGCAGATACAAGCCGGAACAAATCAAAGCTGACGAACTCAAGCAGATTTTAGAAGCGGGGCTTTATGCCGCCAATGCCGGAAGCCGCCAATCGTCTTTTGTGGTGGTATGCCAAAACGCCGATATTATCTGTGAACTTGGGCAGGTGAAAAGCGCGGCGTTCAAGGGGCGTTATTCAGATGGTGAGCGATACGTTTCCAAAGAACAACCGAGCATTGCCGACGACCCAAATATCAAAAACGCCTACTATGACGCGCCAACCGTAATAACAATTTTCACACCAAAAGATTTTCTGTTCGGCGCGTATGACGGAAGTTGCATGGCGACAAATATGTCACTTGCGGCGTGGTCACTTGGTATCGGCTCTTGCTTTATTGGGGCTGCTTGGGAAGCGTTCGCCTGTGAACTTGGACAACGGCTGCTCGTAGAGTGGAATATACCGGGAAACTATCACGCCGATATTCAACTTTGTTTAGGGTATCCGCTTGATAGTACGCCACCCAAAGCGAAACCGCGCAAGGACGGAAGAATTGTCTATGCGTATCAAATGGGAGCAGGAGGCCATCATCAAATGGAAACTATGAAAACACTCGTTATGCGGGTGCAACAAGAAACTATCGCAAAGAGCAAATAAAGGACGGCGAATTGCATACTGTTTTGTGTGCCGCAAGCCTTGCCGGTTGGGCTTGCTATGTTTAAGAACCTGTTTGGAATCTATTATCGGCAATATAAGTAAATTAATGTTAATAGATTTTGCACTCAATAATTTATGCCAAAACATGTAAATAAAAGAATAATATTACAGTTAATTTTATCTTTATATTGAAATTATTGCTATATATTCGTAATGGCAATTGCTATCAAAGATTATAATTAACTGCATAAAATAATTATCAATCCTCCCCAATTGTGATATAATTTATAAAAAAGGGGGATGCAAAATGAGAAAGGTATATTAAAGTGACATAACTAGGAAACAGTTCGATATTATAAGGCCGTTTTTTGCAGGACAGTTTAACGCCCTTAACATAAGCTCTACAGATGCCAAAACGCTCTCGATTTAGAGATCCTAAAGAAGATTTTTTTAATGCATTCAGCTCTTTTTTCATTATTTGCCTGTCT
>JAISZB010000024.1 GCA_031269465.1 Clostridiales bacterium | reverse complement strand
GCCGATATAATTAAAAAAATATCCTGAGCATTAAGTGATTTTGGGGTCGGGTTTTTGCAAATTCAGAAATCTATATTATGTTAAAGTAATATTACTTGTTTGAGACTTACAGCACTAGTAGCCGCATTTCTATTTAGTGATTTTTTGGGTTTTTCAAAAATGCACATTTGGTATACTGAAGTATTAAATGTGGATTGTTTCTCTCCATGCCAATCACTCTTTTTTGCCGCCATCATCATTCTCGCTTGCCTTATGAGTATTGAGGATGAATTTGATCAGGCCAAGTTGCAGGGCTGCTAAAAGAAGAATCATATAAAGAGACACGAAATTCCTGCCAGACTTGTCTCCTGTATCGGGGTTGACATTTTGATTTTCATCCGCTCCGCTATCAATGGCGCCTTCAGGAACGTTATCTTCATCAATGTCTAAAAAGCCGTCCGGTTCTTCTTCTGTCTGATTGCTCTCAGGCGTATTCGAATCATCAATCTCCAGCGCGCCTTCAGGAATGTCGCCTTCATCAATGTCTAAAAAGCCGTCTGGATCTACATCTGCCGGATTGTACTCAGGGGTAGTCGAGTCATCTATTTCCAGTGCGCCTTCAGGAATGCCCCCTTCATCAATGTCTGTCAAACCGCCGGGTTCTTCTGGCGCTGGGGGCTGCGCTTCTGGAGGATTGGGAGTATCGATGTTGAGCGCGCCTTCCGGAGGCGTATTTTCTTCTACATCAAGAGATTCATCGCCTGTGGGTACTGGCTGATTCACTGGCGGCTGAGGCTGGCTCGGAGAGTTCGTCGGAGATTCGGAACTCACTTCAGGGGATTCACTTGGATTTTCGACATCAACTGAGCCTCCGGGGACTTCGCTTTCATTGATTATTTCAGAATTGTCCGCAGGTTCGGGAGTTTGCGTAATTTGCTCTTCCTCTGGAGGGGCAATTGCTTCGGCGACATCTTCGTCAGAGGCGCTGCCGTCATCATAGAAACCAGTGGCCGCAGCTACGTTGTTTAGGGCGTCTCCAGCAGTCCAGCTGCCATCGAAGACAAGGGTGTAAGTCAGCAAGATAATGGCGCCTTTTTTAAATACGTAATCTGGATCTTCTATTATCAAGCTCTTTCCCGAGATGCTAAATGGCAGTTCTGTTCCATCTTCTGTGAGTCTCGCGTTTTCTGCCGAGACGCCTGCCTTGCTGAAAGAGGAGTCGGTGATATTAAGATTTATAAGGTCTATTTCTCCAGTATTTTCAATTTCTACAGTATAGTCTATAGTTCCTCCGGGAGTTATGACGCTTGAACTGGCTTTCTTAGTCACCTTGATTCCTGCTATTCCCTCTACTGGGCCTTCCGGCTCGTCAGGCATATTTGCAGATGGAGAATTCATAAATGCGACAATCGTGTTGCAGGAGATGTCTTTTACAACAGCGAAGTTGATGCTGGAGCCGGATATTTCTTCAAAGGCTTCCAGCTTCGCCGAAGTCGACCATGTTTCATCCAGGCCTTCTCGCTCTTGAGGAGGCTCTTCTTCTATCCGGTATATATGGGAGTAGCCTGCATCGGTTGCAGGAAGCTGGATGGCCACCGTCTTGACTCCGAGATCGCCTGTTTCTATCCATATCGGATATGGCGATTCAGGGTGCCAAGCATCTTCATAATCTAGCACGTTTACTTCTATGGGAGAACCATTCTCTGTTATGGCAAATTTGAAAAGCCCGTTTATTGGAGTGAAATCTTCTTCTTTGGCTATCTTTGTCAAATAAATGACTCGCGAGACTAAGGAGCCTATGGGGTTGTCCATTATAATTTCATTTTCGGACGAACCACCCGCGGCATCTACTATATTTCCTGATCGGCTGGCGAAGAAAGTGGCTTGGTTCAGGAAAAATAGGCTGCCTGAGGCATTTTTTACATTCCACATAGCAACTCTATTGTCACTTTGATCATTTATCGGCATATTTGAAGTCCCGTCAATCACTTCCAGCCATTCAGCTACAAGAAAGCGTTTTGGATAAACGTCGCTGTCTTCAAGCGTTTCCTTTATTCCGTCCAGATTTACAGTTAATGAAATAGGATCGGTTTTGGCCTCAAATGAGCCTTCGACTGACAAAGCTGATGCGGACAGCATGTTTTTTAGATCAGATCCTAAAAGCGGCGAGAGCGAGGCTGAAGCCAGAACATCATTTGACAAGGAGTGGGGGTTGTATGAATCCATATCGTAGACATTGAAAGTGAAGTTATACAGATCATTGTCCCCTATGCCGTCAAGAGAACTGATGAAGCTTGATTCGCTATCCGAAATCAAGCTGAAAGTCTTCTTTATGCTGACGCTGATTTCTTGATTGGGATTTGGAGGCTCTTCATCCGGGCCTTTGGGGACATCCGGATTTTCAGGTTCTTTGCCAGGATCTTCTGGCGTCTCCCCTGGGTCTTCCGGGTCTTCACCGGGACTGCTGGGCTCTTCGTCTGCATCTGAGACGAATGCGTTGACAAACGCCGCATCAGCTGAGTTAGTCTGCTCTTCGTCGCTGAAAATGTAAAGAGCGCCTTTTTCATCTATCGTGAGGTATAGGGCGGTTTTGTCATACACCCAAATTCCCTGGCTCTCTGAAGATTCAGCGTTGTCTTGTGGCTCGACTTCCCTCAGTAAAAGAGCGCTTTCTCCCCAGTAGTTCTGAGGGATTGGTTCGAATTCGAATGGCAGCAGGTAATAGTCGTATTTAAGATCCTGATTGGGAAGCTCTTCCTCTCCAACGGGGATCAAGTTTTCAAATGGAGCGGTTGATGCCCTGCTCACGATATTGCCTTTGGAGTCTAAAATCTCAAATGTGAACTGCCGTCCGTCGAATGCAGCAGGGGCCGTTCTCTGAACTTTTACGATTTTCTCCCCTTTCACCAAATCTGAAGCTGAATTGGTGAAGATAACCTTGTGGCTTTCACCTGATTCCGTGAAGGCTACTTGCAAGTTAGCGCTTAAGGCCTGTCCGGGTTTCGAGGCATTGCCGTCTGTTGTTATGCTTTCCAGGAAGATGCCGTTTTTCTGCATCTCCAAAGTCAGATGCTCAGATATGTTTAGAGCGTATGGTTTTAGTTCATCATTCGGGTTTAGCGGCTCGCATGCATAGAGGTTGTATAGTTTTGAGAGGATCCCCGTTTTTGGGTTGTAAAGTTGGCCGCTTGATTTTTGGGCTTCCCCGTTATTGCTTGTGTGGTGGATATTGAAATTAAGAAGGTTTTCAGAAAAGCCGTCTATGTCGCCGTTGAAGGCCTTTTCGATTTCAACGGTGCTTCTGTAAAGATAGGGCATAGGGAATATCTGAGTCGCTTTATCGAATTCACCGGCTGGAGAGTAAGTAAGAACGGCGCTTTTATTCACGGGAAGCTTCCCTAGCTGCGAATCATTTATCTTGACTTGGTAAGTAAGAGTTGCAGGCGAGCCCGAAGGTATGGTGCCAAGCCTCCATATGATTTTATCTCCGTCTGTCTCGATAGGTTTAAGGGCTGTCGATGGATAATCAGAGGTTGGTATTCCGACAAGGCTTACTCCATCGCCTAAAATGTCGGTAACTTCAGCGTCGCTTCCAGCGCCTATTATAGATGCAGCCAATGCTTTGTACAGATTTGAGAGGTTGGCTATGGCAATTGGCGTTACTTCAAAGAAATGCCCTGGCGTGGAGGCGATGTTGGATAATGTGTATCGGGCGAACGCTGATTCATAGTCAAATGCAAGTGTTGAGTTTGCAGGGGCTAAGGCGAGGCCTATTGTGTAGAAGGTTATGCCTGGAATCGCGTCTTTAACCCTTCCAGCTTCGGAAATGGAAGCTTCAGAGAACCTCTCTGCCGTTTTATATACTAAATCTGTGGTTGAAAGCGTCTGAATCTCTAAAATGTAATTGTAATTAAAGCCGTAGTGGCCTTCAGCGCCTCTTGTGAAAAGCTCTTTGCTTGCCTGAGATACGTCGAACTGAGTGTAGACTGTTCGGCTCAAGCCGTTTTCTGTCAGATTTTTCGTCCAGGTTCCTTTTAAGTAAGAATTCTCTGCGCTTGTTTGCAAAGGGGAGTAGCTGGCGGTTTGCGCTCCGTCTCCAAGCAGTATGACTATTTTATGCGCATTGGGATTAGCGTTTGGAATGTCGTTTAAGAGCCTCTCGGCTTCCCTGATGCCAGAGCTGGCATTGGTATTGAAGTTGTTGGTTTGATTTACCGTTAAGTTTGTAATTCTATTTTTAACTGTGGACAAGTCGTCAGACCAGCCCGCTGAAGTATGCGCAACTGTCGCGAAGCCTCCGATCGCTATTTTATTTCCCATGGCCTTGCCGTCTTCTCCCAGGAAAATCTCCGAGAAGGCTTTACCGGCTTCTTTGGCGTAAGCAAGCCTGCTTTGGCCGTTTACATTATTTGAAGCTATAATCATGCTGTATGAAAGGTCATAGATCAGGGCGATGTAAATAGGATTTGCATCTGAAAACTTTGGTTTGCCTTCTATATCGAGCTGGACTGTTGCAATGCCAGTTGAAGCGTCAAAGTCTATGATGCGCTTGTCGATTCCGACGGCTCCGGATTCTGGCCCTCCCGGAGCGTCAAATTTGGGAAGGGATTCACCTTCCGCAGGCCTGGTTTTTAAATCAGGCGTTTTATCGGCTCTCTCGCTTATTCCGAAGGACAAGATGCCGCTCAACTGCTCCTGAGCGTTTTCGTCGGCTGTGATTGCAGAGTAACTGAATGTCGCCTCTATGAAGAGAAGAAAAATGAGGAACGCAACGATTCGTCTTCTTGATTTTTTGCTGAGAAGCATTCTGCAGGCATGTTCCATTGTTATACCTCTTCCTTTTGAGAATTGAAAATCAACCTTGCTGTGCTTAAACATAATATATTTTTGAAAGGTTTATATAAGGCCAAGCCTATTAACTTTCGATGCTTAAGGATTCAGCCAGCATTTCCTATTTGCAGTCAATTGAACCTAATTTGGAGCTTGGAGGCCTGTGTAATCAAGCAGCGGAATTAGGAGCTTTCAATGCATATCAGTATAAATGCAGAGTCTATGAAGCTTGATTATAGCCGTCCCATTTTATAAATAGCGATGCGCCTTGGAAGTTCCGATTTTGGGGCCGGATTATACAATGCTTCATTGGATTATGATGCTTAAAATCGGAACATCCAACTGAGCGTCATTAAAAGTGAACAGCTCTATAGATTTTAACTTGATTATAAAATGTTCAGACTTTGCATTCTGCTGCAGGGGAGATAGCCATACTCCAATTGCCCATGCGCCTAACTTCCCTGCAATTTTTTTCAATTTTTTAGAGCTTCCTAATTCAAATAAAGTTTTTCTGGCTGATCATTTGCAATAGATTTGCTATGATATAAGTATATGCAGATTTTAAACAAAACCGATATTTTTTTCATGGTAAAGTTTGCTTTATACTGAAAACTGTGCTTTTAATATTTACTGGAAACATTTCAATTTCAAATGCTGATCTGAAAAAGGCGATGAAGACAGCTGAGTTTACGAAGGGGCTCCTTGCGGTCGAGGAAAGAAATGCTGATTTTAACCACAATTGCTGAGAAGTCGCCGCCTCTTTAGGCGGCGGGAGTATGTCGCAAGCCTTAATAGGCTACACTCTTTTGCAGTGCAATAAAATGATCTGAAATGTAAAAGAAATCCAAGTAATGCTTGGGGGAATACAAAAGCTTAAGCATAAAATAGGTGCATGTGACTGCGAATAGAGATATAGCATCTGCAACAAAATAAATCAGAGAATTTAAAGATGCATTAGGCATTGATTCATTCGCTTTGAAGGAGGGCGAAAAGCGATAGAGACGCCAAACTTAGAAAGAGCGAAAATCTTGAGCCTGAAATGGCAAAACCCTTAAAACCCCTAAAATTCATGGTTATGGTCAGATTGAGTATAATTATGCCTCAAGAAATTTTCCAAATTGCATAGCCTAGCTGTTAAGGATTTTTCAATGGAATAAAATTGTTATTGACACATGCATTTCAAGGGTTTATAATAACTCTAAATTGAATAAGAACTTAAACCGTTGATATGGAGATAAAAACAAAGTGCGAGCTTTCAGAGAGTCGGCGTTTGGTGCGAGCCGGCAGCTTCGTCTTGTTAAATGGACCATTGAGGGTGCAGTCAAAGGCTTCGGCTGAGTATTCTGCAACGCGAGGGCATGCGTAAGTTGCCGGGAATATTTTTGTATTCCGCTAAGTGCGGGGGAGATCCCTGAATCAAGGTGGTACCGCGGATTAGATCCGTCCTTGGCTTTTTAGCCAAGGACGGTTTTTTTTCGTCCCAAAGGAGGCTTTGCCGTGGAATTTACAAGCAAGGAAGAACTTAGAGCCAAGAGTGGGGGTTTCGATCTGGTCCCTCTGTCTCTTGTCTTGGACGCGCAGCGAAAGACCCCAGTGGATGCATTCAGGATTCTCAAAAATCTGAGCAGGCAGTGCTTCATACTTGAAAGCCTGGAGGATCCGGAGCACCGGGGCAGATACACATTTCTCGGCTATGATCCCAAAATGGAGATATCTTGCGTAAACGGAGAAATGAAGATTAAAAGCGGGGCCGAAATAGTGATTAAAACCGATGACCCGGGAGCAAGCATAAAGTCTGTGCTTGAAACGAACAGAAGCCCGAAGCTTGATGGCCTTCCGCCGTTTGCCGGGGGATTGGTGGGGTACTTCTCGTATGATTTCATAAAATACAGCGAACCTGCGCTAAACCTCGACGCAGAGGATCAAGAGGGGTTTAAGGATGTAGATCTGATGCTTTTTGACAAGGCGGTCGTATTCGACCATTTGAAGAAAGCCATAATTCTGCTGGCGAATGTCAGAACAGACGCATTCGATGAAAACTACAACAGGGCGGCAGGCGAACTGTCTTATCTGGCTGGCGTGCTGGAAAGCGGAGAGCCGGCGGATATAAAGCCCTTAAGGCTTAAATCGCAGTTTAGGGCGCTGTTTTCCAAAAGCCAATATTGTTCGATGGTGGAAAAGGCGAAATTTCACATTCACGAAGGCGACGTCTTCCAAGCCGTCTTATCAAATCGGCTTGAGGCGGAGGCGGATGGAAGCCTTTTTGACGCATACAGGAAGTTGCGACAGTCTAATCCGTCTCCATACATGTTCTACTTTTCAAGCGACGATCTGGAGATTGCCGGAGCCTCGCCAGAAACGCTTGTAAAGCTTAAAGACGGAAGAGTCCGCACATTTCCGCTTGCGGGGACTCGGCCTCGCGGGAAAAGCCTTGTTGAAGACGAAAGCATGGAGAGGGAGCTGCTCTCTGATGAAAAAGAGCTTGCGGAGCATAACATGCTGGTAGATCTAGGCAGGAACGATATAGGCAAAATCAGTCGATTTTCCAGCGTCACAGTGGATAGGTACATGTCCGTAGAACGGTTTTCCCACGTTATGCATATTGGATCAGAGGTTTCGGGCACGCTTCTTCCTGGAAAGTCCGCAATTGACGCAATTGATGCCGTGCTTCCTGCGGGAACGCTCTCGGGGGCTCCGAAGATAAGGGCGTGCCAAATCATCAATTCCCTCGAGAACAACAAAAGGGGCATATACGGAGGCGCCATAGGCTATATAAGCTTCACCGGGGACATGGACTCCTGCATAGCCATACGCATCGCGTACAAGAAAAATGGCAAGGTATTCGTGAGATCAGGAGCGGGGATTGTGGCTGAGAGCGTGCCTGAGAAAGAGTACAAGGAGTGCGCCGACAAAATGAGAGCGGTGCTTGATGCTCTCAGGGACTCTGAAGGAGGCCTCTCGGAATGATTCTTCTTATAGACAATTATGACAGTTTCTCTTACAACTTATACCAGCTGATAGGAGAGTACGACCAGGACGTCAAAGTCGTCAGGAATGACAAGATAACCCTTGGCGGAATCGAAGAGCTTCACCCATCGTGCCTGATTCTTTCACCAGGGCCAGGAAGGCCCGCTGACAGCGGAATCTGCCCTCAAGCGATAAAGCGCTTTGCAGGAAGAGTCCCGATACTGGGAGTATGCCTTGGACACCAGGCCATTTGCGAAGCCTTCGGCGCAACGGTAGGCTACGCAAAGACTCTGATGCACGGAAAGCCGTCTAGAATAAAGCTTGACTCAAGCTGCCCAATATTCGAGTCTCTACCGGAATCAATTCAAGGCGCAAGGTACCACTCACTGGCGGCATTTTCAGAGACGATCCCAAAGGAGCTTGCAATATCCGCCACATCAGACGACGATGAAGTAATGGCTGTCAGACACAAAGATTTTGAAGTCTACGGGCTGCAATTTCATCCCGAATCAATTTTAACCCCGCATGGGGGAGTTATCATTTTCAATTTCCTTAGGAGGCGGACTGTATGATTAAGGAAGCTATCATAAAGGCGGCGGCGCGAGAGAATCTGCCGTTTGAAATGGCCGAGGCGGTCATGGATGAAATCATGGGAGGAAGGGCCACGGAGATTCAGATGGCTGCTTTTTTGACAGCCATGGCGGTCAAGGGCGAGACCATAGAAGAGATAACGGCTTCCGCCATAGGCATGCGAAAGCACTGCATCCGCGTGCTCAATGACATGGATGCGCTTGAAATAGTAGGTACGGGGGGAGACCATTCCAATTCCTTCAACATATCCACTACATCGGCTATGGTTGTTTCCGCTGCGGGAATCCCGGTGGCAAAGCACGGAAACCGCGCAGCTTCAAGCAAATCAGGCGCGGCTGACGTGTTGGAAGCGCTGGGGGTGAATATAAAGGCGTCTCCGGAAAAAAGCTTGGAGCTTCTCAGAGACATGAATCTCTGCTTCCTGTTCGCGCAGAACTACCACATAGCTATGAAGTATGTAGCTCCAGTCAGAAGAGAGCTGGGAATAAGAACGATCTTCAACATCCTGGGGCCATTGGTAAACCCTGCGGGCGCGAATATGGAGCTCCTCGGAGTATATGACGAGGACCTGATAAGCCCGATGGCCCAGGTCCTCTACAATCTGGGCGTCAGAAACGCCTTGGTAGTATACGGGCAGGACGGAATGGACGAAATATCCTTGAGTTCTCCGACAAGCGTCTGCGAGATAAGAAACGGGGAATTCAGGTCTTATGTGCTGGAGCCGGAGCAGTTCGGCATGAAGCGTTGCCTGAAGGAAGAACTGGAGGGAGGTTCGCCGATGGAGAACGCAGCCATTACAAGAGCCATACTCTCCGGTGAAAAGGGGCCTAAGAGGGATGCCGTGCTGCTCAATTCAGCGGCGGCCATGCATATAGCCCGCCAGGAGCTTTCGATGGAAGACGCTGTGGAAGAGTCCCGAAGAATAATAGATGGCGGGTTCGCGATGGAACAGCTTGAAAGGTTCATATCAAAGTCAAATGAGGATAATGTATGATATTGGACATAATAGCGGAAAGCGCTCGCAAGCGGGTGCTGGAGGCAAAGAAGAAGGCTTCGCTTGAAGAGGTTTCAATGCGGGCGAGGGCAATTTCCCTCCATGAGGGGTTTCCGTTTGAAAAAGCCCTGGCTGCGCCTGGAATGTCGTTTATTTGCGAGCTTAAGAAGGCTTCGCCTTCTAAGGGAGTCATATCTGAGGATTTTCCATATTTGGATATCGCTGCGGATTATGAGGCTGCTGGCGCCGACGCCATATCAGTATTGACAGAACCGGAATTTTTCCTGGGCAATAATGAATATCTGAGGGAAACAGCCGCAGCCGTTTCTCTGCCTGTGCTGAGAAAAGACTTCATCATAGATGTTTGGCAGATATATGAAGCGAAGACTCTGGGAGCATCCGCAGTTCTTTTGATATGCTCCTTGCTTGGAGAAAAAGACTTGGCAGCGTTCATTCAGGTTGCCGACTCGCTGGGGCTGTCGTCCCTTGTAGAGGTTCATTCAGAGGATGAAGCGAGGCTTGCCGCATCTGCAGGTTCAAGGATAATCGGAGTCAATAATAGGGATCTTAAAACGTTTGCAGTGGATATGAATACGAGCGCGCGCTTGAGAGACTTGATTCCAAGCGGAGTCCTGGCGGTTTCTGAAAGCGGCGTGAAAACCAGGGAAGATATTTTGGCCATGTCGCAGATTGGCATGGATGCTGTTTTGGTTGGGGAGGCTTTGATGAAGGCGCCGGATAGGAGGGGGAGCCTTCGCGAGCTTAAGGAGGGCAAATGTGATTAAGGTAAAAATATGCGGTCTTTTCCGTGAGGAGGATATAGGCTATGCAAATGAAGCGAACCCTGATTTCATCGGGTTTGTCTTTGCCAAAGGCAAAAGGCGCGTATCATATGGCTTTGCTCGAAAGCATAGGGGCGATTTGAAAAAAGGCATAGAGGTTGTCGGCGTGTTTGCTCAGGCAGCCTTGGAGGAGATTATAAGCCTTTATAAAGGCGGAGTCATAGATATCGCTCAGCTGCACGGAGAAGAGAGCGAGGATTATATTATGGAATTGAAACGCGCCTGCGGCATTCCCGCAATAAAGGCGGTAAGCGTCAAAACGGCCGGCTGCATTGAAAAGGCGCTCAGCAGCTGCGCCGAATACCTGCTTTTTGACGGAGGTTCAGGCGGATCAGGCAGGGCGTTTGATTGGAAGCTGATTGGCGGCTTAGACAGGCCTTATTTCATTGCAGGCGGGATCGGCTTGGAAAATGTGGAGAGCGCTTGCGCCCTTAATCCATTTGGGATAGATTTAAGTTCAGGTGCGGAGTCGGAAGGGGTTAAAGATCTCGATAAAATGAAGGAGATCGTAAGAAGAGCGAGAAGCTTTCAATTCGCATCCAAGCCGTCCATGAGCTAGGCATTTATACTGCTTTTCATATAAAACTGCCTTTTTTGGAGCTTGATTATACAGCGAGTGCTAAATGCATTTCGCGCCTTTCAATGGATAATCAAGCTGCAAAAAAGGAACATTTGATGAAAAGCGGTATATACTGATTTGCTGCGCCTATTTTGGGGTCAGATTAGCCGTTTTCAAGGTGCGAAATGCCGATATCAATCGCGCTCATTGCATAATCAGACCTCAAAATCGGAACTTTTGGTTGCAAATCATTATGGCCGAGTGGAGGGGAATTAACTTGATGGAGGGAAGCGAATCCTCCAAATAATTGCGGAAGGCGCGGAATATATGGGCAAGGGAAGATTTGGAGTGTTTGGAGGGCAGTATATCCCGGAGACGTTGATGAATGAACTTATAAACCTTGAGAAGGCCTATGAGTTTTATAAAACGGATTCCGGCTTTTTGGAGGAGCTGCGAGCGCTATTTGCCGAGTATGCGGGAAGGCCGTCCATTATGTACTTTGCGGAAAAAATGACTAAAGATCTAGGCGGCGCAAAGATCTACCTCAAGCGTGAAGATCTGAACCATACTGGTTCCCATAAGATCAACAACTGCCTGGGGCAGACGCTTTTAGCCAAGCGCATGGGAAAAACCAGGATCATCGCTGAGACGGGCGCAGGGCAGCACGGCGTGGCGACAGCTACCGCAGCGGCGCTCATGGGGCTTTCATGCGAGATATTCATGGGCAAAGAGGATACGGAGCGCCAGGCTTTAAATGTTTACCGCATGGAGCTTCTCGGCGCAAAGGTGAACGCAGTCTCATCGGGAACCATGACGCTTAAGGATGCCGTGAATGAGACTATGCGGGAATGGGCGGGAAGAGTGCATGACACGCATTATGTGTTGGGATCGGTAATGGGCCCGCATCCGTTTCCGTCAATGGTCAGAGACTTTCAAAGCATTATAGGAAGGGAAGCCAGAAGCCAATTGCTCGAACAGGAAGGAAAGCTCCCGAATGCGGTTCTTGCCTGCGTGGGAGGCGGAAGCAATGCCATGGGGATGTTCCATGAGTTCATTCCTGACGCCGATGTGAGGCTTATCGGATGTGAAGCCGCGGGGCTTGGTGTTGATACCGGAAAGCATGCGGCTACAATGGCAAAGGGGGAAATAGGGGTATTTCACGGTATGAAATCATACTTCTGCCAGGACGAAAACGGGCAGATAGCCCCTGTTTACTCCATCTCAGCGGGGTTGGACTACCCTGGCATCGGTCCTGAGCATGCTTATCTGAGAGACTCGGGCAGAGCTGAGTATGTTCCTGTGACTGATGAGGAAGCGGTCTCGGCTTTCGAATATTTGGCCAGGACTGAAGGGATAATCTGCGCGCTGGAAAGCGCCCACGCCGTTTATCATGCCATGAGGATGGCTCCTGAAATGGGTGCGGATGAAATCATCGCAATTTGCCTTTCCGGTCGAGGGGACAAGGATGTCGCGGCTATTGCGCGATATAAAGGGGTGAATTTGCATGAGTAGGATCAAAAACGCTTTTGCTAGTGGAAAGGCTTTCATAGGCTTCATTACTGGAGGGGATCCCTCAATCGGCAAGACTCATGAGTTCATCAGGCAGATGATTCGGGGCGGCGTGGATTTGATAGAGATAGGAATACCTTTTTCTGATCCGGTAGCTGAAGGCACTGTCATTCAGGAAGCCAACCAGAGGGCCCTGGCATCAGGCGCCACCCCGAAAAAGCTCTTCGGGCTGGTTGAGGAGATAAGAGCGGAAAGCGAAATACCTATAGTTTTTCTGACTTACTTGAATCCAGTTTACAGAATCGGGTACGGCGAGTTTTTTGATAGATGCGCTAAAGCGGGGGTGGATGGCTTAATCATACCTGATCTTCCATTTGAAGAGCAGGTAGAAGTAAAAAGCGTTTCGTCCGGATTCGGCGTTGATGTTATTTCCTTGGTAGCGCCGACATCTGAAGGCAGGATAAAGAAAATCGCTTCCGAAGCGGAAGGCTTCGTATACATTGTGTCATCTATGGGAGTTACCGGCATAAGAAGCGAGATAAAAACCGATCTTAAATCCATTGTGTCTTCCGTCAAGTCGTATTCAACGGTGCCAGTAGCCGTGGGATTTGGAATAAACACCCCCAGCCAGGCGTCGTCAGTCGCTGAAATAGCTGATGGAGTCATCATAGGCAGCGCGATAGTGAAAATTGCGGCTGAGTATGGCGGTGACGCCGGAGAGCATATATATGAGTATGTAAAGAGCATAAAGGCGGCTATCTCACTATGTTAAGGACAGCTTGCATCAATAAGCTCCAACGGGAGGCCGCTGTAAATAATGAAGTGATTTTGCGCATAACCTCTGATTAGGCGCTTTGACGAACACTTCTGTCGCTTCCCCATTGGGGGTGCCGAGTTTAACGCATAGCTACACGCCGCAGAGGCGCCAGAGGGAGGCGTTCGGACGCCTGGAGGGGGGCTCGTGCGACTACGGGTGGGATGGCACTGCTGAAAGGCGTCTGGATTCGCTTTCGGAAAGGGGACACTCCACCAGGAAGATGGACGCTTTAATGCGCGCACCAAGACTTTAATCAAGGTGTTGCCGTGTAGGCGGAGATCTTCGGGAGGATCCTCTTTAAGTGCGCGGGGTTCGAAAATAAAGCCGCAAGAGCTACAGAATTTTAGCTTAAGCCGGACGAGCGGGAAATTCCTGGCCTGTCTTTTCGGCGGGTCTTTATCATCTTGCCACAAGCCCGCAGATTGCCGTGAAATAACATTCGCGGCAATCCATCATGGCTTCGAGCAATAGGCGGCTCAAGAGTCGATATATTTTTGTTTCATGCCTCCCGCCAGCACGTTTTATTAATAGTCTGACCAGAAAAACCAGCAGCGGCGGAGGTTGAATCCTATATACGGATTATAAAGAGCGCCGCTATAGATCTTCCACTTTTGCGAACGCTTATCATAGTTTATCCAACCTTATCAACTCAGGATTGTATTCATTGATAAAGAAGGGGCATGTACACAAAACAGCGACCTGCGCATGTATATGCAACTGCTTCAATTGCGCGATGAGTATAGCAGATTGTTCCGGCAGGGCCAAACCTTCCGCCTCTGTTCCAATCAATCGCCGTGCCTTGTCTATATTTTGGAGAATTACAATGCTGCATTCCATTTTGTTAGAGGCAAATTTTTGATAGTCTCCGTTCCGGTTTTCTTTATTCACGCGCTCTTTATATCTGCCTGCCGTTAATTCAGTCAGTGTCGCGACATAAGTTTCAAAAAAATGATCGGGTATAGACCTCATGTGATAAAATGCCTCAATCATTGGATAGTTAATGTAAAGTTTGCCTTTGGTCTTACTTGTGGATTCATTGAAGTATTTCACCATGATAGTAATTTTATCAGGCGAATATTCTTTGTCATGAGGATCAAGATCAAAAATCAATAAGACATCTGTATAAACCGATCAAAGATCTCTTTCACTTTCTCATCTTTTTCACGTTTTCGCAACAGTAATTTCAAATCTGTACTTTCGGGAATATTATTACAAACATTTCTTTATATAGGGTGTATATATTAGTATTATACGAAACAAGTTGATATTTCTCTCTAAATTCGTAAATATCAAGCAACCGTCTCATCAAAAAGGGTAAGTTTTTTGCCCTTCAGTCAGTTATAAGCATTTTCTTTTGTTTATTCATAGGCATCGAATTCACCGCTAATATATAGATTCTCAATATCATGGCTTTCCTGTAGAGTTCGATCAGTTGAGTTTGCAAAAGAGGTCAACTTTCCTTGGGATAAGATGAAATAGCAGTCTGGCCTCAAAATTCGGTTAGATAATAGATTAGTATTATGGGATGTAAGAATAGTCTGAAAATTTGATTTTTCCAATATCTTCACAATAGTTTCCGCAAATTCAAAATGATAAAACGCGTCGAAGTCATCAATAAACAACAAAGATAATTCAACTGCTGATTTATACCAATAGAAAAAGGTATGCAATGCTAAAGTTCCATTGGATGCGACTTTAAAAAACGGCAATGGAACCTGTTCATCAAAATAAAGATACTTTAACCCATACTCTTGCTTTTTTTCAACAATGTGTTTTTGTATTCCAGCTTGATGGATAAAGCTCTCAAATTCTTCCAATAGTTTATAGTTGATTACAAATTGTTCGTAATTATCCGTGTCTTCCGTATACCCCATATAATTAAATCTAGCAAGATCAGAGCCTTGAAACCAGAGCATTCTGGAAACGAACCTATACATTAGGTAAAGAGGATGATCCTCTGGAAGTATGGAATTAACGACAGCGTATCTCAATAGTGAAACTTTACCTCTAAACTCCAGATTCAATAAAGGCAACAGTTTTTTGAGGCCAATTAAGTTGCTTTTTTGCTGATCCAGATAGTCAAATGCAAAGAGCAATACATCATCAATTGAAACAGCTTCATAAATAAGAGTTTGATTTTTATCTTTGCGATAAAGATAATCAACTTTCTTAGTTGAAAACTCGAAGACGTAATGAAATTCCACATAAGGCATAAGGTTGTTCGCGTTTAAATAAAAATGATCGTCGAAAATATATGGCTTATGATAAGATGTCAGATGAAGAGCAATATCAAATAACGCAATGCCAAGGTTAGTTTTCCCCTCAGCGTTTTTACCATAAACGATGATGTTTTTAAGCAATCCTCCAGATATGCAAGCATCATTAAACGTATAGCTGTGCACATCGGAAAAATCAAGGCGTAGTTTATTTTCTAGATTTTTAAAACCTGTTACCTCAAACAATTTTAACACAAATATCCACTTCCTCATATAAGACAGAGCTTAGAAAGCTTCATGACGCATGGCTATACTCTAGAGCCTTGGGATACTCTTTGGAGTCATCGGAAATTCAAGCATCCATTGCTTTTAATTGCGTAAAGGAGGCTCTTTAAATGAAGCTCTAATGATTCTTGAAATTAATATTGAATGCTATTTTGTATCCTTTGATGTGACATCCCAATACCATAGTGCAGACAGTCTTAAATGCGCTACAGTCATATTTGGCTATAACTAAGCATTTTACAGGCTAAAAGCATGTTGCGCAATTAAGAGCTGCAGCACTAGATAAATAAACTTAAAATAAATCTATCAACCTTTTCTTACTATTAATAGATCTAAAATTATAATACAACAGAACCATAATTTGGGTACCTTATTTAAAGCTATTCCGACGGTTTGCAAAGTGACTGTCATTTTGAATAATTTTGTCTTTAATCATTTAATTTATTAAAACATATACATCATCTAAGAATTATATAAATTCATTGATAAGTTTTGCAAATTTAAAAATATATTCTCTTCAATTTTGAACTTTTCTGCAAGAATTTTATGCTCTTTTGACTGGTGAATAATGCAAATAGAGTTGTCGGAACAGTTCCCCTTATTTCTGCAATTTTTTATTTCTTAATCCTCGGATGAATTTGATAGGGACATCCCAAGAGGCATATATGCATTCAATAACATAATCAAGCTATTGAATATTCACCTTTCCTTTGAATGGAAATACATTTGCCTGTACTATGATTCCATGATATAATTATAAAACTGATCAAGAGCAGCGAAGCGAAACGAGCTTTTTGCATATCACAATTGATTCCGCTGTTATATCGTTGTCAGACTCACTCGTCGTATGCAGTTCCCGCATTGCTTTCATTCGGGGTGTCGTCCCAATCACCACAGTAAAAGTCAGATAACGAGTCCTCGCAGAGATAAAACCGAATTAACCGCCCGTCGCGGTACATTTCAAATATCTTCATATTCAACATCTCTTTTTTGCATTTTACATATAGACCTAATCAGCGCGACCAATTTATCTGTGCCGCTGTTAATATCTCCATCGTTATCGAGAGTGAAATCAGAAATTTTCTCAAGCAGAGGCAGGTCTGACGCATACTCCTCAACCGCTCTTGCACTCAAGTTGATTTCACTTCCCTTGAGTGCGTTGCCGTCATCGCCTACGCTGACCAGAGTTAATCCGCCGCGTTGGATAGCGTCGTTGCGAGCGGAATCAACGCTGCGCCTAACGTGTATTACCACGCCGATCTTCGGCAAAATGTCTGCACACCCTGCGTCAGACAGGAGTGGCGCTCCTGTAGCAATAATTGCGCTCTCGTCGGTATGCGAAAGCTCAATTAGCGCATTTACTTGTTCATAAATCGCTCTCTGGAAAAAAGATGGGCGAAACATATCGAATATACTTTGAGGGTTCATTCTCTCAACTGCGAGTTCGTCTGTATCATAAAACGGCAGACCCAACTCGTCAGCGGCTCGCCTGCCGAGTGTAGATTTTCCTGCGTTTGGTATGCCAACCAAAATGCATTTCATTGATTCACCGCCTCTGTAAGGTTGTATTTGCTCCTATTCAACTTCCGCGTTTGTCTTATATTGTTTTGACTCCTCGGAGACTTTAAGCAGTTGCGGAGGAATACTCGGGAGAATAGGTTGTAGTGAACACCATGTCGGACAGCCGCATCTTAAATGCCGGATTATCGTTGTACTGCTTGAACAGCTCCATATTGTCAGCCATAATGCTGAAAATCACGGATTGCAAAACCCGGTTGCTTTCTGTTCGGGCTTCTTGCTTATCAACGTTACGCATTGCGTTCAGATATGTCTGGTCCTTTGATACCATATCGGATATCAAGGCAATTTGTCTGAGAACATTGTCCGCATCCTTTCGGACGATATTTCCGAAATGGTCATTAGATGGACTCAATATGTTTGATAGCAGATCTAGTTCTGGTTCGCCTCCTATTCCACTTGTTGTGAAATCCACTTATAATGAAATGGACGCTGAGTTAACCCCGCTTAAGATTAAAGACCCGTTTTTATCGGATTTTGGCGAGAAGATATTATTATATTATTTAACTTAATATGTCGATAATAGATCCTTAACAGGTTCTTAGGCAGGAGTAAGTTCATAAAGATAGAGAGCTTTTCCCATTCAGGATTCCCGTATGGCAGGATTGCTCCTAAAAATCAGTATGTGCGAACAAGCCCTTTTGCTGAGGACCTAAACGAGATTTGAGCGTCTATCTCAAGCTCTTTATACAGGTTGGCACACTCGTCCAATATCGGATCGGGCTTATCGAGTTCCGCGACTTTAAGGTTTAATCGACCGCAGATTACTGCTTGTGACGACCATTGAGCGAGCTTTGCAGCCGACTTTGCCTTTCGCGATAACCTGCTCGTGAAAATGCTCAACCATAATATTTGCTTTCGTATTTATCAGATATTCTTAGCTCTCAACATATTTGCGGAGCTTCTTCTACGCCTTTTTCTTATCAACCTGCGGATCCGCAGGACACGGTTTTGGCGATAGAAGCTCTTTATCGGCGTATAGAACCTCAGCACATCAAGAATAAAGCCCTCCTGTATCACGTCGAATCTCATCTAAAAAATGCGCACCTCCGTTATATATACAAAATGCGCTCCTGCAAATGTACCGTTTCGGATTGCTTGCCGTTCTGCGCCGCAGCACGTCGCGACAGCCAAAAAACGATTGCCATCACAGGGATTGTAGCGCTTTGGGACAGGAAAAGCAATAGTGGCTGGGAAAGCCGATAAAATTTCACCGGGCGCCAGCAACATCCTCTTGCCGCAGGCGGTAGGTTTCGATGGCGTTTTCGCAGTTTCCAGAACAAATACCATCTCCGTCTCGACGCTTATTTCTCGGCTTGACGCATATCTCGACCATCTGCCGACCTGGCTTGCGAGCTCTATGCTTGAGTTTTTCAGGAGATATGGGTGAACTTTGCGCTATCTTCGCGGCGCCAGTTTGACGTCCGACTTTCTGGCACATTCGGTTAAGGATTTCAGTCCTGCGCCTGTTCTCGGCGCCGTCGATCAGGTTTCGCAGATATAAAGCGGTCTCCCTGCCAACGCTGGTTGCGTCGGAGGCATTCACCCATATTGTGGAGGATTTTCGGTTGCCCGCGTAAATTTCGAGCGCAGTCGGACTTTCCTACGCATGAAGGCTCGCAGTGCGTTTAAGGTCAATTTGCAATTCAGGATAGATAAGCCCCCATTATTAGCCTCCTCAAAAAAGAGCGGACTGCGGCGAGAGTTCTAGAAATCGGTACTGATGATCGCAGCATATATACAGATTTGTATATGAAACTGCTTGTTTTCGAGCTTGATAGCATCCCCCCATACCAAAAAATCTCAATAACTTCGCCAAATCAAATTAATCTATTCGCTCCAGATGAAACCTTATCGTTTCCGCCGGGTTTGCGAGATGAATCAAATGCGAGATGGCGGCGATGCCAATGCTCTCCTTTCTCCAGCCGCCTTCCTCCAAAATAAATGAGGCCTTTATCTATGTTCCAAAAAGGAACATTCACCGCAAATCAGTTAAAATCTATTTCAGAATGAAGTTGATCAATTAATAGCTTTGCAGTATAATTCTAATCAGCTCAACTCTTCTAAAATTAAGCAAACATCAAAGGAGAGGCTGGCATGGCTTGCCGGCCTCTCCTTTGATCAATCCCGAGAGAATGAAAAAACTGATGATCCGGTCGATAATGGAATAGAGAAGGTTAGGGGAGGTGATTAAAAATCAAGTCTCAGGATGCTTCCGAAATCCATATGGCAATTCAGTTTTTACAAGCAGCTTTAAAGGCTGTTTATTTGATGGAACCAGCTAAAGATATCTTTGCATGCGTCCTTAATGCATTTAAGCAGAACAAGGGTACGAAAATCGGCATATAATAATATACCGATTTTCACCAAATATTCATTTTTTGGAGATTGATTCATTGAGCGGTGCGAAATGCTGATATCAATCGCGCTTGCTGTATAATCAAGCTCTAAAAAAGGCAGTTTACTATGAAAATCAGTATAGTTGTCAATGCAATAGGAAAGCAGCAGACCATGCCATTTGTGGAGGAAATTCTTATATTAAGCTAAACTTCCTGATGTGATGCTTGAGTGTGAAGTTTCTTCTAGGAGCCATTTCGGGTGCGAAAGGATGATTCAATTGCGCTATTCAGACGGCTTTAAGGCCACCTATGCTCTCATATCCGACATACACGGGAATCTCGTGGCTCTGAAAGCTGTGCTGGATGATGCCGCCTTATGGGGCGTTGACGGATATTTTTTCTTAGGAGACTATATTCAAGACTTTCCATGGCCGAATGATGTCGTAGAGACAATAAGATCTCTTCCCAATGTCACAATGATAAGAGGGAATAAAGAAGACTACATGCTGGGAATAAGGTTGGAAGACCAATCCAAATGGAACTATGAGCAATATGCTCCTATTTATTGGAACTTCAAAGAGTTATCGCTGGAGAATCTAAATTTCTTAGAAACTCTCCCGACTGCCAAGTTGCATAAAACCGAGCACTTTGAAATCAAGTTGGAGCATTCTTCAGAATTTTTCATATCAGGACAGCCTAGATTCGAGCTTCTGCACTCCATAGACTTTCTAAAGCGAATGAAGACCAGACCGGCTAGAGAGATTGAGTTGTTCTTTGAAACGCGAAGAAAGATCCTGTGCGATCCAGGCTCAGTGCGAAAGCTATCTGAATACCCTCCAGGAATAAACGCCTTTGGACATAATCACCTGCCATGGATGCTTGTTTTCAATGATGCTGTTCATGTAAACCCCGGCTCATGCGGAGTTTCCCTGAATATGGATCCAAGGGCTCATTACTCTCTAATCAGAGTAGGAGCAAAAGGGGTTTTCCCAGTGGCAAGGAGAATAAAATACGATATAGAAAAAGCGTGCGTTCAATTGAAGAAGTCTGGATTGTACAAAGAGGCTCCTCATTGGAGCAACTTGGTGATTAGAGAAATTCAAACAGGAGAGGATGTGGTAGGAGTTTTCTTAAGGTTTTTGAAGCAGACGGCTTCGGAACTTGGTTGCTCTTCGTGGCCGGTTGATAATCAAATATGGAGTCTTGCCGCTGAGAAGTTTGTATACCCTTATTGAAGCCTATATTCATACAGATTTGCTCAAATGCTCTTATTTTGGAGATTGACTGTACAGTCAATCCTCAAAATAAGATGCAACTTTAGGAATAAAACTATTGGTTTTAAACTCAGCAACCCCTCAAAAACATGAAGCTGATGGATAGAATAGAACTCTTGACTATTTTAATCTGAATAAAAGAGATTATAGGCGTAAAGTGCAGATTTTTCAGATTGATTAGACGTCTTGAATAGCGGATAATCAATCTGAAAAATCTGTACTATCTGATGCATATCAGTATGTCTATGCATTTATTTTATCTTCCAAAAGCTTCATCAGCGTGTATTCAAAAGCTTTGTCCTGGTCATTTGTCCGTTTGGCCGACCCATTGAAGCGCCCCCCAGACAGGCGTATCTTTTTCGCGGCGTATCTTCTTAGCAGAAGATGGTCAATATTGGTCTCATCGTAGATCAATCCATTTTGAGATATGGTTGCAGCCATTCTCACGATGCACATGGCTGCAAGTCCGTAATCCTGAGTTACTACTATGTCTCCAGGGTGGACTCGGTTCACTATCGCAAAATCTACGCTGTCAGCGCCCTTTGAGACTGTAACCGTCTCAGCGCCGTCGCGATCGAAGAAATGCGAAGTATCGCAGTATATGACACAGTCTATGTTGTACATATTAGCTATTTTTATAGTTATGTCAACGACGGGACACCCGTCGGCATCTATGTAAATGGTCATTATTATTTTCTCCCTTCATAACAAATATATTTTTATTGCAACACAAATATGATGCTTTCATTAATGATCTAAAATAAGATTGGTTTTATAAGTGAGACTTAATACTAATAACATAGATGCAAAAACGTGTTTAGAGATAAAATTTCTAAATGAACTCTTTATGAAGAAAATAGGAATTAAACAAAAACGTTTTTTCATTGGATATTTTAAGTTGTTAAAAAATAATGACTGTTACTTAATTATTATACCATGATATCATACAGCTTTTCATGACATTTTTGTAACATGAAGACCGGCCAAATTTATGCTAATAATTACAAGCCGAGATAATTTACATTTATAAATAGCGATTGATTCTCATAACTTTTTCGAGTATGAGAGAATACTGGATATTTGCAATAATCATTTATGTAGGTTCTTCAGTTTTATAACGCAAGTAACCGAATGTTTAAAGCATTCTCTGTCTCTAACGCCCTAACGCCTTATTTCTTGCGATTTCTAGAGGCCTATAGTATAATGATGCGGACGAGGTGCTTTGATGACTGCATATTTAGCGATAAAAGACAGTGCCTAAATCCAAGCAATTAGCTTTGAGAATATAGAGACGGTTAAGCGAGTAGAATACTAGGCTGCATATTAGTTAAAAAATAGAAATGCTTCATAAGCTTTTTTAGACGATTGGAGGACGCCGTTGCCAGCAGTGCATATGCGGCTATTGTCACAATGAATAGGAAGGTAACTTTGGGCACAGATGAGTTCAGCCGCTTGCTGTCGGAAGGGTATGCCTACATTGACAAAACGGAGATGATAGGATCATTCATCGATACAGCTGATGTATATTTGATCACCAGGCCTAGGCGTTTTGGAAAAACGATGAATATGAAGATGTTGAGGGATTTTTTTTCAAACGCCAAGGATTCTGAAAGCAAGGGCAGGCTGTTCCACAAACTCAAGATCTGGGGCAATGAGGCGGTGAGGCCTCATCAAGGGCAGTATCCTGTCATTTTTATCACCCTAAAAGACGCCGGAAAGACAAACAAAGAGGATATGCTGGATAAAATAGCTGTTGTGATGTACGAGGCATACAGCAATTATGATTTTCTGCTCACTGAAGGCATATTGAATGCGACAGAGCAGGAGATGTTCTCTGCCGTATTCAGCATGAATGCGGTACAATCCCAATTAGAGTCTAGCCTGAAAAATTTATCTAAATGGCTTCACCGCTATTACGGAAAACGGGCAGTTGTTCTTATAGATGAGTACGATACTCCTCTTATCGCAGCAACAAATTGCGGGTATTATGACGAGGCAGTCAATTTTATGAGAAGCTTCCTGACTGAAGCGCTCAAAGGCAATGAATCGCTTCAATTCGCATGTTTGACGGGAATACTCCGCATTGCTAAGGAAAGCATTTTTAGCGAATTGAATAATGTTACTGTCTGCGATACTTTCAGCGAATTATTTGCATCCTCCTTCGGCTTCACCGATTCAGAAGTCTGCGCAGCAGCGAAGGAATTTGGGGTCTATGAACAGATGAGCGAAATAAGAAGCTGGTACAACGGATATAACTTTGGAGGCATACAGATATACAATCCATGGAGCATCATGAATTTCCTCAAAAATAGGAAATTGGCGCCATATTGGGCCAACACCAGCGAAAACGCCTTGATCGGCTCTCTCTTGAAATATTCTTCTAGGAGGACTTTGGATGAACTTGATACGTTGATGTCAGGAGGATCATTGACCAAGTACACCTCTGTCTTCATCACATTCAAAGATGTATTCAAAAACCCCTCGTCTCTGTATTCTCTGCTAGCGGCATCTGGGTATCTGAAGACCTCATCCAGTGCATCATCATTGGGCAGGAACGGGTTTTATTCAGTTGTTTCCATACCAAATCATGAGATCAGAGGATGCTTCCTCGACTTAATTGCCCAATGGCTTAATGATCTGGACTTAGGAGATTTGGTAAGGGATATATCTGTTGCTATGACAAGCGGACAAGCAGATGAGCTGGAAGCTCTTCTTAACAAATATCTGCTTGTATCTGGCAGCTTCTATGACGGCAATGAATCTTTCTATCATGGCTTCATGCTTGCGCTAACAGCTTTCTGCTATGAGGGGTATGCAGTGCGCTCAAATAGGGAGTCAGGCGAGGGACGTTTCGACATTGCTTTGTTTCCTTTGAAGGAAGGTTTCCACGGCGTATTGATGGAATACAAATATGCATCTTGCGCTGACGGCATTGAAGCGCTATTGGATGAGTCCGTCAAGCAGGTAGCGGGGAAGAAATACCTCTCAGAATTTGATGCTTTGGGTGTGCCTGTTTATGCCTACGGCATTGTGTTTCATAAAAAAACATGCCGTGTAAAATCTGTTTCATTATAACATAAGTGAGACGCAACTGATTAACCTTCTGAATTGGTGGTAGTTGCGATTCGTGTGAAATTGCAGTCTAATGCGCCTATAAAGAGACTTGATTATCCAACTAATATAATCAAGCCTCTTTATAGACAGTTTCATAAGCAAATAATAAATCAAATGCTCCTTTAAGGTAATTTCATATGAACCCCTATGACGCTACGCTTCACCGCCAAGAGTGAAAACATTAAGTCAATTATGTGTTTGAGGCATGGACAAATGTCCATAAAATGTATTTTCGTGCCAAATCAGTATAACTTGCAGTTTGGTCTTCTATGCATTTACCAAATATTACTATATGTAAAGAAGAAATTATGTCAGATATTAGATGTCACATGTCAGTTTCGCAACTGGATGCTCATTGCTAAGCTTTATTTTGGAGTAGGATTAACAACTATTAAGTTGATATACCGCTTTCATCATATGTTCCTTTTTTGGAGCTTATTATCCATAGTAGCCTGTATAATATGCTGCTCATCACTATTAGAAGACATGATGCTGTTTTGGAGTGCAAAGAACCCTCAAAGGCTACAAATTTGAGCATCTTATAAGAAACATTTCACATGGAAAAGGGGAGTACGAATATAAGTTCAACTATTCGTGAAATACAGCTTTAACGAATAGTTAATGCTAAACTACCTCTTAAAATGCTTTTTTGTATTTTTGCTCCTCTAAGCATAGCTTTATCTAAAAAATCATTTCTTTGAAGTTTGTGATTTATGGGATCCTTCTCTTTAGAGGTGCTTAGAATAAGCAACTTTGAATTAATGCCTCTAATAATTCAGACTGGCTTGTATTACCAAACTGATTTTTTTCCTTTATGTTTTCATTGAATGCTCCTCTCAATCTAATCGCCCTGTCGACATTTCGACATATAAAATCCAAAACTGTAAAAAAGTGAGGATTTCAGTAAACTCAACTTAAGGGATTCTTGCGTGCATTATAGGTACTGTTCCGACAACTCTATTTGTATTATTTACCAGTCAAAAGAGCATAGAATCATTGCAGAAAAGTTCGAAGGTTGAAGAGAACATACGCTTAAATTTTGAAACACTTATTAATCCATATAATATATATATGGATTAATAAGTGTTATTTGACAGCGTAGATGACAAAAATATTCAAAATGACTGTCACTTTGCAAACCTTCGGAATAGTTGCCATTATTCAGGCTACTCGAATGAACACATGGCTATCTCCTTCACTCGGTGCTTGTACCTTCTTTCGTCATTTTCACCAAACCGTTAATGTTTAAATCCCCAATGGGTATTGTTGCTCATTCAGTAATGGTGCCATAGAAATCTCTGTATCTTAGTAATTTTGGATTTTGAAATCCTAATTTTATAACAAGCTCAACTTTTTCTAACAATTCAGTTGGTGGATTTACAACAAAAGCAAAGAGATTTAGATACCCTTGAATATCATCGCGCTTAAATCCACAATGTGAATTAAAGAAGTTTTTGAGAACGGCGTGAACACGAATGACAGGATTCAAGGGATTTTCGTTGTCGGGCAGTCCTTTCAAAGATTTAGAAGGATAAACCGTGCTATTCAACGAAAGTTGCTTAATCAATCTATTGTGCGAGCTGTCATCATCGTGGATTAAATGAGCTCCCCGCTCAATGTGGCTTCTAAAGGTTTCAAGAGTTTTCTTTTGCGAAGATTTTCCTGCGCCTTCCAACAAAATAACGCTGTTTTTCTTGTCTGTAGCAACGCCGATGCAGAGTTGATATATTGATGGGCCTCCGAGTTTGCCACCGCTGTATTTGCGTACTGTATCTTCTGAACGTACGGAATAAAACGTTTCATCAAGCCATACTTTGCCTGACAGCACAATGTCGTCCTGTATTCCTTCGAGTGTTAGAAAGAGCTTCTGAAGCCAGTATCTGGACGTTGCAAAAGCATTTTTATCGTTCCATGAATCGGCAGTGACGCCTGCGTGTCGGAATAAGTTCAAGCAATAGTCGGCCCACTCGCTAATTGGAATCCGATGCTCATCAAAAATGGTACCAGTTGTAGGCAGGAAGGTCTTTCCACAACCACCACACTTATAGCGTTGTACCCCGCTATGCGTATGACCGTTTTTCTTAAAGTCCAGCAGGCCGCAAAATGGACATTTGACAGGCGGAAAAGAGTTAACCATATCCGCCTCGCCACTATCAGCTACTTTTTGATGACGTTCTTCGTAACTGGCGGTGTAACGGTCTTTTAGATATATCTGTGTGGCAGTCAAATCGGCTAGTCCTTTCCAGGGAGTATTTCTGCGTGGTTTTTTGTATTCCATTTTATCCCTCCTGTACCCTCCTGTATGATATGAGTATACCATACAGGAGATGCAAAAGCAACAATATGCATTAGGGGATTTAGATGCTTTAGGGGATTTAGATGCTTTAGGCGGTGTATTGACTGGATCCTCCCAAAAGACGATAAAATAGCAATCCTTTTTTACAGAGTTTTTCATGTTAAAGCGAAAAGTATATTCCTCAAGATAGGCTTGCATGTTATGAATCGGCGGCATTAAAATGGCGGCGCTGAGGATGCGCCTGCCGCTCGTACCCATGACCGCGTTCGCGGCAGAAGTTGAGCCACCTGTAATATCAGACCTCAAGATATACTGTTTTTTGAGTATGGTTTTTTTCTGGTTGACGAAGTTTCGCTGGACGGCGGCGAATAGGAGGGGCTTGGGTTCTACGAAGACAATAAGGAAAATGGCATACGCAGAACATACCCTGCAACCTAAACGGTGGCACCGTGGTAAAATAATAATTCTTATTTCGCCTGTTTAGCCGAAATCAATAGATTTACAGGACAGTTTAGAGTCCTTGACATAAGCTCTAGAGAAGCCAAAATTATCTCTATTTTTGGGTTCTAAGATTTCTTTTAATGCATTCAGTTCTTTTTTCCTATTGTTGTTTCATGGTTGAAATTAAAAGCAGCAGAATTAAAGCTGAGAACTCTTAACTCTGAGCGACCGAGCAATGTCATCTACAAAAACGGTTGGAAATCCCGTTCGGCAGGGAGCAGCCGCTCCACCAGCAGCGAGCTGCGGAGCATCCACAGCAGCGGGGATATTCAAGCGCTGGCAGCCGGTCGTCAGGCCTGAATGCGGTTGAGTCCTGGAATAAGCGAGAAGCGGCGCTGCAAGCGGAGAAGGCCGAAAGGCGGCATGGGAGTCGGATGCCCCCGGCGTTGCCGGGGGAGGAAAGGGCGGCGCGCATTCAGGTTCCGCCCGAGGGAATCGTTCGCCATGCTCAGGGATAGACGGCGGGATGGCGGCAACTGGACGGGACAGGCAGGCTGCCGGCCCAAAATCCCAAAATGGCGTCCGCGCCGCCGTGCCACTTAATCAACGTGGACTTGCTGCGCGAGCGCAGTAAAGAGAAGTGAGGAGCCGTGCGCGTGTATTGCGCCCGCACGTCTCTGCGGGGGGCGGACGCTACGAGGCTTCCGCCTACTCGACCAATATTAGATGGGCAATTGCGTTTTACCGTTATAGCAGAAATGATAATGGCTCCATGTTGATGTCAACCGCATGCGCATATCGCAGTTTGATTGCCATCAACATGGAGCCATTTTATAAGCAAATAAACCATAATCAACAATGTTCGCTTGAGACAGGCTTGAGCGGGCTTTCCGCCTTTATGTGGATGAAACTCAAGAAAGAGCGCATAAATCAGCGTTTTTTCTGAAGGAATATAGGAAGTTCAAACGGTAAATCTTCCAACTCCCTGAGAGGCCTTATTTCGCTCTTTGCAAGCTTCTCCTCGGATTCATGCCTTGCTCTGTCCCTATCCCTGTCTCTTTCTCGCTCTCTGTCCTTCTCTTCGTCAATTACCGGGGGAGGAAGAGGCTTGAGGGTCGGCCTTCCGCCTGTTTTTAACTTTGTTTCTTTTTCATCCAGTCCGGTTGCGATGACTGTTACAATGACCTCATCTTTAAGGTCTTCGCTTATAGTTGCTCCGAAAATGATTTCAGCGTCAGGGTCTATGGCGGCGCGGATGATGCGCGCGGCTTGGTTGATATCCTTGAGGCCAAGCGTTGAGTCGCCGGAAAAGCTGATTATGGCGCTCTTCGCGCCGTCTATTGTAGTCTCAAGAAGCGGGCTCTTGATCGCCATTTCGGCGGCAAGCTCTGTTTTATTCTTGCCGCTTGCGCGTCCCACTCCCATATGGGCTATTCCTTTTTCAAACATGACGGTGCGTACATCCGCAAAGTCCAGATTGATAAGCCCGTCCTTAAGTATGAGATCGGATATTCCCAAAACTCCCTGTCGGAGGACTTCATCTGCTTTCTTAAATGAATCTTGAAGGGACGTGTCGTCATCTATAAGGTCAACCAACTTTTCGTTAGGTATTATTACAAGAGTGTCAACATTTTTCTTTAATTCAGCTATGCCTTCCATGGCATTTTTCATTCGGGGCACGCCCTCGAATTCGAAAGGCTTGGTTACAACTCCAACTGTGAGGATTCCCATTTCTCGCGCAATGCCTGCAATTATAGGCGCCGCTCCAGTGCCTGTACCGCCGCCCATCCCGGCTGTGACAAAAAGCATGTCTGTGGTTCCGATAGCTTCGCCTACTGCATCGCGGGTTTCTTCAGCCGCCCTGCGGCCGACTTCAGGCTTGCCTCCAGCGCCTAGGCCTCTTGTCAGCTTTTCTCCAAGCTGTATGCGCACCGGCGCTTTCGATCTTTCAAGAGCCTGGTGATCTGTGTTTACGGAGATGAAATCTATGTACTGGATGTTGTCTTGGATCATGCGATCTACGGCGTTGTTGCCTCCGCCCCCTACTCCGATGACCTTTATTCTCGCCTTGGTGTCTTGGACGATATCTATATCAATCAAAATCTATTCCTCCCAGTCGTCGAAAAGATAAATGTGAACTAATTCATTTTTTGCCGCTTTGAAAGCGAAAGTTGCTTGAATTTGACGTAAATCCAAATTAAATGGGATTTATGCAAATAATGCTTGCCGCTATTTCATAGCGCCTCATCCGTCAGCGAAAAAAAACCTGTCAGTCTCCAGAACGCCTCACCATCTTCCAAGCTCAAGTCAAAACCTTTAAAATATACTGCTTGCCTATCACCCTTACGTCAAGGGTTCCCCTTACGCTGCGCGAATCAGGAAGCGTGTCCTGAATTATAGCCTTCAACGTCCTTATCTTTTCGTCTGCGTCAGAAATAAGGCCGAAAGCTACGTCAATGTTGTAAATATGCAGGTGAATGTCATTTACGTCATTGACATCGACTTTATTTATGAATTCCTCTTGCAAATCGTATTTGTCGAAGAGATTTGCAAGCGTCATTATTATATTGAAGGCTTCTTTGTTTTCAACAGCCAGATGCTCCCCGAGAGTGAAAGTTGAAAAGCGGAGTCCGTCTATCAACGGAAGCGCCTCGTCAATTGAGGCGGAAACATCCAAAACCATTCCATTCTCATCAATGCAAAGATATGAATCCAAATATGGAATATATCCTATTATTTGCCTCTCCAGCACTTTTATCGCCAGAGTGCTGGGGTATATCTTTTCAAAGGACACGTCTTGCAAATACAAGTTTTTTGCCAGCTCTTTCTCAGCTTTTCCCCGATTAAAAATAAATATGTTAACAGGCTCAATAAGTCCTGAGGACTCTAGTATGCTGTCGCTTGAAATCCTGTTATTGCCTGTTATTTGTATATCAGAAATACTAAAGATAGGGGATAGCATCACTAATATTCCTAAAAAAACAACCCCACAGACCATAATAACTATTCTTAACCTGCGGTTCAAACGTATGCACCCCCTGTAAACATAACAAAAAGAAACCGTAGATCTCATCACTGCTTGCAATATAATTATAATACAATTTATTTTCACCGATGTCAATAACGCCACTACACATTTTACTATATTAAATGCACTAAGAATAATACAATATTAAGACAGATAATTAAAGAAATGACTTTTAACATTGCTAATAAAATAATATTCAACTTATATAAGAATAAATATTCAGAATATCCTAATATTCGATAGGCCTTTTTTGGCATATTAAAGCTTACAGTTATTTGTCAGTACATTCTTTTGCTCTTGTAAAAAGGTACTCATTTCATTATAATTCGCATGCATTCTACAGTATCAATACATTTTATAGCAATCTGCAACGCAACTATCATTTTAGCACAGCAACTTGCGCTCTCGGCGTACGTTTGAGAAATTGGCTGGATGAACAGCTTTTCTTCAGGCTACCGCCTAGAACCCTTCAAAGCTTCAGCGGCGGATAATCCGGCCGCATGGCCGGATGACCATGCCCACTGCAGGTTGAATCCTCCGCAATCTCCATAGATGTCAAGCACCTCCCCGCAAGCGTACACGCCTTTAACTAGAGACGATTCCATTGTCCTTGGATTGAACTGAGCCAAATCCGCCCCGCCCCCAGTTGCCTGCGCATCTCTAAATAAACCCTGGGTTGAAGCTGCGATAGGAAATCTAAAGCCTTTGATGACGGACGCCATTTGGGATAGCTGCTTGTCAGAGATGCATTCCGCAGGAAGCGACAGATTTTGCAGCCCTGAGATCTTCATGATTGCAAGGCCTAGGAGCCTATTGAGAAATCCTATTAGAAACTTTTCAGATTTCAATCGAGACAGCTTCCCTCTTCGTATTCTAAGCTCATCTTCTAGCTCTATAAGGCTTATCTCCGGACAAAGATCCACAATGGCGGTACATGGCTTGCCTTTGGCATATCCAGAGGCATCCATCGCAGGAATGCCAGACAAGCCGAAGCCAGTGAACTGCAACTCCCCTACCCTAACTGCAACTATGCAGCCGTCCATCTCAATGGAAAGAGAGCCAAAAGCCCTGATTCCGCGCAAACTCTTCGCTTCCGGAAGACTTGTCTTAAGTGGCGCCAGCACTGGGTAAAGCCGGGTTATCTTATGGCCCAGAGAGGAAAGGAGCATGAATCCTCCGCCGTCAGAGCCGAGAGAAGGCGAAGCGCAACCGCCTGCGGCAATTATGGCGGCCTTGGATGAAAAAGAATCTCCGCTTTTGCATGACATCCGGAAGAATCCGGATGATTGCTCTATGGCGCAAACATCAGCTTCAAACACATCCACTTGCAGCCGATCAATTTCATTTCTGAGCACATCCAATACAGCGGAAGCTTGGCCGCAATAAGGATATACCCTTCCCTCGTCTTCTGTACGGCATACAAGCCCTAGCGATCCGAAAAACTCAACTGCCTCTTTCGGCCCGAAACTTTCAAGGGCGGTTTGCGCCCACAGGGGATTCTCCCCATGATAGCGGGAAATGCCGCAATTCATGTTCGTTAAATTGCAACGTCCGTTTCCGGTCGCCAGTATCTTTTTGCCAATCCGATTCTTTCTCTCAAGCACCGCTACTCGCTTTAAAACTCTTGCCGCCGTGCACGCGGCCATGAGGCCGCTAGCGCCTCCTCCTACAATTATTGCGGCATATTCTTTCACAGCAACCTCCAAAAAATCGGCATGCGAATGTTTAAAGTCAATCTGTTTCCTATTAATATTATCATGTTTATAATGCAATATCTATCTGATGAGGCTATAAATCAATCTTTTGAGATGAACATATATCGTTGTTATTCGTCAAATTACGACTGCAGTTTTCTGACGCCGAAAAACAGAAGTCGAAAAATAAAGCAATATAGATAATCATATACTAGAAGTTGTTTTGATGCTTGTTTTGAGCTTTTTTGGCTAGGCAAATTTCTCGCTTGCGTGGTGTAGCAGTGCGGCTAGTGAACGAAGATGTGTGCAAGTCTGAAGAATAGGCTTCCCGCGCATTTGACAAAATGCCGCAAACTGTAGTTTGCCGAGCTTCGCACGCCTTATGCGCGGCAATTCTTGATTATGCGGCGCATCGCATGTGGATTAACTATGCCCCTATTGCGTTTGCAATAGAATGCATACTGTGATTATAGGCGGCGCTTGAGGCAGCTATACTGATTCGCATATGAAAGTTCCTATTTTAGCTTGATTATTTTACAAACCTAAAGGATAACCGAACTCCAAAATAGGTGCATTTGACTGCAAATAGGTATAAACAACGCGTTTTGTCACGGCATCAAGTTTTGTATGATTAGCGGCTGTAGAAGAAGCATGTGAAGTGAATGTGCGCTCGCTTTAACTGCAAGGAAAATTTTTCGCAATTTCTTAGCAATAATAGCAGCAAAAGAGTCAATTATGCGTTTGCGTAAGCTTTTGTTTGGAATATTATAGCACATTACGCTGATGATGTCACTATGCAAAGAGGAAAAAGCATTAAAAATTTGAAGTCATCATGTATCAGCAGAACAAAGTTGGCATAGGATGCTATATTTATATTCTCGGTCGAATAGCATGCCTCTAATTATCCATTATTTGCTACTTTGAGCGTCGTGTCAGCTCCTGATACAAGAAGCGTAAGGCATCATAAATCTTGAAGGCATGTTCCGCGCTTAAACATCTAAATTCGGCATAATTTGCCAGCTTGCAGCCAAATGCTCCTATTGGAAGCTTGGTTATGAAGATTAATATAGCTAAACATGAAAATTTAAAGCGCCTGCGTGTTGCGGCATCTAACGCTGAAGCTTTCATCAACGGCGCATTCCCAGGCCATGGTTGCAGGCATCCGTTAAAGATGCCTTGATGAATTCCGCTATAGCTTAAATTGCAGGAATCTCAAAGGCCAAGGATTATAAGGCGCCCGGCGCATGCGCTTCGTCCAGGGCGATTATCCGCTGAGACTCGTCCACTGACGCCTCATATTAAAGAATTTTTTCCAAAAAAGAGCCAGCGCCCCGACATCTCTCGAAGAACTGCAGGACTTGAATATATTCAAGCAAGGATCTTCAGTTTTTTGGCGAATGTGAAATCTATACGTGCATTCATTGATTCTCCACAGAAACTTGAACGCCAGTAAACTCAAAGATTCCTTGAAGTCAAAATGGAGGTGGCGCTGTGCAATTAAATCCTCAAAATCCATCCATTCGAAAACATGCACCTATAGAAACTTTGCCTGCATGATTTTGCGCGGCCTCCCCCGCAACAGAATTCAAGCCAAGCCAGCTTGCCTGATTGGCGCCTTCTCAAGGCTGCCATGCATGTAAAACATTGCGAAACCCTAAAATTCTCAAACGACAGTAGATGGACGCTTGATAGCCTCCGCAGTGGCGGTCTGTGGAAAGCTGTGAGAGCATGCCTGTTTTTTCTGGCAAATATGCTGCTTTTTGCCTTGGCATTTAGCCAATAAAGTTTAAACCCAGTCGCATAATCTCCGACAAGGGATCTCGGAAATGGCGAAGAGGCGCATGTCTCAATTGATTAGCAGCGCGCCGCTCTCCTTGAGTTTTGAACTGCTTAAGTTTATTATTAGTGCGCATCGGCATATTCGCAACTGGAAAACATATATTTTGACAATGCGAAGGAATATCTTTCAAGATAGTTGAATTCGATGCTTTTCTCAGTTAAAATAAATGTCAGCGGAATCGCAGAGAAATAAAAGCGATTCAACAGACGACAAAGCAAAAGGAGAGGTTACGATGAGACGAGTAATCCAGGTAGAAGAACGTCCGCCTTTAGGCGAAGCTATTCCTTTGAGCCTCCAGCATCTCTTTGCGATGTTTGGAGCATCTGTCCTAGTGCCAAGCATCTTCGGAATCAACCCGTCCGTAGTCCTGTTTATGAACGGGATTGGCACTCTGCTCTATATCTTCCTTACAAAAGGGAAAGCCCCGGCATTTCTCGGTTCAAGCTTTGCTTTCATCACGCCTACCCTCATAATAATTGGAAATCCATCTCTCGGATACAGGTACGCAACAGCTGGATTCGCGGTCTCGGGTCTTCTGTTTTGCGTTTTCGCCTTGATAATCAAGAAGTTCGGCTCAAAATGGATAGACATTGTGCTTCCCCCAGCTGCGATGGGTCCCGTAATCGCCCTGATAGGACTTGAATTATCTGGAACCGCCGCATCTACAGGCGGCATGATTCCAGCTGACGGCGCAGGCATAGATCCCAAAAACGCAGCAGTTTTTCTTGTGACGCTCGGCGTCGCGGTCTTCGGCTCAGTAGTCTTTAGAAAATTCCTGGGAGTCATACCTATTCTGATGGCAATCATAGTTGGGTATCTGACTGCCATCTGCCTAGGGATTATAGATTTCAGCGCCATATCCAATGCATCTGTCCTGGCTATGCCCAACTTCCAATTGCCTCTGTTTGATTTTAGCGCTATAATGATAATACTGCCAGCAACGCTTGTTGTACTCTCAGAGCATATAGGCCACCAGCTCGTCACATCTCAGGTTGTCGGCAGAGACATAATCAAAGAACCGGGACTTCACAGAACCTTGCTCGGAGACGGCCTATCCACAGCCATATCCGGGCTTGTCGGTTCAGTTCCGACTACAACATACGGAGAAAACATCGGCGTCATGGCAATAACCAAGGTATACAGCGTCTGGGTCATAGGAGGCGCCGCTGTTTTGTCTATATTGATAGCGTTTGTTGGAAAAATTTCAGCGGCCATACAAACCGTGCCGGGGCCTGTCATGGGCGGAGTCAGCTTTCTCCTGTACGGCATGATAGCTTCCTCTGGGATAAGGCTGCTGGTTGACTCGAAAGTCGATTACAGCAAGTCAAAAAACTTATCTTTAACTTCAGTCGTATTTGTAGTAGGGCTTTCAGGCATATCCGTAGGACTTGGTTCTGTGGAGCTGACCGGAATGGCGCTTGCAACGGTGGTGGGCATGTTGCTGAGCCTTGTTTTCTATTTCCTGGATCGGTGGAAATTGACAAATGACAGTGCGAGCTGAAGGCGCCTGATGAAAAGCATGGCCTGAACTCGCTATCAATCTTTAAGAAGGTGTTTTTATGGCCATTCATGAATCCGGCGAAAATTATCTTGAAACAATTCTTTTGCTCAAACAGCGCACTGGATATGTGCGCGCGATTGACATAGCAAACGAATTCGGCTATTCCAAGCCTAGCATCAGCCGAGCAATGGGAATTTTGAAGAAAGACGGCTTAATTACAATTAGCGCTGACAACCAAATAGAACTCACTCCAGCAGGCCATTTAAACGCTGAAAAGATTTATGAAAGACATGAGTGGCTTACAAAGATATTGACTGCTTTAGGCGTCTCAAGCGAAACTGCCAGCAACGACGCGTGCAAAATGGAGCATGTCATAAGCGATGAGACATTCAGCGCTTTGAGGAACTGCTTTCCGGATTTGGAGGCAGCCATGAAGTCGAGAAAAGAGCATGAAAAGCAAAAGCGGGATGACTCTTAAAAGTATTGCTGCTATAGCTGCAGCATTAAGCGCCTATTATTTCACGACGACATTTTTATTCGGATATGCCTGCCCGTCGGAAATTGTGCTGGGTCTCCCCTGCCCTGGATGCGGGCTTACCAGGGCGGCGGTTTTCTTATGCAAAGGACGGATTTCAGATAGCTTTCAAATGAACCCGATGCTTATTCCAGGAGCCGTTGCCGCAGTTTTGCGGATTATAGCAAGCAAAGCCCCGAGATGGGAGAGAACAAGCAATATTTGCGTTTGGATTTTCATAGCCTCATCCTTAGCTTCATTCGCTTGGCGCGTAGCGGTGATGCCCGGGATAGAGCCGATAGTGGTGAATAAGGATTCGCTTTTATTTAACGCCGCGCTTCTTGCCAAAAGACTTTTTTCATGACCTTCTGCCAAGCTTCAATATGGAGCTTGGCAGATTTGCTGTGGAAAAATGAAAATGAAGGCGCGTCCCATTACTCGACATTCGATTCAGTCAAATGCTCCAATGTTGGAGCTTGACTGTCCACTGATAGCTGTATAATCAAGCTCCAAAAAAGGAACTGTCAATGCCAGTCAGTGCAGAAGGGAGGATTTCGCCGCCAAGCGGCGAATAAAGATGAAAACATGCATTGGGGTGTTTGCGCACGTGGATGCCGGAAAAACTACATTCTGTGAAGCCTTGCTTTATTTGGGGGCGAGAATCCCTGAATTGGGGCGGGTTGATCACGAGAGTTCGACCATGGATCACGACGCAGTTGAAAAACGCAGGGGAATAACGATCTTTAGCGATGTGGCAGAATTTTCCTTATACGGAAGGGATTTTTGCTTGATAGACACTCCAGGGCACGTAGATTTCTCTGCGGAGATGGAACGCGCTTTAAGCGTCCTTGATGCCGCCATATTGATAATAAGCGCAGTTGATTGCGTGCAGAGCCATACCCTCACTCTATACAAGCTTTTGAGAAAACGGCGTATTCCGATATATCTTTTTTTAAATAAGATGGATCAGCCTGGAGCCGATGCGTCCGCTTGCCTCATAGATGCGAGAGATAAGCTTTCCCAGGATATTTTTCTTCTTGAGGAAGCTGGCAGTTTGAATTCACAGGCTCTCATCGAATGGATTTGCGATCGCAGCGACAAGCTTTTAGAAGATTATATAAACTCTGGCGGAGATATCAGTGAGCTTGAAGCGGCAACGGCTTTGACTGAGCTTATAAAAAGCGGCGGAGCCGTTTTGGCTTTATCAGGCAGCGCTTTAAGGCTGCGCGGAGTTGGGCGGATGATAGAAGTAATATCCAAGACTTTGCCCGCGCCGATTTATAGATCGGATGAAGCCTATTCCGGCAGGGTGTTCAAAGTAATTCATGATCCGAAGGGCGCAAGGGTTTCCTTTGCAAGATGCCTTTCAGGCAACTTGAAGGTCAAGGACGAAGTGGAATGCAAAGGTCTTCTGGAGAAAGTACATGAGATTCGAATCTACAACGGAGAAAGCTATTACTGCGTCCCCCGCATTGAGTCCGGAGATGTAGCCGGGATAGTCGGCCTTGCAGGCGCCGTCCCTGGAACGGGCCTCGGCGATTGCCCGGATCTTCCCGCGCCGACTCTGCAACCGGCGATAAGAGCGTCTGTAAATCCAAAAAGCTCTTCGATTGATGCAGTCTTTGAAGTTCTGAAGAAATATGAGGCTGGGGATCCGCTAATAGAAGTTTCATTTGAAAGAGCGAACAACTCCCTGAGCATCCGCGCCATGGGCGCAGTTCAGCTTGAAGTCCTGCGGGAGGCCGCTTTGGCGCGGCATGGGCTGGATATCGGCTTTGGAGACTTCAAGGTCGTATATAAAGAGACGATTGCGAAGCCGGTTATGGGATTCGGACATTTTGAGCCGCTTCGCCACTATGCTGAGGTACATTTTCGCTTGGAGCCTAATCCAGGAGGAGGAATAGCCTTTGCTTCTGAACTTTCCGCAGATCGCCTGCCGATGCAGCACCAAAACGCCATCCGGCACTTCGTCTTGGCGAGGGATCACAAAGGAGTGCTTACAGGCAGCTCCGTAACTGATATGAAAGTAATACTTGCAAACGGAGCGGTCCATTTGAAGCATACTGACGGAGGGGATTTGCGCGAGGCTTCATGGCGGGCGATCCGCCAAGGGCTGGAAAAGGCGGAGTCTATTCTTTTGGAGCCGTATTATGAGTTTGAGGCGAATGTTAATATGGATCATTTGGGCCGCCTGTTGTCAGATCTTGCAAGGCTTAGGGGAGAATTCTCGCCTCCCGAGCCAGCGCATGGACGAGCCTTGGTGAGAGGAAGGGGGCCGGTTGAGACGCTTATGAACTATCCTATTGAGCTTGCGTCCTTCACAAAAGGAACAGGGTCGATAAGCAACAGGTTTTTAGGGTTTTTTCCCTGTTGCAATTCTGAGTCCGCAATTGCCTCGATAGGGTATGAAAAGGAACGTGACGCGGAAAATACATCATCATCAATTTTCTGCTCCAAGGGAACTGGATTTGAGATCAAGTGGAATGAAGCGGAAGCTTGGATGCACCTTGAAAAGAGCAAGCTTTAAAACCGCTGAACTATGCTGATTTCAGTGGATGATCAGCCTATAAAATCGGCACGTCAGCATATATCTGATTTTCATAGGAAACTGCTTTTTTAGCTCGATTATACAGCGAGTTCGAAATGCAGGCGGCATTTCGTACCGCTCAATGGATAGTCAAGCTAAAAAGTAACATTTGATGAAAATCGATGCAACAGTTTAATGTGCATGCAAGAATAACCTGATTTTACTTAATTGCATTCCAAGGAAAATAAACAGACTAATCCTAAGGGGCATGATATAATCTACACTGATTCTTTGATTAAAGAATAGGGGTTATAAATGATCAGCCGCATAAAAATTGTGAGGCTTCTGACGAAGAAATCGGACGAGGATTTGTTGGATGGGCGATTTGAAATAGGACGGAAAATATACAACTTGTGCTTGCTTGAAATAAAGCGGCGATATGATTCTATGCGCAAAAGCCCAGAATACGCAGCTCTTTTAGAAATGCCCAGAGGCAAGAAGCGCTCCGCAGCTGTGAAAAAGCTCTTGAAGGCTTCAGATCTGGAAGAATACGCTATCTATCGTTACATAGTAATGGCTTCCGATTCGTATGAAGGCCTCATGGATCCATGCACTGCCCAAAAAATAGCGTCTTTTGCTTGGAATGCCTGTGAGCGCGCCTTAGCGCGCAGATCTTTCAGTATTAAACTTTTATACGAGAACGAATTCAATGCCATTGAGAGCATGTCCAATGATTCTGGAATAATGTACTCTGACGGGTTTATCCTATGGAATGGCTTGAAGATTGCGTGCCTGCATGAAAATCAATGGCAGGACGACGCAGTGGAGTTTAATGTGGAATACTGCGGGATGCAAAGGAATGTGATCTCAGGGAAGAGAGTCTACCATGCATTTTTAGTCTTGAAGGACAGCATGGCATGATTTCGGCATTTAATGCGAAAGTGAACTATCCGACTCCAACTAGGCTCATTTGACCGCAAATCAGCATACCTATTTTGGGGCTTGGCTGTTCACTTACACATTGAATAATTAAGCATATGCCTATTCGGCTCTTTCTTATGAGCATCAGTATAAATTAATGCCTGTGCATGGCAAAAAGCCGCCTCTTTATTTTGCAGCTTCAAGCTCAGCTTTTTTCCTTAAGAGGATTAGATTTGGCGCTGAAGGTTCGGCGCAAGCCCAAAAGCAAGAAGGTTCGCCAAAGCAAGAGGGCGTTGGGAATGAGCGTCGAAGAGCGCTCGGAGGCCGTAGACGCTAGCGAGGAGTTCGACCATTGGGAAATCGACTCGACCGTAGGGAAGAAATCTGACAAGGCTGCGGTGCTGACTATAATCGAAAGAATGACCCGTTGCCAGATCGCCGTGAAGCTAGTGCTGTCACTCTTAATTGCGCTATATGCTTTTAGCCAGTAAAATGCTTAGTCATGACCCGCCTTCAAGGCATATGCCATACTTAAAATAAGCCTTGTTATGCCAACATTAAGTTAATCTCATTTCATTGTGAAAGCCAATGAAACAACCGATCATCAAAGCTGAACATTAGAATAATTCTTTGCTTCAAGGCAAGCGCCGCCGCGTCTTGCGCTTTGCGCAAGGCTTTGGCGGAGGCGTTGTCAAGTATAATTTCGCCGGATTCGCTTTGGAACGGCAGTTATACTGCTTTTCATATAAACCCCTATGAAGCTTCGCTTCACCACTAAGGATGAAAATATTAAGCCATTTGTGTATTTGAGGCATGGACAAATGTCCATAAAATGTATTTTCGTACTAA